>DASXIJ010000091.1:0-45121 GCA_036498045.1 Solirubrobacteraceae bacterium
CGTACGAGCGCGGCGGGGCGAGGGCCCTGTCGGTGCTCACCGAGGGACCGAGCTTCGGCGGCTCACTCGACGACCTCCGCGCGGCGCGCGCCGCGACCGAGCTTCCGATCCTGCGCAAGGACTTCGTCGTCGACCGCTACCAGCTGCTCGAGGCTCGACTCGCCGGTGCCGACGCGGCGCTGCTGATCGTCGCTGCGCTTGGCGACTCCGAGCTCGCCTCCCTGCACGACGGCGCACGCGCACTCGGTCTCGACGTGCTCGTGGAGGTGCACGACGCCGGCGAGCTCGAGCGCGCCCTCGCGCTGAAGCCAGAGATCGTCGGGATCAACAACCGCGACCTGCGCGACTTCAGCGTCGACCTCGCCAGGACCCGGGCCCTGCGCCAAGCAATACCCGACGGCGTCGTCGTCGTCTCGGAGTCCGGCATCGGCTCGACCGAGCAGCTGCGCCAGCTCGAGCGCGAAGGAGTCGACGCCGTGCTCGTCGGTGAGTCGTTGATGCGGGCTGCGGACCCTGCGCAGGCGCTGGACGCCCTGCTCGACGGCGATCAGAGATACCGCGCATAGGCTTTAGTTCGTCTTCATCGCCTCCTCTCATCATCACTGTCCATGAGACGCCTGTTCCTCGTTCCGTTCGTCTCCGCCCTGATCGGCGGAGGCATCGTCGTCGCGGTCATCGCCGCCGCGGGCGATCTGGGCGGCAGTGAAAAGACGGTGACGACCGTGCAGGCGACCCCGATCGCTCCGTCGAACGCCTCGCAGCAGAGCAAGGGCCTGACGCCGCACGACATATATGTCAAAGATGCCCCTGGCGTCGCGTTCGTGACATCGACGATCGTGCAGAAGAGCGAATCGCCGTTCAACCTGTTCGGCGGGGGTGAAACGCAGCGTCAGGGCCAGGCGACCGGTTCTGGCATCGTGATCGACAACAACGGCACGATCCTGACCAACTACCACGTCGTCGAGAACGCGATCAAGGTGACCGTCAGCTTCGAAAAGGGCAAGACGGTCAACGCGCAGGTCGTCGGCAAGGACCCCTCAAACGATCTTGCGGTGCTGCGGATTCACCCCGATGGTCTGACTTTGCATCCGCTCACGCTTGGCACCTCGAGCGGCGTCCAGGTCGGAGACCCCGTGCTCGCGATCGGCAACCCGTTCGACCTCGAACGCACGCTCACGACAGGCGTCATCTCGGCGCTGCAGCGACAGATCACGGCCCCGAACGGCTTCGCGATCGACAACGTCCTGCAGACCGACGCGCCGATCAACCCGGGCAACTCGGGCGGTCCGCTGCTCGACGCGTCAGGTCGCGTGATCGGGATCAACTCGCAGATCGAGACGGGCGGCTCGGGCGGCGGGAGCGTCGGAATCGGGTTCGCCGTGCCGATCGACACCGCGAAGTCCGAGATCTCCCAGCTGGAGAAAGGCGGAACGGTCCGCGGCGCCTACATCGGGCTGACGTCGTTGACGATCGACGGCTCGCTTTCGGCTCTCAACCTGCCGGTCAAGAGCGGCGCGCTCGTGCAGAGCGTGCAGAAGGGGACGCCCGCCGAACGGGCCGGCATCCGCGGTGGCAACGTCAGCGGCAGCACCGAAGGCGGCCAGGTCGCAGTCGGCGGCGACATCATCGTGTCGATCGACGGCAAGCAGGTCAACAGCTCCGAAGACCTCGCCAACGACATCTCGGCCAAGAAGCCGGGCGACAAGGTCACGGTCGGGCTCGAACGCGCGAACGGCAAAGGCGGCTACGAACACAAGACGGTCAGCGTCACGCTCGCCAGCCGCCCGAACTCGGTCCCCAACGCGAGCACGCCCGAAGGCTAGGCGCCCGCTACCGTTGGAGGCGTGCCTGACGCGCCCCCGAAGGTGAAGATCTGCGGGCTGACGAACCTGCCCGACGCCGAGCTCGCGAGCGAGCTGGGCGCGTGGGCGCTGGGGATGATCTTCTACGAGCAGAGCCCGCGCAGCTGCTCGCCCGAGGAGGCCGTTGGGATCGCCTCCGCGCTGCGCCGCAGGGCGGAGCCGTGCGGCGTGTTCGTCAACGCTCCGCTCGATCGTGTGGTCTCGTTGAGCGACGAGATCGGCCTGACGCTGCTGCAGTTCAGCGGCGACGAGGGTCCCTCGTTCTGCGCCGAGGCCGCGCGCCGGACGGGCGCCCGCGTGATCAAGGCTGCGCAGGTGTCCGGACCCGGCGACGTGCGCGACCTCGAGCGTTTCCACGTCGACTTCCATCTGCTCGACGCACGCGCCAAGGACCCGCACAGGCGCGCTCTGCGCGGAGGCACGGGGGAGACCTTTGACTGGGAGCTCATTCGCGCTCGCCGCTCGCGCGTCCCGCTGATCCTGAGCGGTGGTCTGGACGCGCACAATGTCGGCGCGGCGATCGCCACCGTGCATCCCTACGCCGTCGACACGGCGAGCGGCACCGAGGCCGCGCCCGGCCGCAAGGACCCCGAGCGCCTGCGCGCGTTCTTCGATGCCGTCGCGCGCTCGGCGCGGCCAGCCGAGGACGATCTCGCGGCCGCTACGGTCGCCGAGGACGGTTCGTGACTGCCGACCCGGCGGACTTGCAGCTCGTCGAGCATCACTTCGGCGTATACGGCGGACAGTACGTGCCCGAGACGCTGATGCCGGCGCTCGCCGAGCTCGAGCGGGCGTGGGCGCAGGCGCGCGTCGATCCCGCCTACCGGGGTGAGCTCGACGCGCTGCTGCGCGACTTCGGCGGCCGGCCGACACCGCTGTACCGCGCGCGCGGGATGTCGCAGCTGCTCGGTCGCCCGATCTACCTCAAGCGCGAGGATCTCAACCACACCGGCTCGCACAAGCTCAACAACGCGCTCGGGCAGGCGCTGCTTGCCAGGCGCATGGGCAAGCAGCGGGTCATTGCCGAGACGGGCGCGGGCCAGCACGGCGTCGCGACCGCGACCGTCTGCGCGCTGCTCGATCTCGAGTGCGTCATCTACATGGGCGTAGAGGACATGCGACGCCAGCATCCCAACGTGCAGCGGATGCAGCTGCTCGGCGCGAGCGTGCAGCCGGTCGACGCCGGCGCGAGGACGCTCAAGGAGGCGACGTCCGCGGCGATCCGCGACTGGGTGACCAACGTGCAGAGCACCCATTACGTGATCGGCTCGGCCGTCGGCCCCGCGCCTTACCCGTCGCTCGTGCGCGACCTGCAGCGCGTGATCGGCGACGAGGCGCGCGCGCAGCTGCTCGACGTCGAGGGCAGGCTCCCGGCTCGCGTCGTCGCCTGCGTCGGCGGCGGCTCCAACGCGATCGGAACGTTCGCGGCGTTCATCGACGACGCGGACGTCGAGCTCGTGGGCGTGGAGGCCGGCGGGGACGGGACCGATACGCCGCGCCACGGGGCGCCGCTCACGGTCGGCGGTCGCGCCGGGATTCTGCACGGCTCGCGTTCGGCGGTGATGCAGGACGAGGAGGGGCAGATCGTCGAAGCGCACTCGATCTCCGCCGGTCTGGACTACCCCGGGACCGGGCCACAGCACGCGTTCCTGCGCGACAGCGGCCGCGCGCGCTACGTCGCTGTGACCGATGAGGAGGCGGTCGAGGCCTTCCGCCGCCTGGCCGAGCTCGACGGCATCGTGCCCGCCCTGGAGACCGCACACGCGCTCGCCTGGGTGCTCGCGCAGCGCGACGGCGAGCTCGACCTCGTGTGCCTGTCCGGGCGCGGCGACAAGGACCTGGCCGAGGTGCTCGGTGGCGCCGGCGATGGTCGCTGAGCAGGCGACCGGCGTCGAGCGGATCGCCGGTGCGTTCGAGCATGCGTCCGGACGCGCGGCGCTGATGCCCTACCTGATGGCCGGCTATCCGACGCTCGCGCAGTCGGCGGCGATCGGCGAGGCGTGCGTGCGCGCCGGTGCCGACATGCTCGAGCTCGGCGTTCCGTACAGCGACCCGCTCGCCGACGGGCCGGTGATCCATGCCGCCGGCACGCAAGCCCTCGCAGCCGGCGCGAACATCGCGGGCGTGCTGGAGGTCGCACGCGCGCTCGCGCCGAGCGTCCCGGTCGTCATGATGTGCTACGCGAACATGGTCTTCGCGCCCGGCGTCGACGCATTTGTCGAGCGGCTTGCCCGCAGTGGGGCGTGCGGGCTGATCGTGCCGGACCTGCCCTTCGAGGAGGCCGCCTCGGTGCACGACGCGTGCGAGTCGCACGGGCTCGCGCTCGTCCCGCTCGTCGCGCCGACGACCCCCGACGAGCGCCTGCGCGCGATCGGCGCTCGCGCGCGCGGTTTCGTGTACACCGTCTCGGTTGTCGGCACGACTGGCGAGCGCCGCGCGATGCACGACAGCTTCGCCGATGTCGTCGCGCGCACCAAGGCGAGCACCGCCGCTCCGGTCGCTCTCGGGTTCGGGATCAGCACGCCCGACCACGCGCGTCAGGCCGCCCATGCCGGTGCCGACGGCGTGATCGTCGGGACGCGGCTCGTCCGGGCCGCCGGCGAGAGCGATGACCCAGCCGCCGCGGTCGGCGCGGTGGTCGCCGAGCTCGCCGCCGGGCTAGCGCCGGGCGATCCGGTCGCGAGCTAGGATTCGCCCCGCATGGGATTGATCCTCACCGTGACAGCCGGGCTCGTCGTTTGGATCGTGTTGTGGGCGCTCGGCGCGACGGGCTTCGACGCGTTCCTGCTCGCGACCGCGATCATCCTCGTCGGTGCGACGCTGAGAATCCTTACGGGCTACCTTCCCGGCCGCCGCAGCTAGCCGAGCGTGCGCGCGCGCTGGCTGTCCGTAGCCGCTGTAGCCGCGGTCGCGCCGGGGCTCGCGGGCTGCGGTGGGGTCGGCGTCTCGGGAGCCAGTGAAACCGCGGGCAACCAGCTCGCCGTCTACTCGAGCCTGCCGCTGCAGGGCCCCGACGGAGCCGCCTCGTCGGAAATCGTAAACGGCGAGAAGCTCGCCCTGGCGCAGGCCGGCGGGCGGATCGGCCCTCTGAAAATCGGCTACGTCTCGCTCGACGACTCCAATCCGAAGACCGGCGGTCTCGATCCGGGAGCGACGGCGAACGACGCAAAGATCGCCGCGCAGGACACGAGCACGATCGCCTACCTGGGCGAGCTCGGGTCGCAGGCCACCGCTGTCTCGCTCCCGCTGATCAACGCCGCCGGCATCCTGCAGGTCAGTCCGGGAAGTCCTTATGTCGGGCTGACGTCTTCGCGCGACGCCGGGCAGGACGAGCCGCAGCGCTTCTACCCGAGCGGCAAACGCACGTTCGCCCGGCTGCAGCTCGGAGACCCCGCGCAGGCGCTCGCGCAGGTCGCGTTGATGCGCAGCCAGCACGTGCGCAAGCTCTACGTGCTCGACGACCAGAACGCGTTCGAGGTGCCGCTGGCCGAACTCGTCGCCGGCGAAGCCGCGCGGGCGGGGGTCGCCGTCGCCGCGCACGACAGCGTCGCCGTCGCCGCCGGCAGCACCTACGCGGGCGAGATCGAAAAGATCCAGCGCAGCGGAGCCGACGCGGTGTTCTTCGCCGGCGGCGCGAGCGAAGGCACGGTTGCGCTGTGGCACGCTCTTCACGCGGCCGACCCGGGGCTGCGGTTGCTCGGATCGAGCAGCCTCGCCACCGAAGCGTTCGCGACGGCGATCGGACCGGCGGGCAGCAACACCTACCTGACGGCGCCCCTGCTGACGCTCGCCGACTATCCGCCGTCGGCGACGCGCGTGCTGGCCGACTACCGGCAGCGCTTCGGTGGTCGCCCCGGCCCGTACGCGCTTTACGGGTATGAGGCGATGAGCATCGCGCTCGAGGCAATCCGCCGCGCCGGCGCTCACGGGAACGATCGCCAGTCGGTGATCGAAGCGTTCTTCTCGATGCCCGAACAGGACTCGCCGCTTGGTCGCTTCTCGATCGACGCCGACGGCGAACCGACGTTCACGCGCTACGGCATCGACCGGATCGTCGCCGGGCGCGTCCGGTTCGTGCGCGCCGTCAACGTCCGCTGAGCGTGAGCACGCCCGAGCGCAGGTGGCTCAGCCAGCGCTCTGCAACCCGACCACTACGCGCACGCGCGCGATCCCGTTGCCGAGGCTGCGCTCGCCGACCGACAACGTCGTCAGCGACCGCAGGTAGGGCACGAACGGCGCGACCGACGGGTCTTCGCTGAGGCCGACCCCTTCGAACAGGCCCAGCAGCGTCGGGAAGTCGACGATCGCGGTTGGCGCAAAGCCCTGGCCGAGTGCAGCGGAGGCCGTCCCGAACGCCGCCGCGCCGGAGACCGTGCTCGACGGTTTCAGTGCCGTCTCGATCGACTGTTCGCCGAGGCCGATGACGAACTTGGCACGCCCGTTCGAGGATCGTCCGGCGGCGACGTCGAGCTCGGCCGGCAGGCCACTCAGGTGGATCGCCACCGCCGCTTCGGTGCCCGGGATCTTGGTGGTCTGAACCGACGCGCCACCACGTCGCAGAATCGCGCCGAGCAGACCGACCGCCGAACGCGATCGAGCGGCGTCGTTTGAATCGATCACCGCGCCGCCGCGCAGTTCCAGCAGACCCGTGCCCGATGTGAACAGCCCGGCCGAGCCCATCCAGCTGGCGAACTCCTGGCGCGTCGCGGCGTCTTCGCCGCCGAGCGCTCGCAGCGGCGCGAGGATTCCAGCGAGCAGGCCCTTGACGCTGAAGCCACCGCTCGTCGATTCGGCGCTCGTCGCAGCCCCATTGCCTCCCAGCGACGCGAGGCCTTCGATCGCGCCGACGTCGGCGCCGAGCGTGTGCCCGACGTCGCCGAGGCCGACGGCGAGCCACGATTCACCCGGCAGTTCGCCGAGTGCGCGCGAGGCCTGTGAGCTCGAGGAGAACAGACCGCCAGGGGCTCCGCCCGGCTGCGCCGGCAGCGCATCGACATCGACCGTGATCGAGGATCGCGCCGGGACGAGCGTCGCGTTGACGTAGCCGCTGCCGGCCAGCAGCGCGAGGCCAGAGACCGGCCGCTGCGCGCCGTTGCCGCCGAACGCCCCCGCGTTGGCGTATACGTTCGCCAGCCCGCCGCTCGGCGCGGCTGCGGCGAGCTTGGAGTACGCCGGGGCGCTTGCGAGCGCGGGGCCGCCGGAGGTCGTGTCGATCACGGCGCGTACGCCCGAGTCGGTGCCGATCACGACGAGTCGCGCGACGATCGCAAACGCGATCCCGTTGGCGGTCGCGCGGTAGGAGATCCCGCGGTAGCTCGCCGGGCGCGCGCCGGCGCGAGTCGCGAGCTCCTGAACGAACGAGCGGGCCTTGGCTGCATCGCGCGTGTCGAGCACGATCGCCCCTTCGACCGAGCGGTCGGCGAACGGGAAGGCACCCGCGGACGAGCCGAGCACGCCATGCTCGAGCAGCGTCACCAGACGATTGACCGCGCCTTCCTCCGAGCCTCCCGTCGCCGTCAGGAACACGCCCGCGCGCGGCCCGAGCCATGGCGCCACGTCCTTGCCGAAGTCAAGCTTCCCGGCGCCCGGCGTCTGCAGCGCTCCGAGCAGGCGCAGGTACGGGTCGGGCTGGTGCGTGAGCGCCTGCGCCGATGCCCGCGCGGCGGCCTGCAGCGAGCCGGTCGGCCGCACCACCGCGCCCGCGTACAACGGCGCCGACGCCGGCACGGCGCTTGCTGGGTCGACCGACGATCCAGGCGAACCCGAGCCGCAGCCCGCGACGGCCAACGATCCGGCGGCAAGGAGCGTCGCGAGCGCGCCGGCGAGGACTCCTCGATTGACGGACATTGCGCGCGATCGTATCTCCTGCACGGGCGACTCCGACGCGCTTGACGCGCCCGGCCCGAGCACGCGCGGCCCGACTCGCGTCGGGGCCCGCGGGCCGACTCGCGTCGGAGCCCGCGGTCCGACTCGCGTCCCGCGTCCGCGGCCGCGGCCGCGGGCAACCCGCATTGCGCGAGCGCGATCTGCACGCGTGCTTGCAGGTCGCCGTCGGACATCGAGCTCGTCCAGGGTCGGGTCGCCGCCCGGATCCACGGGAGTTTTGACCGAGCGGGGGTCGATGGGGGGCGTGGTGGGAGAAAATGTGCAAAAAGGGTTGCGTTGTGGGAGGAAGTGGGGTATGTTCGCGGCAGCGAGCCGGGGTGGAGGGGCTCCTCCCACTCCTCCACCTCGGCTCGGTATTCGATCCCGGAGTCCGACAAGTGGTCCCCTTTCGTGGCACGTTCGACCATACGCTCGACGCAAAGAACCGCCTGACCGTGCCCGCCCGCTATCGGTCGGCGCTCTCAGAGGGGGTCGTGCTCGCGATGCCGGTCGACCTGAAGCCGTGCGTTGGCGTCTGGCATCCGGAGGAGTACGACCGCTACAGCCGCCGCGCGCTCGCCGAGCTGCCGCCGCTGTCGCCGCGTCGCACCGAGCTCGAGCGCTTCTTCTATGGCAGCTCCCACGACGCCGATCTCGACGCCGCGGGGCGGATCATGGTGCCGAGCTTCCTCGGTGAGCACGCGCACTTGCAGAAGGAGGTCGTCGTCGTCGGGGCTGGCGACCGACTGGAGCTGTGGAGCAGAGATCGCTGGGACGACCACCGGCCCGCGCTGTTGAGCGGTGTGGCCGAGATAACCGCGCATGTCGACGACACTGCTTGAGATGAGACGGACACAGCGACGCGCGTCGCGCGGGCGGATCGCCGCCCGCGGCGGCGAAGCGGGCAACGTGCGGTCGCTCGCGGGCGACGCCGCCCGGGACGACGTCCGCGCCGGACACGTTCCTGTGCTCGCGGACGAGCTGCTGGGACTGCTCGACGTGCAGCCGGGCCAGACGGCGATCGACTGTACGTTCGGCGACGGCGGTCACGCGCGGCTCGTGGCCGAGCGCCTCGGCGCGCGCGGCACGCTCGTGGCGATCGATCGCGACCCGCTCGCGGAGGAACGCTTCGCGGCGCTCGCCGATGACGTCGAGTGCTCCGTTCGCTTCATCCGCGCCGGCTATGCCGAGGCGCTCGAGCTGCTGGCCGAGGAGGAACTGCCGGGCGACGCGGCGTATTTCGACCTCGGGATGTCCTCGATGCAGGTCGACACGCGCGAGCGCGGCTTCTCCTACTCCTACGACGCGCCCCTTGACATGCGGATGGACCCCACACAGCCGCTGAGCGCGCGCGAGGTCGTCAGCGACTGGGACGAGCGGCGCCTGGCGCGCGCGCTGCGCGACTTCGGCGAGGAGCGACACGCGAACGCGATCGCGCGCGCGATCGTCCGTCGTCGTGAGCAGGCGCCGATCGAGACGACGCACCAGCTCGTCGACACGATCAACTCGGCGGTGCCCGCGCCGGTGCGATTCGCCGGCGGCCACCCGGCCAAGCGGTCGTTCCAGGCGCTGCGGATCGCGGTCAACGACGAGCTCGACCAGCTCGAGCGGGCGCTCCCGCTGGCCTGGTCGCTACTACGGGCCGGCGGCGTGCTCGCGGGGATCTCGTTTCACTCACTGGAGGACCGCCGCGTAAAGCGCTTCCTCGCCGCGCGTGCGCAAGGCTGCGTCTGTCCACCCGATCTGCCGGTTTGCGCGTGCGGGCGCGACCCCGAGGCAGCGCTGCTCACGCGCCGCTCGATCGTGCCCGCCGCCGACGAGCTCGCCGCGAACCCGCGCGCCTCCTCTGCGCGGCTGCGCGCCGCGCGCAAGCTGACCGACCACGCGACCGGTGAAGGACCGAGCCGATGACCCCGCCGGCCGCCGCGGCGGCTCCGGCGGTTCGCCCCCGTCGAGCGCCTGACCCGCGCGGACCGCGGCGCATCTCTGGACCCGTCCGCCCGGCGCCCGCGATCGCTCCGCGCCGCTCGACGCGCTCGGGAGCGGCGCCGGGGGTCAACGGGTTCGCGCGCGGTCTGATCTCGGCCGTCGAGGCGCTCGCGCAGCATCGCCTGCTCGACCGGCTGATCAGGGGACGCCTGTGGATCGCGATCGTCGCGTTCGCGCTGATCGGGATCGTCGCCCTGCAGCTGGGGCTGCTCAAGTTGAACGGCGGAATCGGGCACGCGCTCGAGCGCGAGGCCCTGCTGCAGCGCCAGAACGCGGCGCTGAGCATCGAAAACTCCGAACTCGCTGCGGGACCGAGGATCGACGCGCTTGCTGGACAGCTGGGGATGGCGTTTGCATCGCCTAGCCAGCTCCGCTTCCTCGACTCGCACCCGCACGCCGACGCAGCAAGGGCAGCTGCGTCGCTCGCCACGGCCGCGCGCGCCGCCTTGCAGCCGACGAGCGAAGCCGCCTCCTCCGGCGCGGTCGCGTCCGAATCGTCTTCGTCGGGCGCTTCCGAACCCGGCTCGTCGCAAGCGAGCTCGGCGCAATCCTCGACTCCGGAATCGAAGGCTTCGGAATCGGGCGAAGCAGCGACTGCGCAATCGAGCGCCTCGGGGTCCGGCGGCGAAGCCTCGCGGACGAGCGAAACGCCGCGCGAATCGGAACCGTCGAGCGCTGCGCAAGCCGAATCGCCAGGGGGCGAAGCGTCGGGCGGGACTCAGCCGAGCGCCGGAGGCTGACCGCGTGACGATCGTCCAGCGCCGGATCGGGGGGATCTTCGCGCTGTTCTTCGCGCTGCTGCTCGTGGCGGGAGCGCGAACGCTGTACCTCGCCGCGCTGAAGGGCGGCAGCCTGCGCAAGGCGGCGGCAACACAGCAGCTCAGATACGAACCCGTGCCGGCGTTGCGCGGCTCGATCACCGACCGCAACGGGCTCGATCTCGCGGTCTCCGAGCCGGCGCAGGATCTGGCCGCCGACCCCTACCTGATCAAGGAACCGCTGGTGACGGCGCAGAAGCTGGCCCCGCTGCTCGGAAAGCCCCAGCCGCAGGTGCTGCGCGAGCTCTCCCAGCGCAGTGGCTTCGTGTACCTCGCGCGGGCGCTGCCGGCGACCCAGGCCAAGCAGGTGATGGCGCTGAAGATCCCCGGCGTGACCGGGACGCCGGTGACGCGCCGCGTCTATCCGCGCGGAACCCTCGCCGCGCAGGTGCTGGGTGCTGTGGGGACCGATGGCAACGGCCTGTCGGGCCTGGAGTACTCCAGCAACGGGCTGCTGCACGGGCACACCGGCGAGCGCCGGGTCGTCAGCGACGCGATCGGTCAGCCGATCTCGATCTCCGAACCGCATCCGGAGGAGGCGGGCACACCGATGTCGCTGACGATCGACGCGAACGTCCAGCAGCGGGCCGAAGACGTGCTCGGCGCCGTCGGCCGGGTGTTCAGCCCCAAAGACGCGACGGCGATCGTGATGGACCCGCGCAGCGGCGCGATCCTGGCGATGGCGAACTGGCCGCAGGTCAACCCCAATCACCCGGGCGCGTCGTCGCCGGAAGCGATGCAGAACCGCGCGGTCGGCTTCGACTACGAACCGGGGTCGACGTTCAAGGCGGTGACCGTCGCCGGCGCGCTGCAGCAGGGGCTCGTGACGCCGGCGAGCAGCTTCTTCGTCCCGGACAAGATTCAGGTCGCCGACCGCACGATCCACGACGACACCGAACACGGCGACGAGACGTTGACGACGGCGCAGATCCTGGCCCAGTCCAGCAACGTCGGCGCGATCAAGATCGGGGCGCTCGAGGGCAAGAGCGACTTCTCCAGCTGGGTGCAGCGGTTCGGCTTCGGCCGGCGCACGGGCGTCGAACTGCCGGGCGAGGAAATCGGGCAGGTGCTCCCCGCCGCCAAGTACTCGGGGTCGTCGATGGGCAACCTACCGATCGGCCAGGGCCAGCTGGTCACGCCGCTGCAGATGGCTGCCGCTTACTCGGCGATCGCCAACGGTGGGATCCTGCGCCAGCCGCACGTGATCCAGTCGGTCGGCTCGCAGCCGCGGCCGACGCCGACCGGGCGGCGCGTGATCTCGGCGCAGACGGCAGCGTCCCTGCGCCAGATGCTCGAAGGCGTGCTGGCGCCGGGCGGCACGGCGAGCGAGGTCTCGATCCCCGGATACCGGCTGGCGGGCAAGACGGGCACCGCGAGCAAGGTCGACCCGGCGACAGGCGAATACTCGAAAACGGCGTACGTAGCGTCGTTCATGGGCTTCGCGCCGGCTTCGAACCCGAAGCTGCTGTGCGCGGTGATCGTCGACGAACCGCAGGCCGGCTCGATCTTCGGCGGGACGGTCGCGGCGCCGGCGTTCGGCGAGATCATGAGCTTTGCGCTGCCGTACCTGCACATCGCGCCCGGATAGGGTGCGCATCCGGCGTGGGTAGCATCCGCGCGATGAGGCTCGACGAGTTGATCGCCGGTATGCCAGCGGCGGCCGACGAGGTCGACGCGCGCGAGAACGTCGAGATCACCGGCCTTTCATACGACAGCCGCGCCGTGCGGGGCGGTGAGCTGTTCTTCTGCGTGACCGGCTTTCGCAGCGACGGACACGACTTCGCGCCGCAGGCGGTCGCCGGCGGCGCGGCGGCGCTGGTCGTCGAGCGCCCACTGCAGCTGGGGGTGCCAGAGGTGCTCGTACGCTCCGCACGTGCGGCGATGGCCCCAATCGCCGCGCGTTTCTACGGCTATCCGACGCGCGAGCTGCGCGTCGTCGGCATCACCGGCACGAACGGCAAGACGACGACCGCGTACCTCGTCCGCGCGCTGCTCGAAGCGGCGGGGGAGCAGTGCGGGCTGCTCGGGACGGTCACGTCGTTCGTCGGCGGCCAGGAGAGAACGGTGGTGCGCACGACGCCGGAGGCGATCGACCTGCAGCGGACCTTTCGCGAAATGCTCGACGGCGGCGATCGCGCGTGTGCGATCGAGGTCTCCTCGCACGCGCTCGAGCTCGGCCGCGCCGAGGCGATCGAGTTCGCGGGGGCCGTGTTCACGAACCTCACCCAGGACCATCTCGACTTCCACGAGACGATGGAGGACTACTTCCTCGCCAAGCGCCGGCTGTTCGTCGATCACGCGCCCGGCGTCAGCGTCGTCAACGTCGGCGACCCCTATGGGCGCCGGTTGGCGGGCGAGCTCGCCGGGGCGCGAACGTTCGCGGTCGATGTCGACGCGGACCTCAGCGCGAGCGATCTGCGCTGCGATCTCGGTGGCTGCACGTTCACTCTGCACACGGCGAGCGTCACGCGCGAGCTGCGCCTGCCGATGCCGGGGCGCTTCAACGTCGCCAACGCGCTCGGCGCCCTGCTCGTCACGCACGAGCTGCTCGGGTCGAAACGGCTGGAGATCCTGCTGGACGCGCTCGAGCGCGGGGTGCACGTGCCGGGCCGGTTCGAGCCGATCGACGAGGGTCAGCAGTTCGCGGTGCTCGTGGACTACGCGCACACGCCGGACTCGCTCGAGAACGTGCTCGGCGCCGCGCGCGGCCTGCTCGACGCGTCAGAGCATCCGCACGCGCGCGTGCTGTGCGTGTTCGGTGCCGGCGGCGACCGCGACCGCGGCAAGCGTCCGTTGATGGGCGAGATCGCGACTCGCCTCGCCGATGTCGTGCTCGTCACGTCCGACAACCCGCGCTCGGAGGACCCCGAGCAGATCATCGCCGAGATCATGGCCGGGGTCGCGCTGGCGCAAGGCCGCGAGCGAGGAGCACCCGGCGCCAGCGCCGTCGCCACGCCGGTGCGTTCGGTCGCCGATCGTGCGCAGGCAATCGAGGACGCGATCGGTGCGGCCGAGCCCGGTGACGTGGTCGTGATCGCGGGCAAGGGGCACGAGCAGGGACAGGAGTTCGCCAACGGACGCAAGGTGGCGTTCGACGACTCATCGGTCGCCCGCGAGGCACTGCGCGGACGCGGTGACGGCGGATGAGCCGCTCGAACCCCGCCGGCGCCTGGGCTGCCGGCGCGGGAGCCAGGCGATGAGGGCGTGGGACGCCGCGCGGGTCGCCGCCGCGGCCGGCGCGACGCTGCTGACGGGCCCCGACGGCGCCGGCGCGGTCGGGCCCTCGCTCGCGGTGATCGACTCGCGACAGGTCGTAGGCGGCGAGCTGTTCGTCGGGCTGCGCGGCGAGCGTGTCGACGGCGGCGAGCACGCGCTCGAGGCGCTCGCCGCAGGCGCATGGGGCGTGCTGGTCGATCGCGAGCACGCCGAGCGGGCGGCCGCGGCACAACAGAACGGAGCGGTGCTCGCCCACGAGCAGCCGCTCGCAGGCCTGCAGTCGCTCGCCCGCGCGTGGCGGCGCGAGCTCGGCTCCGCGGGCGCGGGCGTCGTCGGGATCACTGGCTCGACGGGCAAGACGTCGACGAAGGACATCCTCGCGGCGATCCTCGCCGCGCACCGACGGGTCGTCGCCAGCCCGGAGAACCTCAACACCGAGATCGGCCTCCCGCTCGCGGTGCTGGCGGCGCCCGCCGGCACCCAGGCGCTCGTGGTCGAGATGGCGATGCGCGGCGCCGGGCAGATCGCCGAGCTCGCGGCGATCGCCGAGCCCGATGTCGGCGTGATCGTGAACGTCGGGCCGGTCCACCTCGAGCTGCTCGGCTCGCTGGAGGCGATCGCGGCGGCGAAGGCGGAGCTGATCGTGGAGATGCGCGCGGGTGCGAAGGTCATCGTCCCCGCCGGCGAGCCGCTGCTGCAACGCCATCTGCGCGCGGACGTCGACACGATCACGTTCGGAGAAGGCGGCGACGTCGAGCTCGAGCAGGCGGCGCACGGCCGCGCGCGGCTGCGCGCGTTCGGGCAGGCGATCGAGCTTGAGACCTCGTTCTCGCAGGCGCACAACCTGCAGAACCTGCTGGCCGCGGTCGCTGCGGCGGTGGCGCTCGGGGTCGATCCGGCGGAGCTCGGCGACCAGGGCGCGCTCGAGGTACGCTTTTCGTCGCTGCGGGGTGAGCGTTTGGCGCTGACGGGCGGCGTCGTCGTGGTCAACGACTGCTACAACGCCAACCCGATGTCCATGCGCGCCGCGCTCGACGATCTCGCCCAGACCGCCCCGGCGCGCCGCGTCGCGGTGCTCGGCGACATGCTCGAGCTCGGGCCGCAGGCGGCGCGGCTGCACCGCGAGATCGGTCTCTACGCTGCCGACGCCGGGGTCGACCTGCTGATCACGGTCGGACCGCTGGCCGCCGAGATGCGCACCGAGTTCGAGGGCGAGTCCTATGCGGTCGCGGACGCAGCGGCGGCGGCCGAGCAGCTGCGTCTGCTGCTCGGCGAGGGCGACACGGTGCTCGTCAAGGGCTCGCGCGGGGTCGGCCTGGAGCGCGTCGCGCAGTCGCTCGGCGCCGACACCCCCGCCGGCGCCTCGGCCGGCGACCCCGGGCGGCGCTGATGGGTCGGATCCTGTTCGGCGGCACGGCGGCGCTGCTGATCTGCCTGTTTTTGAGCCCGAAGTTCATCGAGTTCCTGCGCAAGCGCGAGTTCGGCCAGCAGATCCGCAAGGACGGGCCGGAGGGCCACCAGCAGAAGGCGGGCACGCCGACGATGGGCGGCGTGATCATCTTCATCGCGATCTCGGTGCCGTTCTTGATCCTGACCGACTACGACTGGCGCTCGGTCGGGGTGTTCGGGGCGATGATCGCGTGCGCGCTGCTCGGGTTCGCCGATGACTACACCAAGCTCGTCAAGCGCAGGTCGCTCGGGCTTCGCGGCCGCACGAAGCTGATCGTGACGATCGCGATCTCGCTCGGCCTGTGGTGGATCGCGCGCTATCAGGCGAACCTCGCGCCGACGCTGCGGCTGCGATTCGTCGACTACCAGATCGATCTCGGGTGGGCGTATCCGCTGCTGATCTACCTCGTCGTTGCCGGCACGACCAACGGCGTCAACCTGACCGACGGACTCGACGGGCTCGCTGCCGGCTGCGCCGGGATCGTGCTGCTCGCATACATCGGGATCACGTTCATCACCGGCGAGGACGACATGGCGATGCTCGCCGGCTGCCTGGTCGGCGGGTGTATCGGCTTTCTCTGGTTCAACGCGTTCCCGGCGACGATCTTTATGGGCGATACGGGGTCGCTCGGCCTCGGCGGCGCGATCGCCGGGCTGGCGGTCATGACCAAGACGGAGCTGCTGCTTGTGCTGCTCGGCGGGATCTTCGTGATCGAGGCGCTGTCGGTCGCGATCCAGGTGATCTCCTTTCAGACGACGCGAAAACGCGTGTTCTTGATGGCGCCGATCCACCACCACTTCGAGCTGCGCGCGTGGGGCGAGACGAAGATCATCCTGCGCTTCTGGATCGTCGCGGCGATCTGCTGCGCGATCGGATTCACGATCTATCGCCAGAGCATCGGCTAGGTGAAGCAGCGGCCGCCGATCCCCGCCGGTCCGTACCTGATCGTCGGCCTCGCGCGCTCCGGTTCCGCGGCCGCGCACGCACTTCGCGCGCGCGGCGAGCAGGTGATCGGACTCGACTCGTCGGCGCCTGCGGCGGGCCCGGCGTTGCGCCGCGACGGGGTGGAGTTGTTCTTGAATGCCGACGACGTGCCCGGGCTGCTCGATCGGGTGCGCGCGGTGGTCAAGAGCCCCGGTGTGCCTGCATCGGCGGACGTGATCGTTGCCGCTCGCGCCCGCGGTCTGGCGGTGCTCGGAGAGCTCGAGCTCGCGTGGCGCATGCTGCCCAACGAGTTCGTCGCGGTGACCGGGACCAACGGCAAGACGACGACCGTCGAGCTGATCGGCCACATCCATCGTCAGAGCGGGCTCGCGGTGGCCGTTGCCGGCAACGTCGGGACGGCGGCCAGCTCGCTCGTCGGCACGCTCGACCATGCGGCGACGATCGTCTGCGAGGCGTCGTCGTTTCAGCTGCAGGACACGCTCGAGCTCGCGCCGGAGGCGGCCGTCCTGCTGAACATCACGCCCGACCACCTCGATCGCCATGGCACGCTCGAGGCCTACGCGGCGGCCAAGCTCGAGATCTTCGCCCGCCAGGGCGGTGATGACGTCGCGGTGCTCGCCGCCGACCTCGAGCGGACGATCGGCCGCGCAGGTGGCGAGGGCCCCGGCGCGACGATCGGAGGAGCGGCGCGACGCGTGCGCTTCGGCTGGGACGCGTCGGCGGCTCTGTTCGAGCTCGACGGCGAGCTGTGGTGGCAGGACCGTCCGTTGGTCGCGCTGTCGCAGCTGCGCCTGCGCGGTCGCCACAACGTCGAGAACGCGATGGCGGCGGCGGCCGTCTGTCTCGCGCGCGGGCTGGCGGCGCAGGACGTGAGCGCCGGGCTCGCGTCGTTCGAGGGGGTCGCGAACCGCCTGGAGGAGGTCGCGACGATCGACGGCGTGCTGTACGTCAACGACTCCAAGGCGACCAACGTCGCCAGTACGCTCGTCGCGCTCGACGCGTTCGCAGGGCAGGCGGTGCATCTGATCGCGGGTGGCCAGGGCAAGGGGCAAGACTTCGCCGGCCTGCGGGGCGCCGTCGAGCGCACGTGCGCGGGCGTGTACCTGATCGGCGAACACGCTCCGACGATCGCCACCGCGCTTGCGAACGTGGGGCCGCCCGTGCTCGAATGCGGCGATCTCGAGCACGCGCTCGCCGCCGCGCGCCGCAGCGCCGGCGGCGATCCTGATTCGATCGCCGACGGCGTGAGGAATGGCGAGCGCGGCCCGGTGGTCCTGCTCTCGCCGGCGTGTGCGAGCTTCGACCAGTTCGCCGACTTCGAAGCCCGCGGCGGGCGCTTTCGCGAGCTCGTCAGAGAAATGGAGGCTTAGCCCTCCGCGCGTCGAAGTCAGCGTGGATGCCATCGCCCGCAGCACGGCGCGCGCGCCCCTCACGGGACGCCCCGAACCGCAGGCGATCGATCCGCGCGGGCGCCGCGGCGGGGCAGCCGCTTGAGCATCGGATCCTGATCACCGCGACGCTGTGCCTGCTCGGCTTCGGCGCGGTGATGGTCTACAGCGCCTCGTCGGCGACCTCGTTGCTGCAGAGCGGCGGGACGGGCAGTGGCTACCTCGTCAAGTACCTCGTCTACGGCGCGATCGGCCTCGTCGTGATGCACGTGCTCGCCCGCGACGGGGTCGCGAAAGTGCAGGCGATCACCGGTCCGCTGCTGGTCACGTCGTTCGTGCTCGTGCTCGCAGTCCACATCCCGCACGTCGGCGTCAGCGTCAACGGCGCGCGCCGCTGGCTCGGCGCGGGTCCGTTGCAGTTTCAGCCGTCGGAGCTGATGAAGCTCGCGCTCGTGCTCTACGCGGCGACGCTGCTGGCCAGGCGCCCGCACCGCGTGAACGACCTGCGCGAGCTGCTCAACCCGCTCCTGGTCGTCATCGGCGGAGCGTGCCTGCTCGTCGGCACCCAGCCCGACCTCGGGACGGCGATGGTGATCGCGTTCACGACGACGGCGCTGCTCGTCGTCGCCGGCATCCCGGCGCGCAACCTGGCGATCGTGCTCGGCTTCGCGTTCGCGGCGGTGATCCTCTACGCCCTGGTCAAACCGTACGCGCGGGCGCGGCTGACGTCGTTCTTGAATCCGTGGGCGCACGCATCGGGCAGTGGCTTTCAGGCGGTCCAGGGACAGATCGCGATCGGCTCGGGTGGCCTCGTGGGGGTCGGGCCCGGCCAGTCGGTGCAGAAGATCTTCTACCTGCCCGAGGCGCCGACCGACTTCATCCTCGCCGTGATCGCCGAGGAGCTCGGCGCGCTCGGCGTGTGCGCGCTGCTGTTCCTCTACGGCTTGATCGCGTATGCCGGCCTGCGCGCCGCGAAGGGCGCGCGCAGCCTGCACAGCGCGCTGATCGCCGTCGGCGTAACGGCGCTGATCGTCTCGCAGGCGCTGCTCAACGTGTTCGCCGTGCTCGGCCTGGCGCCGCTGACCGGCGTGCCACTGCCGTTCGTCTCCTACGGCTCGAGCAGCCTGATCGTGATGCTCGCGGCAATGGGGCTGCTCGTCAACGTCGCGTCGGGCGGGACGGCCCACGTTCGCGCGGTCCCGTCCACGAGCAGGCGCTCGCGCGACGTGCGGGCGCGCGAATCGACAGGATTGGACGGTGCGTCAGGCGAAGCGAATCGTGATCGCAGCGGGCGGGACGGCGGGACACGTCGTGCCGGCGCTGGCGGTGGCAGACGCGCTGCGCGCTGAGGGCGCGGACGTCTCGTTCGTCGGCGCCGGACGCGCCGAGGCCGAGCTCGTCCCGGCCGCGGGGTACGAGTTGCACACGCTGTCGGTCGAAGGGCTGAGCCGCAGCAACCCGCTGCTGGCGGTGCGCGCGCTGCTGCGCGCGGCGCTGGCGTTCGCGGCGGCGCGGCGACTGTTGCGCCACCTGCGCCCGGACGCGGTGATGGGCGGCGGCGGGTATGTCGCGGGACCGGTCGCGCTCGCGGCGGTCACGCTGCGGATCCCGGTCGTCCTGACCGAGGCCGACAGCCACATGGGCCTCAGCAACCGTCTGCTCGCGCCGTTTGCGGCGCGCGTGTGCGTCGCGTTTCCGCTTGCGCGCGGGCGCCTGCGCCGGCGCTGGCGTGGTCGCGTCCTGGTGACCGGCAGGCCGGTGCCGGCGAGCACGCGCCCGCTCGATGGCGCCCGCGAGCGGCTCGGAATCGCTGCGCACGAGACGTACGTGCTGGTGTTCGGCGGCTCGCTCGGCGCGCGCAGCATCAACCGCGCCGCGGTTGATGCGTTCAGCGGCAGCGCGTTTCGCGTCGTGCACATCTCCGGTCGCCGCGACTACGCCGAGCTGCGCGCACGCGAGCTGCCGGAGGGGTATGAGTTGCGTGAGTATCTGACGCACCAGGAGTTCGCCGACGCGCTTGCTGCGGCCGACCTCGTCGTGGCGCGGGCCGGCGGGTCGGTGTTCGAGATCGCCGCGCACGGCGTGCCGGCGATCCTCGTGCCCTACCCGTACGCGGCCGGCGGCCACCAGGACTCAAACGCACGCTGGATGGCCGACGCGGGCGCGGCGGTCGTGATCGCCGACGACGAGCTGACCGGACCGCGGCTCGCGCGCCAGGTCGCCGCGCTGCTTGCCGATCGCCCCGGGCTCGCGGCGATGGCGGCAGCGTCGCGTGCGCTCGCGCGTCCCGATGCGGCGCGCGAGGTCGCGGCGCAGCTGCTCGAGGTCGCCGGCGGATGAGCGCCGACCGGCCAGCCTGGACGGGCCGGCGCCTGCACTTCGTCGGCGTCGGCGGCGCCGGGATGAGCGCGTACGCGCGCGCGGCGCACGCGCTTGGCGCACAGGTCAGCGGCTCGGACGCCGCGGCGAGCGCGTACACCGGTGAGCTTGCAGCCGATGGCGTGCTCGATCCGCAGATCGGTCACGCCGCTGCGAACGTCCCGCCCGGAGACGACGTCGAGCTCGTCTACTCGTCGGCGGTCGGATTCGACAACGTCGAGCGCGCGGCGGCGCGGGCGCGTGGCCTGAGCGAGCGCCCGCGCGCGGAGCTGCTCGCCGAGCTGAGCGCGCTGCGACGGACGATCGCCGTCGCCGGCACTCACGGCAAGACGACGACCGCGTCGATGACGGTCCACGCGCTACGCGCGGCCGGGTTGGATCCGGGGTGGCTGATCGGGGGCTCGATCGCCGACGGCGAGCCCAACGCGAGCTGGCGCGAGAGCGAGTGGCTGGTCGTCGAGGCGGACGAGTCCGACCGCTCGATGCTGAGCCTCGACGTCGACGTGGCAGTGCTGACGAACGTCGAGCTCGACCATCACGCGACGTTCTCCTCGCTGGCCGACCTGCGCGAGGCGTTCGCCGCGTTCTTGGCGCTCGCCCGGCGCGCGGTCGTGGTCTGGGATCGTCCCGACGTCGTGTCGCTGCTGGACCCCGGCCCCGGCGTGGACGCCAACGCCGACGTGGACCCCGCGCCCGCCGAGGTCGTGCGCTTCGACGTGCCGGCGCCCGAGCTGGACGCCGCCGGCACGCGCTTTCGCTGGCGCGACGAGCCGGTTCACCTGGTCGTGCCCGGCGCGCACAACGCGCTGAACGCAGCTGCCGCGCTCGAGGCCGCGCGCCTGGCGGGGGCCGAGACGCGGGCGGCCGTCGCGGGCCTCGCCGGCTTCCGCGGCGCCGGGCGGCGATTTCAGCTGGTCGGCGAGACCTCGCGCGGAGCGCGCGTGTACGACGACTACGCGCACCATCCGACGGAGGTCGCGGCGACGCTCGCCGGCGCCCGCACGCTCGCGCCGACGCGGTTGATCGCAGTCTTCCAGCCCCACCTGTACTCGCGCACGCGTTTGCTGGCGCGCGAGTTCGGTCGTGCGCTCGCGGCTGCGGACGTGATCGTCGTGCTCGACGTCTACGGCGCGCGCGAGCTCGCCGGCGAGCATCCCGGGGTGAGCGGCCTGGCGATCGCCGAGGCTGCCGCGGACGCGGCTGCCGGACGCGCGGTCTACTGGCTGGCGTCGTTCGCCGATGCCGAGGCGGTGCTCGCCGAGCTGCTCGAGCGGGGCGACGTGTGCGTCGCGATGGGCGCGGGCGACATCGATTCGCTGGCACGTATGCTGGTGGTCGGATGAGCGCCGACGCGCCGCGGCCGCCGGCGCCCGATCCGCCGGAGATGGTCAGGCGCGACCAGCCGATCGCGCGACTGTCCACGGTACGCACCGGCGGCACGGCGCAGTTCTTCGCGCGTGCCGGCAGCGAGGCCGAGCTGCTCGAGCTGCTCGGATGGGCGCGTGCGGCGGACGCGCCGGTCAGCGTCGTCGGCTCGGGCTCGAACCTGTTGATCGCCGACGCCGGCGTCGCCGGGCTGGTGCTGAAGCTCGACCGTGAGCTCGCGCGGATCGACCGCGACGGCGCTCGGATCGTGTGCGGCGGCGGCGCGCGGCTACCGGCCGTCGCTGCGCAGGCCGCGCGGGTGGGGCTGACGGGGATCGAGTTCGGCGTAAACATCCCCGGCACGGTCGGCGGCGCGGTGCGGATGAACGCAAACGCCTACGGCGGCGAGCTGGCCCGTGTGCTCGAATGGGTCGACGTCGTCACCTCCAGTGGCGCCGAGCGCCGCGTGACGGCGCAGCTCTCGTTCGCCTACCGGCGCTCGAACATCGCTGCTGGCGAAGTAGTGATGCGGGCGAGCTTCGCGCTCGCCGAGTCCGACCCGGCGAAGGTTGCGGCGACGCTCGCCCAGATGCGCGAGCGTCGCCACGAGGCTCAGCCGCAGGGGATCAAGACGTTCGGCTCGACGTTCAAGAACCCCGATGACCCGAGGGCGGCCGGACGGACGGCGGGGCAGCTGCTGGCCGATGCCGGCTGCAACGGCGTCGCAGTCGGCGGCGCGCGGTTCTCACCCAAGCACGCCAACTTCATCGAGAACACGGGCGACGCGACGACGGGCGACATCCTGGAGCTGATGGCCGAGGGGCGCCGGCGCGTGCTCGAGCGCTTCGGCGTCGAGCTCGAGGCGGAGGTCCAGACGCTCGGAGACGTGCGCTTCCCCTGGAATTGAGCCGCTCGGTCCTGTTCTTCCTCCGGGCTGGCGCAGTAGGGGTTCACGCGGCGGGGTCGAAACAGGTGGTCGATGGATCGCTCGTTTGCCGGACGCCTTGGAATCGGCGCTGTCACACCACCCGCACGGCGCGAGGCACGCAGGCGTCGCCGTAAGCCGTCGACGCCGGTCGCCTCGGGATCTCGCGTCGATCGCGCGCTCGCGCTGCTTTGGCGGCTTCCGGGGGCACTCGCGCGCGCGGTCGCCGCGCTTTGGGCGCTCGCACGCGCACACCGGCGGTTGCGGATCGGCCTGATCGCCGCGCTGATCGCCGCCCCGGCGCTCGGCGGCGGCTGGCTGTGGCTGCGCCACTCCTCGCTCGTCGCCGTGCGCGAGGTGCGCATCGCCGGGGCGCACGGCGCCGACGCGTCGGCGATCGACTCGGCGCTGACGGCGGCGGCGCGCCGAATGAGCACACTCGACGTCAGGCCAGCCGTGTTGCGCACGGCCGTCGCTGCCTATCCGATCGTCGCCCGCCTGGACGTGCACGCGAGCTTCCCGCACTCGCTCAGCATCCGCGTCGTCGAGCAGCCGCCGGTCGCCGCGGTCGACGTAGGTGGCGCCAGGACGGCCGTCGCGGCCGACGGCATCGTGCTCGGGCCCGCGCACCTCGCCGGCTCGCTGCCGGCGCTGTCGGCGGCCGCGCCGCTGGCCCCCGGCGAGCGCGTGCGCAGTCCTGCGCTGCTGGCGGCGCTGGCCGTCCTCGGCGCGGCGCCGGCGCCGCTCGCGGCCCAGACAGAGCGCGCGTTCAGCGGATCCAAGGGCCTGACCGTCGTGCTGCACGGTGGCGTGCGCGCGTACTTCGGCGACGGGTCGCGCCCGCACGCGAAGTGGCTGGCGCTCGCTCGCGTGCTTGCCGATCCGAGCTCGGCCGGGGCGGCGTACGTCGACGTCCGCGTCCCCGAACGCGCGGCCGCCGGCTTTGCGGCGGGCGTGACACCGCCGGCGATCGCCGGCGCGACAGAAGAAGGGGCCGCGTCCACGCCGAGCTCATCCGGATCGAGCCAGGCCCTGGCCGAAGGCCTCAGCGCAGCAGTCGGCACGGGCCGGTCGAGCGCGCCGGCGACCGGTTCGTCCGGCGAACACGAAGCAGGGTCGTCCGGCGAACATGAAGCAGGGTCGTCCGGCGAACACGAAGCACCGTCCTCGTCGGGCGAAGCCGAAGCCGCCACCGGCGGCGAAGCGGCGGCCGCGGGGGCGGGCGAAGCGGGCACTGGCGAACGATCTCACTGATCCAAAACACGAGACCGCACAGCTTGGGAAAACTCTCAGCCTCGACTGGAGGTTGATAGCTCCACATGCACCGCTCTCACCCGGCGGTCGAGAGTTCGCCAATCTGCAACGGACGTTGCGGAACTGGGCGCCTTCGTTGACATGGCGAAGTTCCCTGCATAACGTGCACATCCCTGCGGTTCGGAGGCCTGTATGCTGCGAACCCTAATTTTCTACTGAAGGGTTCGGACAGAACCACCATGGAGAGCAGCGGCAGCTATCTGGCGGTGATCAAGGTCGTGGGCGTCGGCGGCGGCGGCACGAACGCGGTCAGCCGCATGGTCGACGCGGGGCTTCGCGGCGTCGAGTTCATCGCGGCGAACACCGATGCGCAGGCTCTTGCGATGTCGGACGCCGACGTCAAGCTCAACATCGGCCATGAATCGACCAAGGGCCTCGGTGCCGGCGCGAACCCGGACGTCGGGCTGTCGGCCGCGTCGGAGTCGCGCGACGACATCAAGGAGGCGCTCAAGGGCGCGGACATGGTGTTCGTCACGGCCGGCGAGGGCGGTGGCACCGGGACGGGCGCCGCGCCGGTGATCGCGGAGATCGCCAAGAACGAGATCGGCGCGCTGACGGTCGGCGTCGTGACGCGGCCGTTCGACTTCGAGGGCTCCCAGCGCGGTCGTCAGGCGACCGAGGGGATCGAGCGCCTGCGCGAGGTCGTCGACACGCTGATCGTGATCCCCAACGAGAAGCTGCTGGCCGTCGTCGAGCGCCGGACGTCGATGCTCGACGCGTTTCGCGAGGCCGACAACGTCCTGCGCCAGGGCGTCCAGGGCATCACCGACCTGATCACGATCCCCGGGTTGATCAACCTCGACTTCGCCGACGTGCGGACGATCATGCAGGACGCCGGATCGGCGTTGATGGGCATCGGCACCGCCGGCGGCGAGAGCCGCAGCGCCGACGCCGCCAAGGCCGCGATCAGCTCGCCGCTACTGGAGGAGTCCGTCGACGGCGCGACCGGGATCCTGCTCAACATCACCGGCGGCAAAGATCTCGGCCTGTTCGAGGTCAACGACGCGGCCGAGACGATCCAGAACGCCGCCGACCCCAACGCGAACATCATCTTCGGCGCCGTGATCGACGAGAGCATGTCCGACGAGGTCCGCGTGACGGTGATCGGCACAGGCTTTGACCATCGCCCGGGCCGCTCGGCCCGGCGCGAGAGCCGCGAGCGCGGACGCGACCGCCGGCCCTCGATCGACGACCGGCAGCGCTCCTCGCTCGAGATCTCCGACGACGACATCGACGTTCCGCCGTTCCTACGCTGAGCGCTCGGTTCCGGCTCCGAGGCTCCACCCGATCTGACCCGTTTGACATTCGACGGCGGACTCGGATGTATCGTGTCCCTTGTGCCTGAGCAGCTCGATTTGACGATCGTCTACGAGCCGGGGGAGGAAGGCTGGATTCTGGCCTCGATCCCTGAGGTTCCCGGCGTTTTGACCCAAGGCCGCACTCGAGAGGAGGCGCGGGCGAACGTGATCGACGCGTTGCGCCTGATGCTCTCTCCGGAGCCCTGGGCCGCCGACGATCGCCGCGAGCGCGAGGCGCTGCATCTGACGATCGCTGCTTGAAGCGACGAGAGCTCGAGCGACACCTTCGCTCCTGCGGGTGCCGGGCTTTCAATGAGGGAGGCAGTCACACGCGCTGGGTCGGCCCCTCGGGTCGGCGATCAGTTGTGCCGCGACACCGCGATATCGACTTCCGTCTCGCCCGTCGGATCTGCGCGCAGCTCGGGATCCGCGCTCCGGCCGGCCCCCGCTGAAGCCCGCTAGCCTGCGGGCCGTGGCCGCGACCCTTCGCCGTACCCCGCTGTACGACGCGCACGTTGCGGCGGGTGCGAAGCTGGTCGAGTTCGCCGGCTGGGAGATGCCGGTCCAGTATGAGGGCGTCGGCGCCGAGCACCGTGCCGTGCGCGAGGCATCCGGGATCTTCGACGTCTCACACATGGGCGAGATCGAAGTGTCGGGGCCGAACGCGGCGGCGCTCCTGCAGCGCGTGCTGTCCAACGACGTCGGGCGGATCGCGCTCGGTCGCGACGGCGGGGGCGCGCAGTACAGCGTGATCTGCCGCGAGGACGGCGGGGTCCTCGATGACGTGTTCACCTACCGGCTCGACGTCGATCGCTTCCTCGTCGTCACCAACGCCGCCAACCACGAGCGCGATCTGGCGTGGTTCTCAGAGCAGGCAGGAGGCTTCTCCGATGCTGAAGTCGTCGACCGGATCGACGACTACGCGATGCTCGCCGTGCAGGGCCCGCTCGCGCGCGGCGTGGTGCAGGCGATCGCCGGCGCGCCGCTACCGGCCCGGATGACCGTCGCGACGCGCCGGCTGGCGGGCGAGGACGTCCTCGTCTGCGGCACCGGGTACACGGGCGAGGACGGCGTCGAGCTGCTCTGTCGCCCGGCGCTCGCGGCGGCGTTGTGGGAGGAGATCGTCCGGCGTGGCACGCGGCCAGCCGGGCTGGCCGCTCGCGACACGCTGCGCCTGGAGGTCTGCTTTCACCTGTACGGCAACGACCTCAGCGTCGACCGCGGCCCGATCGAGGCCGGGCTCGGCTGGTGCTGTCACGAGGACACGGGCTTCGTCGGCGCTGACGCCGTGCGGGCCGTGCGCGAGGCCGGACCGAGCGAGCGGCTCGTCGCGTTCGAGATCGACGGCCCGGGGATCGCGCGACCGGGAAACCCGATCGCCGGCGGCGGTGAGGTGACGAGCGGGACGATGTCGCCGACGCTCGGCGTCGGCATCGGGATGGCCTACGTGCCCGCCGCGCGCGCCACGCTCGGCAGCGAACTGCAGATCGACGTTCGTGGCAAGATGCGCCGCGCCTTGGTCAAGCAGAAGCCGCTCTACCGAAAGGCCGCGTGATGGCAGACAGCAGCTACCCCGACGACCTCCTCTACCACGCAGAGCACGACTGGGCCCGGATCGACGCCGACGACCCGTCGGCGGCCACGCTCGGGATCACGTGGTACGCCCAGGACTCGCTCGGCGAGGTCGTGTTCCTCGACCTCCCGGCCGTCGGCACGAGCTTGAGCAAGGACGCCCCGTACGCCGAGGTCGAGTCGGTCAAGGCCGTGTCCGACGTGATCGCGCCGCTGTCGGGCGAGATCGTCGAGGTCAACGAGTCGCTCGCCGACGCCCCGCAAGCGATCAACGAGGACCCCTACGGCGCCGGCTGGCTGGTCAAGGTGCGCCTGTCTGACCCGAGCGAGCGCGACGCGTTGATGGACGCGAGCGCCTACGTTGCCACGCTCGGCGGCTAGGCTGACTAAAAGCCACCTTGAGTCGCTATACCGCCATCACACCAGCGGATCTCGCGGCGATGCTCGACGCGATCGGCGTCGGCTCCGTCCAGGAGATCTTCGACCGCCAGATCCCCGAGGACGTCCGCCTCGGGCGCGGCCTGCGGCTGCCCGCCGGCCAGACCGAGCAGGACGTGTTCGCGCACCTCTCGCAGCTCGCGGCCCGCAACACGAGCGTCGAAGATGAGCTGAGCTTCCTCGGCGCCGGCATGTACGACCACTATGTGCCCGCGATCGTCGACATGCTCACCGAGCGCTCGGAGTTCCTGACGCCGTACACGCCCTACCAGCCCGAGATCTCCCAGGGCGGCCTGCAGGTGATGTTCGAGTACCAGACCGCGATCAGCGAGCTGACCGGGCTGCCCGCGTCCAACGCGTCGACCTACGAGGGCCCGTCAGCGGTCGGCGCGGCGGCATACATGGCAAAGCTGCACAACGGCCGCTCGCGGATCGTCGTGAGCGCGGGGCTGCATCCACACACGCTGCAGACGCTGCGCACGCTCGCCCACGGCTACGGCATGGAGGTCGCCGAGGTGCCGCTCGTCAGCGGCTCCGCGGGCGGCGTCACCGATCTCGACGCGTGGGCGCGCGCGATCGACGGCGAGACGAGCGCGGCGATCTTCGCCCAACCGAACTTCTATGGCGTGGTCGAGGACGCCGCCGCCCTGAGCGCCGCCGCCAAGTCGCCCGGCGACGGGGATGGCCCGGTCGGCGCCGCCGCCCCGGTCGTGATCGCCCAGGCCGACCCGATCGCGCTGGGGATCCTCGCGTCGCCGGGCGAATGCGGCGTCGACGTCGCCGTCGGCGAGGGGCAGCCGCTCGGCAACCGCCTCGACTTCGGCGGCCCATCGTTCGGGTTCTTCGCCGCGCGCGAGCAGTACCTGCGGCGGATGCCAGGGCGGATCGCCGGCGAGACGGTCGATGTCGACGGACGCCGCGGATTCGTCCTGACGCTGCAGACGCGCGAGCAGCACATCCGTCGCGAGAAAGCGACGTCGAACATCTGCACCGCGCAGGCGCTCAACGCGCTGGCCGGCGTCGTCTATCTGTCGTGGCTCGGGCGCGAGGGAATCGTCGAGCTCGGCGAGCTGCTGCTCGCCCGCACCCACTACGCGCGCGAGCGACTCGCCGCGCTCGACGGCGTACACAAGCTCCACGAGCAGCCGGTCGTGCGCGAGTTCGCGCTACGACTCGACGCCGACGTCGCCGAGGTGCGGCGTCGCTGCGCGGCAAGCGGGGTCAATCCGGGCGTCGACGTGCACGCGCTCAGCGGCCGCGAGGCCGACCGCGGAGTGCTGCTCGTCGCGATCACCGAGCGGCGCTCGCGCGAGGACATCGACCGGCTGGTCGACACGCTTGCCGCGGCGGTCGCGGCGAGCGACCAGCAGCCGGCAGGAGAGGCGGTGGCGGCGTGAGCGCGATCGACGAGAACCACCTGCACGCCGACCCGGGGATCGACGGCCACCACCCCCACCACGGGCTGAGCGCGCCGCCGACGCATGGCAGCGCCGCGAGCCCACTGCAGCGCGAGCGCGCGCGCACGATCTTCCAGAAGGGCGCGCGCGGCCGGCGCGCGTTCGTCTGCCCGACGCGCGACGTGCCGGCGGTCGACGCCGAAGAGCTGCTGCCCGCGCGCTTTCGTCGCGGCGCGCCGGCGCGGCTGCCCGAGGTGTCAGAGCCCGAGATAGTCCGTCACTACGTCGGCATCTCCAAGCGCAACTTCGACCTCGACTCGGGCTTCTACCCGCTCGGGTCCTGCACGATGAAGCACAACCCGCGCCTGCACGAGCGCGTCGCCGCACTGCCGGGGCACGCGCGGCTGCACCCGCTGCAGGACGACGAGCACGCACAGGGCGCGCTCGAGCTGATGTTCAACCTGCAGCAGGCGCTCGCCGAGGTGGCCGGGCTCGAGCACGTCTCGCTGCAGCCGTCGGCGGGCTCGCACGGCGAGCTCGCGGGCGTCCTGCTGACCCGCGCCTATCACGAGGACCGCGGCGAGACGCGGCGCAAGGTCCTCACGCCCGACACCGCGCACGGCACCAACCCGGCGACGGTGACGATGGCCGGCCTGCAGGTCGTCAAGCTCGCGACCAACGCCGACGGCGGGATCGACCTCGACGACCTGCGCGCGAAGGCCGATGACGACGTCGCGTGCCTGATGTTGACCAACCCAAACACGCTCGGTTTGTTCGACCCGAACATCACCGAGATCGCGCGGATCGTGCACGGCGTCGGCGCGACGCTGTACTACGACGGCGCCAACCTGAACGCCGTCATGGGCCTATCTCGTCCGGGCGACATGGGCTTTGACATCGTCCATTTCAACCTGCACAAGTCGTTCACGCAACCCCACGGCGGCGGCGGGCCCGGCTCGGGGCCGATCGCCGTCTCAGACCGCGTGGCACCGTACCTGCCGGTGCCCGTGGTCGTGCGCGAGGACGGCTCTTCCGCCGACGCGCCGACGTTCGCCCTCGACTACGAGCGGCCGAAGTCGATCGGGCGCCTGCGCGGCTTCCACGGCAACTACGGCTGCTTCGTGCGCTCCTACGCCTACATCCGCTCGCTCGGCGCCGACGGGCTGAAGGACGCTTCCGAGGTCGCCGTGCTCAACGCCAACTACCTGCTCGCACGCCTGCGCGCGCATCCGCTGCCGGGCGGGGGCACGGTCGCCGACTACCTACCGCTCGCCTACGGCCAGCTGTGCATGCACGAGTTCGTGCTGTCCGGCGGGCCGATGAAGCGCGAGCTGAAGATCAAGACGCTCGATCTCGCCAAGCGGCTGCTCGACTACGGCTTTCACCCGCCGACCGTCTACTTCCCGCTGCTCGTCGAGGAGGCGCTGATGGTCGAGCCGACCGAGACCGAGACCATCCAGACGCTCGACGCGTTCGCCGACGCGATCGCCGCGATCCTCGCCGAGGCCGCCGAAGACCCCGAGATCGCCCTCAGCGCGCCGTACACGACGCCCGTGCGGCGGCTCGACGAGGTCGCCGCCGCCAAGCGGCCCGTGATTCGCGAGACGCTCGTCGAGGCCACCGGCTGATGGAGCACCGCAAACTCGGCGCGACCGGCCTCAGCGTCAGCCCGCTCTGCCTCGGCGCGATGATGTTCGGCGCGTGGGGCAATCGCGACCACGACGACTCGATCGCGATCATCCACGCCGCGCTCGACGCGGGCATCAACTTCATCGACACCGCGGACGTCTACTCGCGCGGCGAGTCCGAGGAGATCGTCGGCAAGGCGCTCGCCGGGGGGCGCCGCGACTCGGTCGTGCTCGCGACCAAGGCCCACGGCAGGATGCACAACACCGACCCCAACGCGTTCGGCAACTCCCGCCGCTGGCTGGTCAAAGAGGTCGAGGACAGCCTGCGGCGGCTGAAGACCGACTGGATCGACCTCTATCAGATCCACCGCCCCGAGCCCGACACGGACATCGACCAGACGCTCGGCGCGCTCAGCGACCTCGTCGCGGCCGGCAAGGTGCGCGCGATCGGCTCGTCGACGTTCCCCGCGTGGCAGATCGTCCAGGCGCAGTGGGTCGCCGAGCAGCGCGGGCGGGAGCGCTTCGTCTGCGAGCAGCCGCCGTACTCGATCCTGATCCGCGCGATCGAGCGCGACGTGCTGCCCGCCTGCGAGCAGTACGGCATGGGCGTGATCCCGTGGAGCCCGCTCGCGGGCGGCTGGCTGTCGGGGCGCTACTCCAAGGACGGCGAGTCGCCGGGCTCGAGCCGGCGCGCGCAGATGATTCCCTCCCGCTATGACATGTCGATCCCCGGCAACCAGGCCAAGCTCGAGGCCGCCCATGCGCTCGGCGAGGTGGCCGAGCAGGCCGGCATGCCGCTGATCGAGATGTCGCTGCGCTTCGTCACCTCGCACCCGGCGGTCACCGCCGCGATCATCGGGCCGCGGACGATGGAGCAGCTCGAGAGCCAGCTGTCGGTGCTCGAGCGCCCGACGCTCCCCGGCGACGTGCTCGACAGGATCGACGAGATCGTCGCGCCCGGGACGAACGTCAACCAGGCGGACACCGGCTGGGACCCGCCGTGGCTGACCGATCCGTCGCAGCGGCGACGCTGACCGCAGGAACCCGGCCGGGCCAGCGAGAATCAGCCTCCGTGCGCATCTTCTCCGGCATCCAGCCCACCGGGCGCAAGCACCTGGGCAACTACATCGGCGCGATCGCCCAGTACGTCTCGAGCCAGGAGCGTGGCGAAGGGATCTTCTGCATCGTCGACCTGCACGCGATCACCGTCTCCTACGAGCCGGGCGAACTGCGCGAGCGCCTGTACGACACGCTCGCGATCCTGCTCGCAGCCGGGCTTGACCCCGCCCGCAGCATCCTGTTCCGCCAGAGCGACGTGCACGAGCACACCGAGCTCACGTGGCTGCTTTCGAGCGTCACCGAGCTCGGGCGCCTGCAGCGGATGCACCAGTTCCGCGACAAGTCGATCGCCCAGCGCGAGCTTGTCTCGGCCGGGCTGCTGTTCTACCCCGTCCTGCAGGCCGCCGACGTTCTCGCCTACCGCGCCGACGAGGTGCCCGTCGGCGAGGACCAGCGCGAGCACCTCGAGCTGATGCGCGACGTCGCCAGGCGCTTCAACGCGCGCTTTGGCGACGGCGAGGAGGTGCTCGTCGTGCCCGAGCATCGGATCCCGCCGGTCGGCGCGCGGATCATGGACCTGCAGGACCCCACGCGCAAGATGTCCACAACCGGTGGCTCGGAGCTTGGGACGGTGTATGTGCTCGATGAGCCAAAGGCGATCGAGAAGAAGCTCAAGAGCGCGGTCACCGACTCCGGCTCGGACGTGCGGCGCGATCCGCAGAAGCCCGGGGTGAGCAACCTGATCGAGATCCTCGCCGCGGTGCGCGGCGTGGAGCCGGACGCGATCGAATCCGAGCTCGCCGCCGCGCGCTACGGCGAGCTGAAGGGAGCCGTCGCCGCCGCGGTCGTCGAGTACCTCGCGCCGGTGCGCGAGCGCTACGAGGCGCTGCGCCGCGACGAGCAGGCGCTCGAGGCGGTCCTCGCCGACGGCGCCGGGCGCGCCTCGGCGATCGCCGCCGACACGCTCGCCGACGTGCGCGACCGGATGGGCGTCGGCGCGCCCCGTCGGGAGCGCTCAGTACGGTGACACGATGAGCGTCGACCTCGAGCTCGACCTCGACCTGTTCACCGGTCCGTTCGACCTGCTGCTGACGCTCGTCCTGCGCGAAGAGATCGACCTGCTCGAGCTATCGCTCGCGGACGTCGTGCTCGCCTACCTCGACCACCTCGAGTCGCGCGGCGAGCTCGATCTCGAGAGCGCGACCGAGTTCATCGTCCTGATCGCCGCGCTGCTCGAGCTGAAGTCGCGTCTGATGCTGCTCGGCTCCGAGGACGAGGAGCTCGACATCGAGCCCGAGGAGGCCGCGGAGGAGCTGCTCGCGCGGATGCTCGACGCGCGTCGCTACCGCGCCGCGGCAGGCCACCTCGGCGGCCTGCTCGAACGCGAGCACGGTCATCGCTTCCGCGAGGCGCCGTTGCCCGCGGGCCTGCGGCGGACGCTGCTGCCGCCGGCCGCCGGGTCGGAGGAGCCGGACGCGCTCGGCGCCGCGATCGGGCGCCTGCTGACGATGCCGCCAGAGATCAGCGTGCGCCATGTGTCGATGCCCCGCGTCGCCGTGTCCGAGCGCCTCGCGGTGCTGCGAGACCTCCTGCGGCGCGGCTCGTTCAGCTTCGACGACGCGGTCCGCGGCGCCGACCGGATGACCGTAGCCGTGACGCTGTTCGCGCTGCTCGAGCTGTACAAGCGCGGCGAGGCCGACTGGGAGCAGGGCGAGAGCTTTGGCGAGATCGACGTACGCAGGCCCCCTGGCCGGGCCGCCGGCGGGATTTCGCTGGCCGCCGCGGGCGCCAGCGCGGACGGCGCGAGCCAGGTGGATGTCGCGGGCGTCACCGCAACGAGGCTGGCAGGGTGAGCGAGGCCTCCGCCGACGTCTCGCGCGTGGCGCGAACGGTCGAGGCGCTGCTGTTCCTCTCTAGCGACCCGGTCAGCGTCGACGAGCTCGCCCACGCGAGCGAGACCGGGGACGAGGCTGTGGAGGCCGCGCTCGCGCTGCTCGCCGAGCGCCACGCGCCAGGACGGTCGGGCATCGTCCTGCGCGAGCTCGCCGGCGGATGGACGTTCGCCAGCGACCCTGACAGCGAGGACGCAGCGCGACGCCTGCTCAGCCGCCCGCGTTTGGCGACCCTGACCCCGGCCCAGGCGGAGACGCTAGCGATCGTCGCCTACCTGCAGCCCGTGTCTCGACCCGAGATCGCGAGGATTCGCGGCGTCAGCGCCGATTCGGCCGTCGCCACCCTGCTCGACCGCGGGCTGATCGACGAGGCCGGACACTCGCAGTTCGGCGCGGTCGTCTATCGCACGACGACGCAGTTCCTCAAGCTGTTCGGCCTGCGCTCGCTCGACGAGCTACCCGACGTCGCACAGTGGGACCCGACGCCCGAGGAGCAGGCCGAGCTGCGCGAGCGGCTCTTGCGCGCCGGCGAGGCGCGGGCCAGCTGAGAGGCACGTATGCCGGCGCGGGCTCGGCGTCCTCGGTCGCTCGCGTGCTATTTGCACACCACGCTCCCTGCGTCCTTGACCCGCTTGGCCTACCTGCCCCTCTCGGTCACTCCTCTTTAGAGCTGTGGGCCGCTCGGCCTACGGCTTCGCTTCGAGAATCAGGTTGAACGGCGTCTCGGTCGCCCGCCGCACGGTGCTGAAGCCGCCTTCTTTGATGACCTCGGCCAGCCGAGCCTCGCCGGCCTGGGCGCCGAGCGCAAGGCCGACCTCCTGGTCGAGCGACGCCGGCGTGCAGATCACCGTGGAGGCGCCGTAGAAGACGCGCCCGACGGGGTTGAGGTTCTCCTCGACCGAGTCTCCTGCGAACGGCTCGACGATCATCCACGTGCCGTCGTCGGCGAGCGTGTCGCGGATGTGCGCCGAAGCTCCGGCCGGGTCGCCCATGTCGTGGAGGCAGTCGAACACGGTGACGAGGTCATAACCCTCGCCCGGGTAATCCTTCGCGGAGGCGACGGCGAAGGTGATCCGGTCGGCGACCCCCGCGCGCTCGGCCGCTTCGCGTGCCCGCGCGATCGACGCGTCGTGGTAGTCGAAGCCGAAGAACTCGCTGTTGGGGAACGCTTCGGCCATGATGATCGTCGACGCGCCGTGCCCGCAGCCGATGTCGGCGACCTTGCCGCCACGTTCGAGCTTCTCCTGAACTCCGTCGAGGGCCGGGATCCACTCGGCGACCAGGTGCGCCTTGTACCCGGGGCGGAAGAACCGCTCGGTGCCGCGGAACAGGCGCTCGTCGTGCTCGTGCCAGCCCATTCCATCGCCGCTGCGGAAGGCCTCGAGGATCTGATCTTCGTCGGCGTACAGCGACGCGACCGAGTCGTACACGCCGAGGATGTAGAACGGGCTGTCTTCGTCGGCCAGCGCCAGCGCATGCTCGTCGGGCAGCGTGTAGCGGTCGCTCGCCGGGTCGTATTCGACGTACCCGCCGGCGGCCTGGTTGCCGAGCCACTCGCGCACGTAACGCTCGGCCGCGCCCGAGCGCTCGGCCACCTCCTGCGCGGTCAGCGGGCCCGCGCCCGCCATCGCCCTGTAGAGCCCGAGCTTCTCGCCGATCAACATCAGCGGCGCGCTGATGATCGCGCCCATGTCCGTCACAGCCTGGCCCATGAACGCTTCGAGCTTGGCTTCGTCAATTGGAGTGGTGCTCATCTGGATCGCCTCCCAGCGCAGTTGTTCACACCGCGGCACCGAGGATGCGAGCGCGATCGGGGTCGGCCCGAGACACCGGGCCAGCTGCCCCCGCAGACACGCTTCGTGCCGCTTCTCACAAGCACCTGCGACCGTACCACGGTCGCGGTGCGCCGTGTGTGCGCTTCGTCGCGCTCTTGTCCGGCGCCGTCGCGCAGTGGCGATCAGACGGTCGCGTGGGGCTGTCGTGTGCCGCGCAGTAGCGATCAGACGGTCGCGTGGGGCTGTCGTGTGTGCCGCGAGCTCGGAGCGCGATCTAACGGGCGTTCGCCGCGAGCTGACCGCACGCGGCGTCGATGTCGCGCCCTCGCGTGAGCCGCACAGTGGCGGGAATCCCGCGCGCCAGCAACGCGTCGCGGAATGCGGCGATCGATCCGCGCGTCGAGCCTTCGTACGGCGAGTCGGTCGGGTTGTAGGGGATCAGGTTGACCTTGAAGATCGAGCGCTCGCCCGACCGGTCCCCTGCAAGCAGGCGCGCGAGCGCGAGCGCCTGCTCGTAGCGGTCGTTGACCGCTCGCAACATGACGTACTCGACGAACACGCGGCGGCGCTTTCGCTCGTAGAACGACCGGCAGGCCTCGATCACATCGCTGAGCGGATAGCGCTCGTTGACCGGCATCAACTCCGAGCGCAGCGCTTCGTCGGCCGCGTGCAGCGAGAGCGCCAGGCGCAGCGGCATCCGCTGCTCGGCGAGCTGCTCGATCCCGGGTATCCAGCCGACGGTCGAGATCGCGATGTGGCGGTGGCCGATCCCGAGGTCGGGGAGCCGCTCGCACGCAGCGAGGACATTGTCGAGGTTGAGCATCGGCTCGCCCATGCCCATGAACACGCAGTTGCTGATCGGCGTGGCATCGCCCTCCAGGCGGCGGAAATGCAACGCCTGATCGACGATCTCCCCGGCGCTCAGGTTGCGGGCGAAGCGCATCTGGCCGGTCGCGCAGAACGTGCAGGTCAGCGGGCAGCCCGACTGCGAGGAGAGGCAGATCGAGCGGCGTCCGTCGCGGTAGCGCATCAGCACCGCCTCCAGCGCACGCCCGTCAGCGGTGTCGAACAGCGCCTTGACCGTTCCGTCGCTTGCTCGCGCCTCGTCGCGCAGGGTCAGGCTCGAGAACGGCAGCTCGTTCGCGAGGCGCTCGCGCAGCGCCGCAGGCAGATCGGTCATCTGCTCATACCCGCCTGCTCCACGCGCCGCCCACGCCCAGACCTGGCGCGCGCGAAAGCGCGGCTCACCGTGTGCGGCTAGCGTGTCCTCGAGGAGTTGCAGGTCCATCGTGTTCGGCCTCCGGCGGCTTGATCGGCGTGGTGCGGCGCGCACCGAGCGCGATCGGTCGCGGACCGTTGCGGCGTGTCTATGGTTGCAGCCGATGGGCAGCTTGCCGGAGCCACGCTGATGCGCCTGGTCAAGTACCTCGCACACGCGGGCGTCGCCTCGCGCCGGGCGGCCGAGGCGATCATCGCCGACGGACGGGTCAGCGTCGACGGCGAGCCCGTCGCAGACCCGGCACGCGAGGTGGACGAGCGCTCGCGCGTGAGCGTCGACGGGCGCGTGCTGGACGGGCCCGAGCCCCGGGTGACCTACGCGCTGAACAAGCCCGTCGGGGTCGTCTCGACCGCTCGCGACACGCACGGGCGAAAGACCGTCCTCGACCTCGTGCCGGCCGACCGCGGACGGCTGTACCCGGTCGGGCGCCTCGACGCCGACACCAGCGGCCTGATCCTGCTGAGCAACGACGGCGAGCTCGCCGCGCGCCTGACCCATCCGCGGCACGAAGTGCCGAAGACCTACCGCGCGCGCGTCGGCGGAGGATCGCTCACCCGCGAGGCCGTGCGGCGGTTGCGCGCGGGCGTCCTGCTCGACGATGGGCCGACCGCCCCGGCACGCGTGCGCATGCTCGGGCCGCACGAGCTCGAGCTGACGATCCACGAGGGACGCAACCGCCAGGTTCGCAGGATGTGCGCGGCCGTCGGCCATCCTGTGGTCGAGCTGCGCCGCGAGCGCTTCGGCCCGCTCGCGCTCGACGGGCTGGCCGCGGGTGAGCACCGGCGCCTGCGCGGGCGCGAGCTCGAGCTCCTGCGATCGCTCTGAGCCGTCCGGCACACGCGGCCACCGCCGTCGAGGCACGCACGGCCGTCGCGGGCCCGCTCTGCCACAATCGCCGCGCATGCGACTGTTTGCCGTTCGCGGAGCGATCAGCGTCGAGCGCGACGAGGCGCAGCAGATCCTCGATGCCACGACGACGCTGATGCGCGCGCTGGTCGAGCGCAACGAGCTCGCGCCGGCGGATGTCGTCAGCTGCATCTTCACCGCGACGAGCGACTTAACCGCCGAGTTCCCGGCGGTCGCCGCGCGGGCTCTGGGGTTCGACTCGGTGCCGTTGCTGTGCGCGCGCGAGCTCGACGTCCCCGGTGCGCTCCCCCGCGTGATCCGTGTGCTGATCCACTACTACGCCGACGAGGGTCACGTGGCCCAGCACGTCTACCTCGGCGAGGCGCGCGCCCTGCGCGCCGACCTGCAAGCGGCACAATAGGCGCGTGGCGCTCGAGTTCTCAGCGCGCGTTGCGCGCCTACCCAGCTATCCGGTCGCGGGCGGCTACGCCGCGCAGGCGCCGCCCGTACGCCTGGCCAGCAACGAGTCGCCCTACCCGCCGCTGCCGGCCGTGCGCGAGGCGATCTCACGCGCGCTCGGTGAGCTCAACCGCTATCCGGACCCGTCCAACTCGCAGCTGCGCCGCACGCTGAGCGATCGCTACGGCGTCGCGCAATCGCGGATCGCGATCGGCAACGGCTCGTGCGACATCCTGCTGGCCGCCGGCGAGGCGCTGCTCGAGCCTGGGGCCGAGCTCGTCTACGCGTGGCCGTCGTTCTCGATCTACCCGCACCTCGGCGCCGCCTCGGGCGCGCGCGCGATCGAGGTCGCGCTCGACGAGGATGATCGCCACGACCTGCCGGCGATGCTTCGCGAGATCACCGTCGCCACGAGGCTCGCGCTGGTCTGCAACCCGAACAACCCGACGAGCACCGCGATCCCGCTGAGCGAGATCGCCGATTTCCTCGACGAGGTGCCACCACACGTGTGCGTGATCGTCGACGAGGCCTACTGCGAGTTCAACCTGCTCGAGGACCCCGACGCGTCGCTCGACCTGCTCGATCGGCACCCGAACCTGGCGCTGCTGAGGACCTTCTCGAAGGTCCACGGACTTTGTGGGCTGCGCGTCGGCTTCGCACTGTGCGGCTCAGACCAGCTGCCGCGCGCGCTCGACCAGGTACGACAGCCGTTCTTCTGCAACGCGCTCGCGCAGGCCGCGGCGGTCGAGGCGCTCGCACACCAGGACGAGGTGATCGATCGCGTCGCGCGCAACGTCGCCGAGCGGATCTCCGTCGACGAGCGCCTGCGGGCTCTCGGGCTGGCACCGGCCGAGTCGCAGGCGAACTTCTGCTGGTTTCGCGTCGGCGAGCGCGGACAAGTCGGCGAGCAAGAGGAGGGGGCCGTGATGACGGCGCTACGCGAGCGCGGCGTGCTCGTGCGGGGCGGCAGCGCGCTCGGCGAGCCGGGGGCGCTGCGCGTCACCTACGGGACGCCGGAGGAGAACGCACGGTTCTTGGACGCGCTTGCCGAGTCGCTGTGAACTTGCTACAACGTTCCAACGACGACCATGCTCGTGCTCGCAACCGCATCCAGCCGCACCGCTCCGGGCAGCTCGCTCGGGAGCTTCGCGTGGTCGTATCCCGCCGCCTGGCGATTTAGCTAGGCGCTTCGGCCTGGGCCCGTGCGTGAGCGGGCCCGACCGGCCGCATCGGGTCCCCGACGCCGGGGGCCGAGCGCCTTTCACGAGGGCGACAGCCCTCCTCTCTCGCCAGCGTCTGCCGACGCAGATCGGGAGGTCACGCGGCCACGCGCAGCACGCCGGCGCCGCCGGCGACGCGCTTCCCAGAACATAGGATTTCGGGCAGGTTGAAAGGATGAGTCGATGATGATCGTGATGAACGAGACCGGGACAGAGGAGGGGGTCGGGCCCCCGTACAAGCTCGCGTCCGCTCAGATCACAGATGGAGAGCGGACCGTGCTCGAGGTCGACGGTCGCAAGGTCGGAGGCGACAGCTTCACCCTGATCGCCGGGCCCTGCGCGGTGGAGTCGCGCGAGCAGATGCTCGCCACTGCGCGGGTCGTGCGAGACGCCGGCGGGTCCTTCCTGCGCGGAGGCGCGTACAAGCCACGCACCTCCCCATATGCCTTCCAGGGGCTCGGCCGGGAGGGTCTGCGGCTGCTCGGCGAGGCGAAGTCGGAGACGGGCCTGCCGATCGTCACCGAGCTGACGGACATGCGCGACGTCGATGAGGTGCTCGAGGTCGCCGACATCGTGCAGATCGGCGCGCGCAACATGCAGAACTACCCGATGCTGGCCGAGATCGGTCGCTCGCGACGCCCGGCGCTGCTCAAGCGCGGGCTGTCAGCGACGCTCGATGAGCTGCTGATGGCGGCCGAGTACATCCTCAGCGAAGGCAACCCCAACGTGATCCTCTGCGAGCGCGGGATCCGCACGTTCGAGACCGCCTACCGCTTCACGCTCGACCTGATGGCGGTGCCGGTGCTCAAGGAGCGCTCGCACCTGCCCGTGATCGTCGATCCGAGCCATGCAGCCGGCCGGCGCGATCTGGTCCTGCCGCTGTCTGTCGCGGCCGCCGCCGTGGGCGCCGACGGGATCATCGTCGAGGTTCACCCCAACCCGGACGAGGCGATCTGCGACGGGCCGCAGTCGCTACGGGCGGACGACTTCGCGCAGTACGCGCGCGCGGTCGAGGACGCGGCGGCGCTTGCCGGAAAAGCGCTCGCGGTCAAGGAGGCGGCTCTTGCGTGATCTATCCGGTGCCGAGCTACCCGGCGCCGAGCTGCGCCCGGCCGACTACGTCCGAGACAGGCGGATCGAGCGGGTCGTCCCGCTGCTCGCGCCCGACGCGCTGCTCGAGGCGCTGCCCCTGCGCGGCGAGCAGGCGGACGTCGTGATCCGCGGCCGCCGCGAGGTTCAGGCTGTCCTCGACGGCGCCGACGAGCGGTTGCTCGCCGTGGTCGGACCGTGCAGCGTGCACGATCCCGACGCGACGCTCGACTACGCGACGCGGCTCGCGCGGCTCGCGCGCGATCTGAGCGGCGAGCTGCTGATCGCGATGCGGGTCTACTTCGAGAAGCCCCGCACGACGACGGGCTGGAAGGGCCTGATCAACGACCCACACCTCGATGGCTCGGGCGACGTCAACGCCGGCCTGCACCTCGCGCGGCGCGTGTTGCTGGGCGTGCTCGACAGCGGGCTTCCGGTCGGCTGCGAGTTCCTCGACCCGATCACGCCACAGTACATCGCCGACGCGGTCTCGTGGGGCGCGATCGGAGCGCGTACGACCGAGAGCCAGATCCACCGGCAGTTGGGCTCCGGCCTCTCGATGCCCGTCGGCTTCAAGAATCGCACCGACGGCAACGTGCAGGTGGCCGTCGACGCGGTGCGCGCCGCCGCCGCGCCGCACGCCTTCGCCGGGATCGATCCGAACGGCTCGCCTGCGATCCTCTACACGCGGGGGAACGCCGACTGTCACATCATTCTGCGCGGGGGCAAAGGGCAGCCCAACTACGAGGCGGCAAGCGTCGCGGCGGCGCTCGGTCTGCTCGAGACCGCGCGGCTTCCGCGGCGGGTGATGATCGACCTCAGCCACGACAACAGCGCCAAGGAGCCCGAGCGACAGCCCGCCGTCGCTGCGGACGTGGGCAGCCAGGTCGCCGCCGGCAACGACGCGATCGTCGGCGTGATGCTCGAGTCGTTCCTCGTCGCCGGCCGACAGGACCTGCGCCCCGGCGCCGACCTGTGCTACGGCCAGTCGATCACCGACGGGTGCGTTGGGTGGGAGACGACCGTCGAGGTGCTGGAGGGCTTGGCAGCGTCCGTCCGCGACCGCAAAGCCACCCGGGCGCGCTCGGCGCAGCGCTGATCGGATGCGGATCGCTGTCCTCGGCGTCGGGCTGATCGGCGGCTCGATCGGCCTGGCGGTCGGGCGGCGCACCGAAGCGCAGGTCAGCGGCTACGACGCCGACGAGCGCGTGCTCGCGCGTGCGCTGCAGCTCGGCGCGATCGACCGCGCCGCCGACGGCGTAGCCGACGCGGTCGCCGCCGCGGACGTCGTGTTCGTCGCGACGCCGGTCGGCGCGCTCGCGGCGACGGTGCGCGAGGCGCTGCAAGCGGCGCCCGCCGGGTGCGTCGTCACGGACGTGGGCTCGACCAAGCGCGTGCTCGCCGACGCGAGCGTCGACGAGCGCTTCGTCGGTGGCCATCCGCTCGCCGGCGCCGAGACGGCCGGGGTGGAGCACGCGCGGGAGGACCTGTTCGACGGCGCCGTCTGGTACCTGACGCCGGCGGCAAGCACGTCCGGGGTCCTGTATGAGCGCCTGCACCGCCTGCTGACGGCGATCGGCGCGCAGCCGACCGCGATCGAGGCCGAGACGCACGACCGCCTCCTGGCGGTCGTCTCGCACCTGCCGCACGTGCTCGCGAACGTGCTCGTCGCCCAGGCCGCGACCGCGCTCGGGGAGGGCGCCGACGGGCGGGTGCCGGCGGTCGGGCCGAGCTTCCGCGACGTCACGCGGATCGCGGGAGCCAACAGCGCGATCTGGACGGACATCTACATCTCCAACCGCGACGCGCTGCTCGACGCGATCGACGAGCTGTCGGCGCGGGTCGCGCAGGTGCGAACTGCGCTGGCCGCCGCCGACGCGGCGGCGGTGACCGAGTGGAACGACGCCGCGCGCGTCGAGCGCGAGCGCCTGCTCGGCGCGGGGCTCACCGGCGGCGCGGTCGCCGAGCTGCGCGTGTCGGTGCCGAACCGCCCTGGAGTGATCGCGCAGATCGCGCTCGCGCTTGGCGGCGCCGGGGTGAACATCCGCGATCTCGCGCTCGCGCCGTCGCACGACAACCGCCAGGGGGTTGTCTCGGTATGGCTCGCCGGCGACGACGACGCCACCCGCGCGAGCGAGCTGATCGCGGGGCTCGGCTTCCCGGTGGCGCAGGCGTGAGCGCCCGCGATCCGAGCCCCATCCCGGGCGCCGGCGCGCGATGATGGACCGATGAAGATCCGCTTCGAGCCCGCCGTTGGGCTGAGCGGCGAGCTGCGCGCTCCGCCGGACAAGTCGATCTCGCATCGTGCGGCACTGCTCGCGGCGATGGCCTCCGAGCCGGTGCGGATCGAGCGCTACCTGCACGCCGCCGACACCGACTCCACGCTCGCCGCCGTCCAGGCGCTCGGGGCGCTGGTCGAGCTGCGTGACGACGGGGCCGTGGTCGTGCGCGGAACCGGTCTGCGCGAGGCACGCGAAGCGGATGGCCCGATCGACGTCGGCAACGCCGGCACGCTGCTGCGCCTGCTGCCGGGGTGGCTCGCGGCCCAGGAGGGCTCGTCGTTCATGCTCGATGGAGACGCGTCGATCCGGCGGCGGCCGATCGACCGGATCGCCGAGCCGCTGCGCCTGATGGGCGCCGAGGTGAGCGCCCGCGAGGGGCGGTTTCCCCCGATGACCGTGCACGGGGCCCATCTGCGTGCGATCTCATACGAGCTCGCCGTGGCCAGCGCTCAGGTGAAGTCATGCGTGCTGCTTGCCGCGCTGGCCGCGGACGGCGCCACGACCGTCGGCGAGCCGGCGCGCAGCCGCGACCACACCGAGCGGCTGCTGCTGAACGCGAACGTCGCCGTCCACCGCAACGGGCGCCACGTGACCGTGGTCAACGCCGACGAGCTGCTGCTCGACAGCGTGCGGGTCCCCGGCGATCCGAGCTCGGCGGCGTTCCTCGTCGCCGCCGGGGTGCTCGTGCCCCGCTCGCGGCTGCTGATCGGCGACGTCGGCGTCAACTGGACGCGCACCGGCTTTCTGCGGATCGTCAGACGGATGCAGGGGATCGTGATCGGCGACCTCGAGGAGGAGACAGGCGAGCTCTCGCCGCGCGAGCCCGTCAGCGACCTCGACGTCGCCCATGGCGTGCTCGAGGGCACGGTCGTCGAGGCCGACGAGGTGCCCCTGGCGATCGACGAGCTGCCGCTGGTCGCGCTGCTCGGCTGCTTTGCCGAGGGCGAGACGATCGTCCGCGGGGCGCACGAGCTGCGCGTCAAGGAGTCAGACAGGATCGCGGGCGTCGTCGAGGGCCTTCGCGGGCTGGGAGCGGAGATCGAGGCGACCGACGACGGCTTTGCCGTGCGCGGCACGGGCGGACTGCGCGGCGGATCGATCGACGCGCGCGGCGACCACCGGATGGCAATGCTCGGCGCCGTTGCGGGGCTCGCCTCGCGCGAGGGCGTCGAGGTGATCGGGATGGAGGCCGCGACGGTCTCCTATCCGGGCTTCGTCGAGGACCTGGCAACGCTTTGCTCGTAGCGATCGACGGGCCGGCCGGGGCGGGCAAGTCGACCGTCGCGCGCGGCGTCGCGCGCGAGCTCGGCTTCACGTATCTCGACAGCGGCGCGATGTACCGCTGCGTCGGGCTGCTGGCGCTGAGCGCGCCCGCCCGCGACCCGGCCGAGCTCGCGCGGGCGGCGCGGATCGAGCTGACGGACGGTCGCACGCTGCTCAACGGCCGCGACGTCAGCGAGCAGATCCGCACCGCCGCCGTGGCCCAGGCCGCCTCGCGCGTAGCCAGCGATCCCGGCGTGCGGGCGGCGCTCGTCTCCAAGCAGCGCGCGATCCTCGCCGACGGCGACTGGGTCGCGGAGGGACGCGACATTGGCACGGTCGTCGCGCCCGACGCGCAGCTGAAGGTCTTTCTGACCGCGAGCCCGCACGAGCGCGCGGCCCGCCGGGCCGCCGAGCTCGACCTCGACCCCGCGCAGGTGCTCGCCGAGCAGGGCGAGCGCGACGCGCGCGACGCCGCGCGCGAGCACAGCCCGCTGCGCGCCGCCGACGGGGCCGTCACGCTCGACACGACGGGGCTCGACGTCGACGCCGTCGTCGAGCGGATCGTCGCGCTGGCGCGCACGTCGTCCTCCGGCTAGCGGTCGCGTCCCGGGCATACTGGCGAGGTGAACGTCGCCGTCGTCGGATATCCCAACGTGGGGAAGTCCTCGCTGATCAACCGCCTCACCGGGTCGCGCGAGGCGGTCGTCCACGAGCGCCCGGGCGTGACGCGCGACCGCAAGCAGTTCGACTGCGACTGGAACGGGCGCCGCTTCAAGCTGATCGACACCGGCGGGGTCGACTTTCGCGACGAGGATCCGCTCGCCGGTTCGATTCGCGATCAGGCCCGCGCGGGCCTCGCCGACGCGCAGGTTGCAGTGCTCGTCGTGGACGCGCGCGGCGGCGTGCGGCCGGGCGACGAGGAGCTGGCCGATCTGCTGCGTCGTCTGCCGCTGCCGACGATCGTCGTCGCCAACAAGTGCGACTCGCCAGCCGAGATGCCGCTCGCCGCCGAGTTCCATCGGCTCGGGCTGGGCGAGCCGCTCGCGGTCTCAGCGGCGCAGGGGCTCGGCTCGGGCGACCTACTCGACCGGATCGTCGACCTGCTTCCCGCCGGCGACGAAGACCTCGAGGACGACTCGATTCGCCTGGCCGTGATCGGCCGCCCGAACGTCGGCAAGTCCTCGCTCGTGAACCGGTTCCTCGGCGAGGACCGCGTGATCGTCTCCGAGGTCGCGGGCACGACGCGCGACGCGATCGACATGCCGCTGCTCGTCGGCGATCGGCGCCTGACGCTGATCGACACCGCCGGGATGCGCCGCCAGTCGAAGGTCGCCGACTCGGTCGAGTACTACACGGCGCTGCGCTCGCAGCGCGCGGCCGAGCGCGCGGACGTCGCGTTCGTCGTCTGCGACGCGAGCGATGGGGTGACCGCGCAGGATCTTCGGATCGCCGAGCTTGCGATGAAGGCCGGCTGCGCGACGGCGATCGTGCTGAACAAGTGGGATCTGCACGAGGGCGATGAGGAGGATCTGCTGCACGAGCGCGCGCGGGTCGCCGAGAAGCTGCGCCTGCGTCCGCGCGTGCTGACGGCCAGCGCCAAGACGGGGCGCCACGTCGGGCGCTTGCTGCCCGAGGCGATCGCCTTGGGCGACCGGATGTCGGCGAGGATCCCGACGCCCGAGCTCAACCGGTTCCTCGCCGAGGTCGTCCAGGCGCGCCAGCCGCCGGTCGGGACGCGGCGCGGTGCGAGCGGCCATCGCCTGAAGCTGATCTACATGACGCAGATCGGCCAGCGTCCGCCGCGCTTTGCGATCCAGGTCAACTCGCGTACGCGCGTGACGCGCGAGTACGCGTACTTCCTCGAGAACCGCCTGCGCTCGCGCTACGGGATGGACGGCGTGCCGCTGATCGTCGACTTCGTCGAGCGCGGGCAGCGAGGACGAGGCGCGCGTGACGCCCGCGCGCGGGCGGGATCGCGCTGAGCGAGCGCGTTCGCCTAGACTTGCCCGGCTTTTGCCCGACCCTGTCCCGATGCCGACCCTGGAGCCGACCGTCGCGAACATGACCGAGTACTCAGACAACGAATTCCTGTTCACCTCCGAGTCCGT
>DASXIJ010000092.1:0-14845 GCA_036498045.1 Solirubrobacteraceae bacterium
CCGGAGACGCCGGTGTGCATCTTCGCGCCGCCCATCTCCTCGAGCGTGACCTTCTCGCCGATCACCATCTCGGCCATCCGCGGCGAGCCGAGGTACATCGACGCGTTGCCCTCGCGCATGATCACGACGTCGCAGAACGCGGGGATGTATGCGCCGCCGGCCGCGCTGGGACCGAACAGCACACACACCTGCGGCACGACGCCCGACAGCTTGACCTGGTTGTGGAAGATCCGCCCCGCGCCGCGCCTGCCCGGGAACATCTGGACCTGCTCGGTGATCCGCGCGCCGGCGGAGTCGACGAGATAGACGATCGGGATCTGCAGGCTCAGCGCGCGCTCCTGGATCCGCAGGATCTTCTCGACCGTCTTCGGGCCCCACGAGCCGGCCTTGACGGTCGGGTCGTTGGCCATCAGCGCGACGGCGCGTCCGTCGATCGTCCCGACCCCGGTCACGACGCCGTCGGCGCCGAGCCCGTCCTGGAGCCAGTTGGCGAGCAGCCCCTCCTCAGAGAAGCTGCCGTCGTCGAGCAGCAGGGCGATCCGCTCGCGCACGGCGAGCTTGCCCTGCTCGCGCGCCTTGTCGCGATGGCGCTCGGGGCCACCCGCGAGCGCGCGGGCGGTGGCCCCGCTCAGGTCGCTCACGGTCGGGGCAGCCCTCGATACCTGTGACGGCGGCGCCCGCGGGACAGATGGCGTTCGTGGCGCGCCTGCAGCCGCGCTTCGACCACGTCGAGGTCCGACGCCGGTCCGAACAGGTGCCACGCGTCGCGCACGACGGGCAGCAGCGTCACGCCGATCACCCACCCCGGCCAGAAGCTCCCGCTCGGCCCGCTGGCAAGCCAGATCCCGACGGCGAGGATCGAGACGCCGAGCGATCCGCCGGTCTCCTGCAGCAGACGGCGGCGCAGCTGCCCCTTGCGCTTGGTCAGGGCCAGCTTGACCGACGTCGAGCTGACCGGAAGGTCGGCGCGTAGCGCGTCGAGGTCGGCGCGCGTCGATGCGGCATAGGCCTCGCCGATCCGCTGCTCGAGCTCGTCGGAGGTGAGCCGCCCGGCGCCGGCGTGCTCGCGCAGCTCGTCGATCAGCTGCTCGCGATCGGAGTCCGCGACGCGCAGCCTCGACAGGTCGCTCATGCCTGGAAGGTTAGTCGCTTCGGTCTCGCCTCTACAGCGCCGCGTTCTGCTGCGGCTCGTCTCCCGCGTAGTCGTAGAAGCCCATCCCCGACTTGCGCCCGAACCATCCTGCCGCGAGCATCTTGCGAAGCGTCGGCGGGCGCGCGAAGCGCCGCTCGCGAAACTCGTCGAACAGCACGTCGCAGATCGAGCCGAGCGTGTCCAGCCCGACGAAGTCGGCGAGCGTCAGCGGACCCATCGGGTGACCCGCGCCGGCCTTCATCGCCTCGTCGATCTCGCTGATCGAGCCGACGCCCTCTTCGAGCGCGCGGATCGCGTCGAGCATGTAGGGGACGAGCAGCCGGTTGACGATGAACCCCGCCTTGTCCTTGGTCGGGATCGCGAGCTTGCCCTCCGAGCGCGCGAACGCGAGCGCCGCCGCGAACGTCTCGTCGCTGGTCGTCACGCAGCGCACGACCTCGACGAGCTTCATCACCTGCGCCGGGTTGAAGTAGTGCAGGCCGACGAACCGGTCGGCGCGCGTCGTCGTCGCCGCCTGGTCGATCACCGCCAGCGACGACGTGTTCGTCGCAAAGATCGCCTCCGGCTTGACCACGCGGTCGACCTCGCCCCACATCTCGAGCTTCAGCTCGAGGCTCTCGGTGATCGCCTCGATCACCAGGTCGCAGTTGGCCAGCTCGTCGTAGTCGGTCGTTCCGGTGATCCGCGTGCGGACCCCGGCGGCGTCCTCCTCGCTGGACCTCCCCTTCTCGACCGCGCGCGAGAGTTGCTTGTCGATCTTCGCGATGCCCTGCGCGAGCCGCTGCTCGTCGAGCTCGCGCAGCACGACCGCATAACCGCTCTGCGCGGCGACCTGCGCGATCCCGTGGCCCATCAGCCCCGCTCCCAGCACCCCGACCATCTCGATCTCCCGCGCCATCTGACCTCCCTCTGGTTCTCGGTGCCGGGAGCCTAGTACGATCGCCGCGATGAGCATCGTCCTCACCGAGGACCGTGGCGCCGCCCGCCACATCGTCCTCAACCGGCCCGAGAAGCGCAACGCGATGAGCCAGGAGCTGCTTCGCGCGCTCGGCCAGGCACTGCGTGACGCGGCCGCCGACGAGGACGTCCACTGCGTCGTCCTGCGCGGCGAGGGTCCGGTCTTCTCGGCCGGCGTCGACCTCGGCGAGCTCGCCGAATCCGCCGGCACGCCTGGGCGCCTGCGCCCGTTCCGCCAGGTCTTCCTCGACTGCCCCAACCTGTGCGAAGAGATGGCGAAGCCCGTCGTCTGCCAGATCCACCGCACGTGCGTCGGCGGCGCGCTCGAGGTCGCGCTCGGCTGCGACCTGCGGATCGCCTCCAGCGACGCCCAGCTCGGGCTGCCCGAGGTCAAGTTCGGGATCATCCCCGACGTCGGCGGCTCGACCCGACTGCCCGCCGTCGTCGGGCTCGGCCGCGCCAAGGAGCTGATCATGACCGGCCGAACGATCGACGCCGCCGAGGCGCTGCAGATCGGCCTGGTCAACCGCGTCGTGGCGCCCGACGAGCTCGACGACGCGACACAGGCGCTCGTCGACGAGCTGCTCGCCAACTCACACGTCGCCGTCGGACGCGCCAAGCGCGTGATCGACGCCTCCGCCCGCCCCGCGCTCGCCCAGACGCTCGAGCTCGAGGTCGCTGTCCAGGAGTATTGCGTCGCCGCCGCACGCGAGGCCGCGCGCGAGACCGCGCGCGAGGCCGAGCCGGTCGTCTGAGTTTGCGCCTCTAGACGGTCGAGAGGCGAGCGAGCCAAGGACGCAGGGAGCGTGGCGTGCGATAGCACGCGAGCGACCGAGGACGCCGACCGATCGAAGATCGGCCAGCGCGGCCTAGCGGCCGTCTAGCGCCAGTCGACGGGGCCGGCGACCAACGTGTGGCTGCCGAGCGGCCGCCCGAGGATCCTCTGCGCGCGGCGCGCGCACGCGATCAGCGCCGGCAGGTCGACGCCCGTCTCGATTCCCATCTCGTTCAGCATCGACACGAGATCCTCGGTCGCGATGTTGCCCGTCGCGCCCGGTGGAACGGGGCAGCCGCCAAGCTCGCCGAAGCTCGACTCGAAGCTGTCGACGCCCGCCTCGAGCGCGGCGAGCACGTTCGCGAGCCCCTGCCCGCGCGTGTTGTGGAAGTGCGCCGTCAGCTCGAGCTCGCGCCCGAGCTGCGCTTTGGCCGCGTCGAAGAACTCGCGCACCTGACGCGGGTTGGCCATGCCGGTCGTGTCGCCGAAGCCGACCTCCTGCGCCCCGGCGTCGCGCAGGCGCGCCGCGATCTCGAGCACTCGCTCGGGCGGCACGTAGCCCTCGTACGGGCAGCCGAACGACGTCGAGATCACGCCCTCGCAGCGCAGCCCCGCCTCGCGCGCGCGCCCGAGGACGTCCTGCAGCTCGGTCAGCGACTCCGCGATCGAGCGGTTGACGTTCTTGCGGTTGTGCGTCTCCGACGCCGACATGAACACGTTGATCTCGTCGATCCGCTCGCGCTGCGCCAGCGCCGCGTCCAGCCCGCGCCGGTTTGGGATCAGCACGCTGACCGCGACATCGTCGGGCACGTCGATCCGCGCGAGCACGTCCGCCGCGTCGGCGAGCTGCGGGATCACGTCGGCGCGCACGAAGCTCGTCACCTCGAGGCGGCGCAGGCCGGTGCGCGCGAGCGCGTCGATCAACTGCACCTTCGCGTCCGTTGCGATCGTCTCCGGCTCGTTCTGAAAGCCGTCGCGCGGGCCGACCTCCCTGATCCGGACGCGTTCGATCATCTCCATATCCGTAGCACCGATCGGCCGGACCTATACTCGCGCCGATGTCCGCTCCGGCGCCCGACCCCGTCGCGATCATCGGCGCGTCGGGCGCGCTCGGGTTCGGGCTCGCCGTCCGCCTCGCCCGCGCGGGCGTCCCCGTCGCGATCGGCTCGCGCGACCGCGACCGCGCCGAGGAAGCGGCCCAGCGGGCGCTCGCCGTGATCCCCGACGGCTCGTTCAGCGGACACGACAACGCCGAGGCCGCGCGCGCCGCCGACACGGTGATTCTGAGCGTCCCGTTCCGCAACCACTCAGAGACGCTCACCAACCTCAAGGACGCGCTCACCCCCGGCAAGCTGCTGATCGACGCCACCGTTCCCCTCGCGGCGGCGGTCGGCGGCAAGGCGACGCGGATGCTCGGCGTCTGGCAGGGGTCGGCTGCGCAACAGGCCGCCGAGATGGCGCCAGAGGGTGTGCGCGTCGTCTCGGCGCTGCACACGATCAGCGCCGCATCGTTGACCGACCTCGACCATCCACTCGAGCAGGACGTGCTCGTGTGCGGCGACAGCCGCGCCGACAAGACCGACGCCGCGCGCGTGATCTCGCGGATCGCCGGGCTGCGCTGCGTCGACGCCGGCCGCCTCGATATGTCGCGGATCACCGAGTCGCTGACGGCGCTGCTGATCGGCGTCAACTCGCGCTACAAGGCGCACGCCGGGATCCGGCTGACCGGCCTGCCCGATCCCGACTGGGAGTAGCGCCGGCGCGCTAGCTTGGTGGCGTGAGCACAGCTCAGCCCGGCGGCGACGTCGTCGTGCTCGCCGGCGGCACCGGCGGGGCGAAGCTCGCGCGCGGAATGGCCGACGTCGTCGACCCCGAGCGCCTCACCGTCGTCGTCAACACCGGCGACGACATCCAGATCTACGGGGCGTACGTGTCGCCCGATCCCGACCTGGTCTCGTTCTGGCTCGCCGACGAGATCGACGATCGCGGCTGGGGCCTGCGCGACGACAGCTTCGCCGTGATGGACGCGCTGCGCGCGCTCGGCGTCGACGTGTGGTTCAACCTCGGCGACCGCGACCTCGCGTGGTGCATCGAGCGCGCGCGGATGCTCGCCGCCGGTCTGACGGCGACCGACGCGCTCGCGCAGCTGAACGCGGCGCTCGGCGTGCGCGCGCGGGTTTTGCCGATGTCCGACGACTCCGTGCGAACGTGGGTGCAGAGCCCCGCCGGCTGGCGCTCGTTTCAGGAGTTCATGATCCGCGACCGCGCCGCCGGGGAAGTCGAGGGGCTCGAGTTTCGCGGCGCCGAGCAGGCGGCGCCGAGCACGGCCGTGCTCGACGCGATCGCCGGCGCCCGCGCGATCGTGATCGGGCCGTCGAACCCGCTCGCGTCGATCGCGCCGATCCTCGCCGTCCCGGGCATCCGCGAGGCGGTGCACTCCGCGCGCGCCCCCGTCGTGGCCGTCAGCCCGGTTGTCGGCGGCGAGGTGCTCAAGGGCCCGACCGCCGCGTTCATGGCGTTCGCCGCGCTCGACTGCAGCGCTGGCGGCGTGGTCGACTTCTACGGCGAGCTGCTCGACGGGATCGTCGCCGACGAGGACGCCGCGCGCGACGTTCCCGCGCTTCGCACCGACACGCGCATGACCGACGCCGCCAGCCGCGCGCGCGTCGCCGATCAGACGCTCGACTTCGCCCTCTCGCTGGCGCGTGAGTAGACGGTCGATAGGCGGCTCGCTCCGCCTATCGGGCGTCTAGGCGACCGTCAGGTTCTGCTCGCGCCAGACCGCTAGCGAGTCGAGCGCACCGCCGATCACGCGCTGCAGGAACGTGTCGCGGTCGTTGGCGTGCGGCAGCGGCTCGTCGGGGACGTCGAGCCCGAGGAACTCGCACAGCGGCCCCCAGCCGTCGGTCACCTCCCACACGAGCAGTCGATCGGCGGGCACGACGCGTTGGACCTCAGCGTTGTGCTCGAGCATCTGGTCGATCAGCTGCTGGGGCTCGTTGCCGGCCGCGAACGTTCCCTGCGGACCCCAGAACATCCGGTCGACGAGCTCCAGATACCGCTTCCACCGCGGGTCGATCTCGGCGCGGGCGCGCGCGAGCAGCGGCATCAGCGTCTGTCCGTAGGACATCGTCCAGATCGTCTCACGGAAGCTCGGCTCCCACGACTGCGGATCGCGCACGCTGAGCAGCACCTTCGCGTCGGGGTACGCGTCGATCAGCTCGCGGTAGAAGTAGCCGCCGGGCCAGTCGACCGTCGCCTGCTGCCCGTCGAACACGCGGTCCCAGATCGCCTCGCCGTCGAGCGCTCGATCCCACAGCTCGACCTGGTCGAGGTCGGCGATCACGTTGACCCAGTGGTAACACGGCGCCAGGCCGAGCTGTTCCAGCGCGACCTTCTGCGTCAGCGTGCCAGTGCGCGGGAGCCCCGCACCTATCAGCTTCATCTCTTGCCTCCATCCCCGACGACACATCGACGCCAGCGCTCGCGGAACCTGCACACGGTGGCCTCATCGCATCAGATCGGCCTCGACGGCTGCGAAGAACTCGATAAGAACCGCGTCGTGAAGCCGGTTTGAAGTGTTCCCCTGAATATCGTCGATCACAGGCGCAGCGCGGCTTTTGACCGTGTGCGCGGCCGTACCCGCCCCCCCCAACGGACACCACAGGAGCCTCGACATCCGAACCGACGCGCAAACCGGTGGACCCTCCGCGTTCACGCGACCCGTCGTCGCCCGTCGCGCGCGACCGAGCCGCGAAGGCGCCCGGATCGCAGCCCTGTCGATCTCCGACCAGCCGGGCAAGCTCGACCAGACCGACGCGCTCGACCGGCTGGAGCTCGACGACGACGAGTTCGCGCAGGGCATCTTCGCCCACTGCGGCGTCGAGCGCCGGTCGCTGCAGCTCAGCGACGACCTGCTCGAGCTGAGCCTGCAGGGTCGCACGGCGCAGGTCGAGCACGAGCTGCTCAGCCGCTCGATCGACGCGATCGACGCGATCGATCTTGATCTCGCCGAGATCGGAACGATCGTCAGTGCAAGCCTCTACTCGCTCGGCGTCCCGACGCTCGCGCACCGGCTCGTCGACCACTACGCGATGGACCCGACGACCGACAAGTACCACGTCACCGGCGTCGGCTGCGCGAGCGGCGTGCCGCTGATGAAGCTCGCCGCGCAGGCGCTCCCCGGCCATCCCGGCAAGCACGCGCTCGTCGTCGCCGCCGAGAGCATGAGCGGCATCCTCACCCGCGCCGGCGACGACGACTCACGCTCGAAGACCGTCGGTTCGTCGCTGTTCGGCGACGGCTGCGCGGTAGCGCTGCTGTCGGCCGACCCGCGCGCCGACGGTCCGCTGATCCTCGCCTCGCAGGTCCACCACGTCGCCGGCACGCTCGGCGCCGTCGCGCTCGAGTGCAGCGACGACGACAGCCACCTGCACCTCGCCCGCGAGCTGCCCGACATCGCCGGCGCCGAGCTTGGGGCCGTAGTCGAGCGCTTCCTGATCGCCAACGATGTCGCCCACGAGCAGATCGACCACTGGCTCGTCCACCCCGGCGGCCGGCGGATCATCGAGAACGTCCGGTCTGCGCTCGATCTCTCAAACGAGCAGACCGCGATCAGCTGGCAGGCGCTCGCCGACCACGGAAACATCGGCACGCCGTCGATCTTCTACGTGCTCGACGAGACGATCCGCTCGCGCGCCCCCGAGCCGGGCGAGCGCGGTCTGATGGTCACGATCGGCCCGGGCGTGACGCTCGGGCTGATGCTGCTCGGCTGGTGAGCCCGATCCGGCGGGATTCGCGCCGGATCGAGCTGCTGCGCCGGTAGGCGGGATCGGGCGCAATTCGGTTGGGGTTCGAGCCGGTCGGGGGGTGAGCGAGGCCAAGGCGCCACTATCGTGCCCGAGCAGATGCGTACCGCAGCGATCCTGCCCGTCAAGCGCTTCTCCGCGGCGAAGTCGCGGCTCGGCGCCAGCGGCCTCGCCGAGACGCTGCGCGAGCGCCTCGCGCGCGCGATGGTCGCCGACGTGCTGATCGCGCTCGCGCACAGCGACGCGATCGAGCGCACGATCGTCGTCACGCGCGAGCCCAGCCTCGCCGCGAGCGCGGCCGAGCACGGCGCGCTGATCGTCGACGATCGCGCCGACGCCGGACAGTCGGCGGCCGTCGCGCTCGGCGTCGTCCGCGCGCTCGATGACGGCTTCGCGCGCGTCCTCTGCATCCCCGGCGACTGTCCCGCGCTCGATGCGAGCGAGCTCGACGCGGTGCTCGCCGCCGCCGACGCGCGCTCGAACGGGTCCGTCGACGCCGAGGTCGTGATCGTCCCCGACCGCCACGGCACGGGCACGAACGGGCTGCTGCTGACCCCGCCCGACGCGATCGAGCCGGCGTTCGGACCCGGCAGCTGCGCCCGGCACCGCGCACTCGCGAACGCCGCCGGCGCACGCCTGCAGATCGAGCGCCCCGCCTCGCTGCTGCTCGACGTCGACACCGGCGACGACCTCGCCGCGCTTGCAGACCGTCTCGACGCGACGAGCGCGGCAGCAGCGCGCACGCGCGCCGTGCTCTCGCAGCCCGAAAGCCGGCCGATCCTCTCCCTCATCGAAACCGACTGATCGAGCCGACGCGCCGTGGCATCGCTCAGCGCCAGCGCCCTCGCCGGCCTGCCCGAGCTGCGATCGGGTGACGACCTCGCCGCGCTGATCGCCATCGCCGCGAACGACGCCCGCGCGCCGCTCCAAGACGGACAGCTCCTAGTCGTCGCGCACAAGGCCGTCTCCAAGTGCGAGGGCGCCGTCGTCTCGCTGTCGGGCGTGCAGCCGAGCCCGCGAGCCCGCGAGCTCGCCGCCGAAGCCGAGGCCGCGACCGGCGAGCGGCGCGATCCGCGCGCCGTCCAGGTCGTGCTCGACGAGTGCAGCGCGATCGTCCGCGCCGAGCGCGGCGTGCTGATCTGCCGTACGCGCCACGGCTTCGTCTGCGCCAACGCCGGCGTCGACGCGTCCAACGCCGCCGACGACGACACGCTGATCCTGCTCCCGCGCGACCCCGATCGCTCGGCGCGTCAGATCCGCGCGCGGCTGCACGAGCTGACCGGCGCGCGCGTCGGCGTACTGATCACCGACAGCTTCGGGCGCGCGTGGCGCCACGGGCAGGTCGACGTCGCGATCGGGCTCGCCGGGATGCGCGCCCTCGACGATTGGCGCGGGCGTGCCGACGCGCGCGGGATGCAGCTGCGTGCGACCTGGCTCGCGCTCGCCGACGCCGCCGCCGCCGCCGCCGAGCTCGTGCGCGCCAAGGACTCAAACGAGCCGGTCGTCGTCGTCGTCGGGCTCGCCCGGTTTCTCACCGACGACGACGGGCCCGGAACGGCCGCGCTGCTGCGACCGCTCGACGAGGACCTGTTCCGCTAGGCCGCGCCCGGCTGGTCCGTCGCGCGGCTGGCGCCAGTCTCGGGGCTGGCGCCCGCGGGAGCGCCCGCCAGCTGGCCCTGCAGGAACGGCACGACCAGCTCGCGCACGCGCGCCGGATCGTCCTGGAAGGCCCAGTGTCCACTCTCGGGCAGCAATGCGACCTGCTCGACGTCGAAGTAGTCGCGCTGGCGCTCGGCGTAGTCGGCGCTCAAGAACGGGTCGCTCGCGCCCCAGATCACCAGCGCCGGCTTGTTCAGCTGCGCGAGCGCCGCGCCGATCTCCAGCGCGCGCTCGCCCGGGTCGGGCGTGTTGCGGTAGAGCGCGAGCACAGTCCGTCGCGTCTCGCGGTCGTAGTCGTCGTACATCTTGTCGACGAACGCCGGCGGCAGGCCCCGCGGGCTCGACCCCTGCATCGCCCGCCGCCACGCCGCGCGCGGGATGAACGCCTGCATCAGCTCGCCCAGCACCGGCGTGCGCCAGCGTTTGGCCATCGAATGCCATTTGTAGCCAGGCATCACGCCGACGTTCATCAGCACCACGCTCGCCCACCGCTGCGGGTGCGCAAGGCCCCACGCGAGCCCGAACGGGCCGCCGAAGTCGTGGAGGACGAGGTGCACGCGCTCGATTCCAAGCTCGTCGCGCGCCTGCTCGAGGAAGCCCGCGTAGGACTCGACGTCGTAGCCGAACGCCGGCGGCGCGTGCGCCTTGCCGAATCCCGGCATGTCGATCGCAACCGCGCGCCCGACCTCTCCGGCCGCGTCGACGAGCGCCGTCCAGTCGCTCGACGAGCCCGGGTTGCCATGTACGAACACGACCGCCTCCGTCGCGTCCGCCGGGCCGGCTTCGATCATCGGCGCGTGTGTGCCGGCGACGCTAAGCGTCCGCTGCGTCGGGCTCATCGTCCGCCTCTCGAGACCTCGCCCGGCGCTCCCGCCGAGACGGCCAACGGCTGGGCGGACCCCGGCGCGCCGTGCGACAACGAGCGGCGCGCGTGCGCCACCAGCGCGCGCGGCGCACCTGTAAGGAGCATCCGCGCCGGCCCGATGTTGCGACTCCCGAACGCCTCCGTCACACGAGCCATGCCTTCGTCGAAGGTGGCCGCGGAGAACAGCAGCCGCTCGCCCGGGTTGAACTTCCGCCCGCCCGCGAAGTCGTAGATCATCGCCGCGTGGCCGCGCAGCGCGCGCGCGTGACGGCGGCGGTAGCGCGCCAGACCACGCGCGAGCTCTCGGTCGTCGGCTGACCGATCCCCCTCGGCGAGCGCCGGCGAGACGCTGTCGGCCAGCCATTCGGCTGACTGCAGCGCCCACCCGCAGCCCACTCCCCACAGCGGATCGATCGCCAGCGCGGCGTCGCCGACGAGCGCCAGTCCGGGCGCCGCCGGCGTGTGCGCGACGTTCGTCAGGTCGAGCTTGCCCTGGATCGGCGCCGTCAGTCGCGAGACGCGGATCGGCGGAGCGTCGGGCAGGCTGCCGATCTGCTCGACCAGCGCCTTGGCGGGATCGTCGCGGAACTCCTTCTCCCGCTTCTTCGTGGGCATCGCCGCATAGAACGTCAAGCCGCTGTCGGTCGGGAAGGCGGCGTACATGTCCGGGTCCATCAGCCAGAACGAGGCGTCCGGCGCGCCCTCCGGCGCCGGTCCCTCGAAGTAGCCGCCGTATGCGAAGCGCCCGTGACGATGCGTGCTCTCGCGCACGCCGGCCAACTTGGCCACGCGCGAGCCGCGCCCGTCTGCGCCCACCACGAGCTTCGCCGCCAGCCGCAACTCGAGGCCGTTGCGATCACGCGCCAGCGCCCCGCGCACGGTCTCGCCGTCGCGCAGCAGCTCTTGCACGGTGTGGCCCATCACCAGCTCGACTCCGCGCGTGTGCGCTGCGGTCCGGCGGATCAGCGGGTCGAGCACCTCGCGGCGCAGGTTCACGCCACTCGCCACCGAGCTCTTGATCGGCGGCTCGACCAGGCCCCACGGGGTGTGGAGGCGCACCCGCGAGCGCACGGCGCCGGCCTCGATCATCGGCTCGAGCAGGTCGAGGCGTTCGAGCGTCGCCACGGCCGAGGACTGGATGTAGTGCGAGCAGAGTTTCTTGTACGCCCCGTCGTCGGGGCGCTGCTCGACGAGCGCGACTCGCGCGCCGGCGCGGCCGAGCATGATCGCCGTGGCGCAGCCCGCGAGGCTTGCGCCGACGATCACCGCATCGAACTCCGTTGTCGCCGTGCCCCCGTCGTTGCCGACCTCAACGCTGCTCATAATCGCCACCTCCGATGCCGGATGCTTGCAATCTCTATAGTACGATCGGTACTATACAGAAAGAACTATGCGCGTCAAGACGGGATTCCGATCGGTGGTGAACCGATGAACGATGGCGAGACCAGGCTGACCGGCACGTCCTACGCCGTGCTCAGCCTGCTCGAGCTGAGCGGCCCGGCGACTCCGTACGACCTCAAGCAGGCGCTCGAACGCTCGATCGAGAACTTCTGGCCAGTGCCGCACACGACCTTCTATGCCGAGCCGGCGCGTCTGGCAGCCGCCGGACTGCTGACCGAGCGCCAGGAGGACGGCGGCCGCCGGCGCAAGCTCTACGCGCTCACCGACGCAGGCCGCGACACGCTGAAGGAGTGGGCCAACTCTCCCGAGCTCGCGCCGCCGCAGTTGCGCGAGGAAGCCGTGCTCAAGATCTTCGCCGGCGGCGACCCGGTGCCGATCCTGCAGAAGCGAAGCGAGTGGCACCGGGCCAAGCTCGCCGAGCTGGAGGGATATCTTGAGGCGATCGGCGACGATCCGCTGTGGCGCGGCGTCCGCGCCAGCCTCCAGGTCGGCGTCAGCTACAACCGGATGCTGCTCGAGGCGATGGAGGGCTTTCTCGAGACTCAGGCCGCGAGCGCCGGCTCGTAGCGGCGCACGATCTCGTACAGCGTCGTGCGCTCGGCCGCCGGGCGCCCGGCTCGGTGCGCCGCCGCGACGAGCTCGTCCGGATCCAGGCGGGTGCCGTGGTGGCTGCCGGCCAGGCGGCTGATCGACTCCTCCATCAGCGTCCCGCCGAGGTCGTTGACACCCCAGCGCAGCGCCTCGGTCGCGACGTCGAGGCCCATCTTCACCCACGACGCCTGGACGCTCGCGATCGTCCGCCCGAGCGCCAGGCGAAAGACCGCAGTGTGCTTGAGGTTCTCCTCGCGCGAGATCTCTTCGACGCCGTGCGTTCGACCCAGCAGCGTCTGGAACGGGATGAACGACAGCGGGACGAACTCTGTGATCCCGCCCGTCCGCTGCTGCAGCTCGCGCACGACGCGCATGTGCTCGGCCAGCTCCCACGGCTCCTCGATGTGCCCGAACATGACCGTCGACGTCGAGCGCAGCCCCGCGCGGTGGGACGCTTCGATGATCTGCACCCAGCGCGCGACCGGCAGCTTGTTCGGCGAGATCCGCTCGCGCACGCCGTCGTGCAAGACCTCCGCCGCAGTGCCCGGCGTCGAGCCCAGGCCGGCGTCGCGCAGCCGCCCGAACACCTCGTCCGGCGGCAGGCCGGAGATGTCGCACATGTGCGCGATCTCCATCGGGCTGTACGCGTGCAGGTGCAGCTGCGGCGCAAGCTCCTTGGCGAAGCGCAGCCAGCCGAGGTAGTCCTCGAGCGTCCAGTCCGGGTGGATGCCCGACTGGATGCACAGCTCGGTCGCGCCGTAGGAGACCGCCTCGTGCACGCGGCGAGCGAACTCGTCGCGGTCGTGCTCGTAGGCATCCGGCGAGCGCTTGCCCTGGCCGAAGCCGCAGAACGCGCAGCCGACCGTGCACACGTTCGACACGTTGATGTTGCGGTTGACGACGAACGTGACCGTCTCCCCCGCTAGCTCTGCACGCAGCTCGTCGGCCGCCTCGCGGATCGCCTCGATCGCGTCCGGGTGCGTCTCGGCGAACAGCGCCGTCAGCTCATCCGCGCTGAGCGCCTCGCCCGCGCGCCCGCGCTCGATCGCGCGTGGCACGAGGTCGAGCCTGATCGGCGCCGGCGGCTCGGTCCGCCCCGACCCGCGCCGCGGGATGAAGCTCCAGTACTTGACCTTGATCGTGTCGAGCACGCCGGGAGCGATCCACTCGGGGTCGATGTACTTCGCGTACACGCACAGGCGCTCGGTCAGCGCGACGCCGTCGCGCTGCAGCTCCTTGCGCACCTGGTGCGGCGACGGGAACGGGTGCTCGGGCGAGATGTGATCGCCGTTGGCGCTCAGCCCGCCGAGGTCCGTGGCACCGGCCGCGACCAGCTCGCCCCACCAGTCGGCCAGGTTCGGTGGGACCTGGATGCCGACGTCGGGCATCAGCCGCCGGCACTCGGCGATCAGCCGCTTCATGTCGTCGATGCTCACCGGCGAGGCCCAGTCGGGCAGCGGCAGGCTCGGCCGCGAGAGGCTCGCGTCGCCGCCATCGCCGTCCGCGTCCACCCCGGTCTGCCAGTAAGCGCGCGCCGCGGCGTCGGCGATCTCGGCCGGCTCCTGGCCGTAGTAGCGCTGGTGCGGGACGAAGTTCTGCAGGATCACCTCCTGGACGTGCCCGAACTCGGCGTGCGCCTCCGCGATCGCTTCCAGCGACTGGACGCGCTCGTCCTCGGACTCGCCGATCCCGACGAGGATCCCGCTCGTGAACGGGATCTTCAGCTCCCCCGCGGCGCGGATCGTCGCGAGGCGCCGCGCGGGGTGCTTGGTCGGCGAGCCGGCGTGCACCGTCTGCATCAGGCGCTCTGAGATCGACTCGAGCATCAGCCCCTGCGACGCGGTCACCTCGCGCAGCCGCGCCAGGTCGCGCGCGGAGACGACGCCGAGGTTCGTGTGCGGCAGCAGGCCGCGCTCGAGCGCGCGCTCACACGTCCACACGACGTATGCCGTGAAGTCCTCGTGCCCGTGCTCGGCCAGCCGCGTGGCGACGTCCGCGTTGACCTCCGGCTTCTCGCCGGTCAGCACGAGCAGCTCCTTGACGTTGCGCTTTGCCGCTCCGTCGAGGATCTCGATGACCTCGTCCGGCGAGTACAGATGCGCCCGGTGCGTGGCGAACGAGCAGTACTTGCAGTAGCACTGGCACGTCCGCGACAGCGACAGCGTCAGGTTGCGCGAGAAGGTCACCCGGCGACGCATGGCTGGAGTCTATGACGCAGCACCGGGCGGCCAGGCGCGCCGGCGGCTAGATTCCGCGCGTGCCGACTCGCCGGGTGATGATCGACCACCTAACGATCGGCGTCAGCGACCTGCAGCGCAGCCGCGCGTTCTATGAGCAGGCGCTCGCGCCGCTCGGCTTCGACCAGACCAGCACCAGCGACGTGATGCCCGGCGAGATCGAGTTCGGCAGCGCCGACAAGCTCGACTTCGCGATCTCGACCGAGTACGGCGTCGGCGCGCCCGTCCACATCGCGTTCGCCGCCGACTCGGTCGAGCAGGTGCACGCCTTCCACGACGCCGCGCTCGCGGCGGGCGGGGCCGAACACGGGCCTCCCGGGCCACGGCCGCACTACGGCGACGGGTACTACGGGGCGTTCGTGCTCGATCCGGATGGGCACAGCGTGGAGGCTGTGTTTC
>DASXIJ010000093.1:0-4222 GCA_036498045.1 Solirubrobacteraceae bacterium
CGTAGGTCACCGAGACCATGATCAGGATCAGGCCGAGGGCGAAGGTGATGTTGCCCCACCAGTCGATGCGCACAGGCCGCGGATGACCCAGCTCCTGGAGCTTGAGGTACGCCCATACGGTTCCGAACAAACCCACGGGGACCGAGATCAGGAACACGAGCCGCCAGTCGATCGGCGCCAGCAGACCGCCCAGCACGAGCCCCACGAACAGCCCGCTGACGGCGATGATGTTGTTGATGCCGAGCGCCATGCCGCGCTGGTTGGCGGGAAACGCGTCGGTGATGATGGCGGAGGCGTTCGCGAGCAGGAAGGCCGCGCCGATCCCCTGCACGACGCGGAAGCCGATCAGGTACGTCGCGCCCGCACGCCCCGTCAGCCAGTCGACCGCCAGCAGCAGCGAGGCGAGCGTGTAGATGACGAAGCCGAGGTTGTACATGCGCACACGCCCGTACATGTCGCCCAGGCGGCCGAGGCTGACGATCAGCACGCTCGAGACGACGAGGAAGCCGAGGATCATCCACAGCAGGTAGAAGCTGTTCGCCGGCTGCAGCGGGTCGAGGTGGATCCCGCGGAAGATCGACGGCATCGCGATCAGCGTGATCGACGCGTCGAGCGTCGCCAGCAGCACCCCGAGCGTCGTGTTCGAAAGCGCGATCCACTTGTAGCGGTCGTCGTGCGACGAGCGGTTGCCGTTCCGCACCTTCGGTCTGATTCCCACTACGCCGGCCATCTATCCAAATATATACAGGAAAACTGATCAGTTCACCTGCAGGGTCTGTATATTTCCCACATGGTCACGGCGCTCGACTCGACGCTCGTCGCGAGCAGGATGCGGATCGCGCTCGGCCGGCTCGTGCGCCGCCTGCGCGCCGAGCACCGCTTCCCGCTGTCACAGAGCTCGGTCCTCGGGCGCCTGGACCGCGAAGGTCCGCGTTCGATCGGCGACCTCGCCTCCGCCGAGCGCGTTCGCCCGCAGTCGATGACCCAGACGATCGCCGACCTCGAGACGTCGGGCCTGATCGAGCGCCGCGTCGACCCCAGCGACGGGCGGCGCGCGCTCGTCGAGCTCACCGCGCGCGGTCGCCAGACGCTCGCCGAAGATCGCCGCCATCGCGAGGGCTGGCTCGCGCAGGCGATCGCGCAGGACCTCACCGAGCACGAGCAGCGGCTGCTCGCCGACGCGCTGCCGCTGCTCGAGCGACTCGCCGAAGACTGACCCGGCGCCGCGCGCTCGGCGCAATCCCGGCCTCGGATCGGCGTGCGTGCCTGCCACGTCGTGGCCGCCGGACACGACGGCCGCGAGAGTTGTAGAACACGCGTTGCGATGACGGCCGTGCATCAGGCTTACCTGCTGCAGGCGCGACAGATGCAGGCGCTGTCGTTCGCGGTCCACATCCCGCTCGTCTGCTTCGGGATCGCGTTCCCCGCGATGGTGCTGTTCTGCGAGTGGCTGCATCTGCGCTCCGGCGACCCGCTGTATCGCACGCTGGCGCGGCGCTGGACACGGATCATGGCCGCGCTGTTCGCCGTCGGCGTGATCACCGGCACGATCCTGAGCTTCGAGATGGGGCTCCTGTGGCCCAACTTCACGGCCAAGTTCGGCGGCGTCTTCGGACTCGGCTTCGCGATCGAGGGCTTCTCGTTCTTCACCGAGGCGATCTTCATCGGAATCTACGTGTACGGCTGGGATCGCCTCTCCCCGCGAGCGCACTTGCTCAGCGGGATCCCGATCGCGATCGCCGGCGTGACCGGCTCACTGACCGTGATCTCGGTCAACGCGTGGATGAACCATCCCGGCGGCTTTCACGTGGTCAATGGCCGGGTCGTCGGCGTCCACCCACTCACCGCGCTGTTCGCCAACAGCTTTCTGTGGCCCGAGCTGCTGCACATGTACATCGCCGGCTACATCGTCTCCGGCTTCCTGCTCGCCGGCGCTTACGCCGTCGGTCGGCTGCGGGGCAGGTGGGGCCGCTACGAGCGCACCGCGCTTGCGATCCCGCTCACGATCGCCGCGCTCGCGTCGCCCGTGCAGGTGCTCGTCGGCGACTGGGTCGGGCGCGACGTCGCCAACGCGCAGCCGGTCAAGCTCGCCGCGCTGGAGGGGCTCGCGCACACGACCAAGGGCGCGCCCGAGCACCTGCTCGGCTGGTACGAAGGCGAACGCGTCAAGTACGGGATCGAAATCCCGAACCTGCTGTCGCTGCTGGCCTACCACAACCCCAACGCGACCGTCGCCGGGCTCGACACCGTTCCGAAGGACCGCCAACCGCCGATCAACGTCGTGCGGATCTCCTTCCAGACGATGGTCGGCGTCGGCACGCTGCTCGCGCTGCTCGGCGTCTGGCTGCTCGCGGTGCGGGTCAGGCGACGACGGCTACCCGAGTCGCGCTGGTTCTATCGCGCCGTCGCGATCGCCGGCCCGGCGTCGGTGCTCGCGCTGATCGCCGGCTGGGTCACGACCGAGGTCGGGCGCCAGCCGTGGGTCGTCTACAAAGTGATGCTCACCTCCCAGGCGGTCACCGGCGCGCGCGGAATCGTCGTCGGCTACGCGACCCTCGCGGCCGTCTACCTCGGCGTCGCCTGCGGCGTCTTCTGGGTCCTTCGCCGCCTCGCGCGCACCCCCGTTCGCGAACGCGGACGCTCTCTGGCCGGACCGACTGCCCCGGGGACCTGAGATGCACCTCTACGACATCCCGATGGTGTTCATCCTGATCGGGCTGACGCTGTACGTCGTGCTCGGCGGCGCCGACTTCGGCGCCGGCTTCTGGCAGCTGCTCGCCGGCCCGCGCGGCGACCGCGTGCGCGACCGCGCACACGACTCGATCGCGCCCGTCTGGGAGGCCAACCACGTCTGGCTGATCTTCGTCCTGACCGTCATGTGGACGGCGTATCCGCGTGCGTTCGGCGCGATCGCATCGACGCTCTGCGTGCCCCTGTTCATCGGCGCGATCGGGATCGTCATGCGCGGGGCGACCTACGCGCTGCGCGCCGGCGCCCGCAGCGAGCGCGAGCGGCGCGCGATCGACCTCGTGTTCGCGCTCTCCTCGGTGATCGTGCCGTTTGCCTTCGGCACCGTGATCGGGGCGATCGCCACGCTGCGCGTGCCCGATCGCGTCGGCGTCGGCGGCGCGCTGTCGAGCTGGACGTCGCCGACCTCTCTGATCGTCGGCGCGCTCGCGGTCGCCACGTCGGCGTACCTCGCCGCCGTGTTCATGGCCGCCGACGCGCAACGCGTCGAGCGCGGACACGAGGAGGACTCGCTGATCGCCGGCCTGCGAGCTCGGGCGCTGGTGGCGGGGATCGTCGCCGGCGCGATCGCGCTGGCCGGCCTCGCCGTGATCCACTCCGACGCACATTTCCTCTACGCCCGCCTGTTGCACGGGGCCGCGCTGGTCGCCGTGATCGTCTCGGCGGCCGCCGGCCTGGCCACGCTTGCCCTCGTCGCCGCCCGGCGGTTCGAGCCGGCGCGCTTCAGCGCCGCGCTCGCGGTCGCCGCCGTCGTCGCCGGCTGGGCGTTCGCCCAGCGCCCGCTCGTGCTGCGTACGCTCACCGTGCGGCAGGCCGCCGCGCCGCACGACACGCTCGTTCTGGTCGTGATCTCCGTGCTCGCGGGCGCGGTTCTGCTGTTCCCATCGCTGTCGCTGCTGTTCCGCCTCGTCCTCGCCGGTCGTCTTGACAGCGGCGAGGCGCACGGCGACGAGCAGGGCGACACCGTCGCCCGCGATCGCCGTCTTGCCCCGCAGCTCGGGCGACTGCTCGCCGTCTCGCGCCCCGGGCTGCTCGCGCGCCTCGCCGGCGCCTGCCTGCTAGCGGGGTTCGGGCTGCTGACGCTCGCCGAAGCCGGCTGGGCTCACGCGATCGGCATCGTCGCGCTGCTCGGCTTCATCGGCTTCGGCTTCGCCGCGATCATCCCCGCCGAGCTGGATGAGTTCGAGCGCGCCGAGCAGACGCGCGCCAAGGGCGCCGAGCCCTGAGGGGGGCTCGGCGCCCTGCGCGACGCGCAGGAACCGGCGGGGAGCCCGCGCGAAGCTCGGGTCAGTACGGGTAGGTGTACGTGGGCGTTGTCGTCGTCGTCGGCGGGGGCGTCGCCGGCGTGGTCTGCGTTGTCGTCGTCGTCGGCGCGCTCGGCGTCGGCGTGCTCGTCGCGTACGGAGTCGGAGCCGGCACGCCGTTGGTAGTGGTCGACTGCATCGGCTGGGCCGGCGCGACGCTCGACGCCGTC
>DASXIJ010000094.1:0-9671 GCA_036498045.1 Solirubrobacteraceae bacterium
CCGTCCGGCGACGACGCGCTCGGCGGTCTCGGCGACGGCGCCGCCGGCGATCAGGCAGACGTCGCAGGACGTGCCGCCCATGTCGAAGCAGAGCAGGTCGCGCTCGCCGGAGAGCGCGGCGAGCAGCAGCGCGCCGCCGACTCCGCCGGCGGGCCCGGACAGGACGGTCAGCGCGGCATGCGCGGACGCGCGCGCGACGTCGGTGAGGCCGCCGGAGGACTGCATCACGTGCGGCTCGGGCAGACGCGCGGCGCACGCGTCATCTGACAGTTGCCGCAGGTAGCGCGCGAGCAACGGCGAGAGCGCCGCGTCGAGCACGGTCGTCGCGGTCCGCTCGTACTCGCGAAAGGTGCCGACGAGCTCACTGGACAGCGAGATCGGCACGCCGGGCAGTCGCGCGGCGAGCAGCTCGCCGAGCAGCTGCTCGTGCGACGGGTCGGCGTAGGAGTGCAGCAGCGCGACGGCGACGGCTTCGGGCTCGCTGCTGGCGACGCGCTCGACGAGCGCGCGTGCCGCGTCGGGGTCGAGCGCGCGCAGAACGCCGTCGGGAGTGATCCGCTCGGGCGCGGCGAAGCGCCGCTCATCGGGCACTAGCGGCGCGGGCGCGGCGTCGCACAGGCGGTACAGGTGCCGTCGCGCCTGGCGCGCGAGCGCGATCACGTCGGTGAAGCCGTCGGTCGCGACGAGCGCCGTGCGTGCGGTGCGGCCCTCGAGCAGCGCGTTGGTCGTGACGGTCATTCCGTGCGCGAAGCGGCGCACGTCGGCGGCGCGAGCGCCGGCGCGCTCGAGCACGAGCGCGACCGCTTCGAGGACGCCACGCGCCTGCTCGTGCGGCGTCGTCGGGACCTTCGATGTGTGGATCGCGCCGTCGTCGGCGACGAGCGCGGCGTCGGTGAAGGTGCCGCCTACATCGACTCCGAGGAGCACGCCCCGGAGCCTATGCCACGGCGGCGGTCACCTATGCGGCGGCGAGCTCGCGATCCTCGGTTTCGGCGAGGTGCTGGTGAGACGGGCAGTAGCCGTTGTGCGGCAGCGGCACGCGCTGGCATGCGGCGCCTTTGCGTGTGGTCGCGCGACACTGCGGCGGTACGCCACTGACGGCGGCGTAGCCCTCGTGCGGGTGCAGCGCGAGGTAGTCCTGCGCGTACTGGACGTAGCGACAGACGACTTGATGCACGTGGGACTGGGCCGACATCGGGAAGTAGCTGCGGATGTCGGCGAACAGCGTTCGCTCGGGGCGGGCGAAGTAGTGACGGTCGGTCGCCAGGCGGGTGACGACTGCCTCGCACGCACGCAGGACGGCGGCGTGGTTGGAGGCTGCGGGAGCGCCGGGCGGAGGGGGGAGGATCTCGGGAGCGAGCTCCCGGTAGATGGCACGACTGAACTGGTACATGGCTACTGGGGACACCTCTTCAATTGTTGGAGCACACCCCCCATCTCGAAAGACTCCGAGAGCCTTCGATTCCTTCTACGTGCATGAACACCACGTCGATCACAACAGATCGGGATAAAGCTGGCCTCAGGAACTATTTAAGATGTGACCCCCTTCGGGGGTCGGCGATGGCGTTCGGACGGCGTGGTCAGTGCCAGGTCTGCCAATCGAGGGTGAGCTCGTTCGCAAGACGGCGTGAGGTCGTGGCGTGCTGGGGGGCGTCGCTCGCGTCCGCGCCCTCATCGGCGTCGTCGCCGACGGCGCGGACGACTGCATGGCGCCAGTCGAGCGAGGCGTCGCGCTCGGGGAAGTCGGCGCGTGCGTGCGCGCCGCGGGTCTCCTCGCGCGCGAGCGCACAGCCGGCGATCGCGCGGACGAGCGGATGCTGGCTGTCGAGCAGCGGGCGCAGGCCGGCGGCCGTGCGGACGATCCCGGCGCCACGCGAGAGCGCCTCGCGCGTGTCGCGCTCGGCGCGCGGCGGCGCGGGCAGCGCGCCGAGCCGCTGCAGCTCGCGCTCGTCGGGCGCGACGCGCGCCGGCCGCGGCTCGCCGAGCGCGTGGTCGACGGCGCGACGCGCGAACACGAAGCACTCGCTGAGCGAGTTGGACGCGAGCCGGTTGGCGCCGTGCAGGCCGGAGCACGACGACTCGCCGACGGCGTACAGCCCGGGCAACGTCGAGCGCGCATGCAGGTCGGCGACGATCCCGCCCATCATGTAGTGCGCGGCCGGCGCGACGGGCACGAGCTCGCGTGTCGGGTCGACGCCGGCGTCGCGCAGCGCGCCGACGACGTTGGGGAAGTGCGCGGGGTCGACGCCGCGCATGTCCAGCCCGACGGCGCGCTCGCCGGACTCGTCCAGGCGCGCCTGGATCGCGCGCGCGACCTCGTCGCGCGGCGCGAGCTCGTCGACGAAGCGCTCGCCGTGTGCGTCGTGCAAGGTCGCGCCCTCGCCGCGGATCGCCTCGGTCACGAGGAACCCCTCGCGCCTGGGCACGCCGATCACGGCGGTGGGGTGGAACTGCAGCAGCTCGAGGTCGGCGAGCGCGGCGCCGGCGTCGTGCGCGAGCAGCAGCCCGGCGCCCTGCGAGCCGGGCGGGTTGGTCGTGCGTGCCCACATCGCCGCGCAGCCGCCGGTTGCGAGGACGATGGCGCCCGCCACGACGACGCGACCGTCCTCGCACAGCACCCCGACGCAGCGCTCGCCGCGGCGCCACAGCGCACGGGCGCGCGCGTGCTCGAGCACGGCGATCTGAGGCTCCGCGGCGACGAGCGCCGACAGCTGGCGCACGACGCGCCGCCCGGTCGCGCTGCCGCCGGCGTGCACGACGCGCCTGACGGAGTGTCCGCCCTCGAGCCCGAGGGCCAAGCGTCCGTCGCGGTCGGCGTCGAAGCGCACGCCGAGCGCCTGCAGGTCGCGCACCCGCGCGGGCGCCTCGTGCACGAACACGTCGGCGGCCGAGTGGCGAACGAGGTCGCGCCCGGCGAGCTCGGTGTCGCGCAGGTGCAGCTCGGGGCTGTCGTCGGCGGCGAGCGCCGCAGCGAGCCCGCCCTGCGCCCAGTAGCTGGCGGTCTGCGCGAGCGGTGTGGCCGAGACGAGCGCGACGGATGCTCCGTCGCGGGCGGCGCACAGGGCGGCATACAGGCCGCCGGCGCCGGCGCCGACGACGGCTACGTCGGCCTCGTGCGAGACCGCGGCTGCTGGCGCAGACATCGCGCGAACCGTATCTGGCGCTCGGCGCCGGCCCCGCGTCGGCGCCTTGGCGGTGGCGCTATTTGCCCGACAGCGGGCTGGTGTCCTGGCGCAGCACGCGTCGCTGCGCCGGGGTGATCGTCGTCGCGGACGTCCCGCCGGGGGTCGTCGTGACGCTCGTCGACCCGGCCGGGCCAGGTGTCGCGGCGCCCGGCGTCGTAGTCGCGGCCGCGGGGCCGGTCGGGGTGGCGCCCGGTGCGGTGGAGGCCGCGCCGGGCGTCGTGGTGGTCGGCGCGGCGGCCGGCGTCGTCACGGTCGTGGTGACGGGTGGGGTGGTCGACGAGCCCGATCCGCCGGCGAGCTTGACGAGCGCTGCGGCGAGCACGCCGAGCGCGAGCACGGCGATCACGGCGATGGTCGCGGCGGGCACCCGCCAGTTGGGCGTCGCCGCGAGACGCGTGCGCGCGGCGGCGCCGCAGTTCAGGCACCAGTCCTGCTCGGGGTCGAGCGGCGCGCCGCACAGCGGGCACGCGTCGCTCGCGCTCGCGTGCATCGGCAGCGGCCTCCGGGCGCCGGCGACGTCGAGGGCTGAGCGCTCGCCGGAGCTGGTCGCGGCCGTCACGAACCGCTCGTGCGCGGCCGGATGATCTCGGTCGGCTGGTCGTCGTCGTCGGGCGCGCCGCCGCCGTCGGGCGCGCCGGAGCCGCGACCGCCGCCGTCGCGCGTGAGCGTCGCGTGCGTCTCGGTCGCCGGCGGCGTCGGCGCGCGCGCGGGGCTTGTCGCGGGCGTGGGCGGCAGCGGCGTCGCATGAGAGGGCTCGGCCGGTGGCGCGGGCGGCGCCGGGGGTGCGGACGGCGGCGAGGCCGCGCCGAAGGCGGCGGCGTTCGGCGCGGCGGGCACGCCCGGTCCGCCGCCAGGCGCAGTTGCGGTGGCGCCGGTCGCGAACTGGCCGCCGGTCGAGCCGTGAGCACCCGGCGGGGTTGGCGAGGCGGCGGCGGGGACGCCGGCGATCGGGAGATCGCTGCGGCGGCTCAGGGGCAGGCCGCAGTTGGGGCAGAAGCGGTCTTCGCCGCCGTGGATCGCAGCGCAACGTGGGCAAGCAGTGATCCCCGCCTCGCGCAGCACGGTGACGGGCTGGCGCTCGGATAGCGCCGCCTCGAGCCCGCGCAGCTCGGCGTCGATTCGGCTGAGCGTCGCGAGCTTGGCGAGCACGAGCGAATCGTTGCGCTGGCCGAACCGGTGCAGGTTGTAGACGAGGCCGCCGAGATCGCGATAGGCCAGCTCGCGCGCCTTGCGCAGGAAGCGCACGCGGCGGCGGACGCGACCGCGGGCGCCGAACCAGGGGGGCGAGGGAGGCGAGGCAGAATCGACGGGCGCGTCGGCCGCTGGATCGGCATGCTGCGGTTGCGCGGACGCGTCTGTGTGACTCGTGGCAGATGTCTGATCCACGGCCAACAGATGCTACCCGGCGCGCTCTCGGGCAACGCCCCATGCGGCGAGCACGCGTTCAGCCATCCGCGCCGCCGACCAGCGCTCGGCCCGGTCGCGCCCGGGGATCCGCCGGTCGTCGTCGCCATCGCGCGCGAGCAGCGCCAGCAGTGCTGCGCGCCAGCGATCGATGTCGAACGGCGCGCAGAGCGTGCCGGGCAGGTCGGCGAGCGCCTCGCGGTGGATGCCGACGGGCGTCGCGAGCACGGGCACGTCGCATGCGAGCGCCTCGAGCACCGCCAGCCCGAACCCCTCACGCTCGGACGGCACGAGCACGGCGTTGGCGGCGTTGACGAGCAGCGGTACGCGCGCGGGATCGACGCCGCCGAGCGTGAGCAACTCGACGTCGAGCGAGTCGGCCAGCTCGCGCGCGCGGTCAAAGCGCTTCTCCGGGCGCGCCGGGTCGCTGGCAAACAGCACGTATGAGCGATCGGCGTCGAGTCCGAGCTGCGACCGCGCGCGGGGGCGCGCGATGGGGTGAAAGCGGTCGAGGTCGACGCCGCACGGGAGCACCTGGGCGCGGCGGGCGGCGCGGCGCGGTAGCTGGTCGGCGAGCGCGTGCGAGACGGTCGCGAGGACGTCGATCCGCGGCAGCGCGGCGAGCGTGAGCAGGCGCGTTCGCGGATGGCTCACGTCGGTTCCGTGCAGGGTCAACGCCCTCACGCGCGCGGGCGCAGCTAGCGCCGGCCAGGCGGTCAGGCCGAAGTGGGCGTGGACGACGTCGAACGGCGCGCGCGAGCCGCCGGCACGAGTGGAGCGGAAGCGGCGGCGCAGATCGAGCGCTGCGCGAGCCAGCGCGCGCGCGCCTGGCGCGAACTCATACAGCTCGACGTCGGCGCCGCCGAGCGCGCGCAGGGCAGCGACCTGATCGCGCACGAAGCTGCCGCGCTCGGGATGGGTCGCGTCGGGACGCATGTTCGAGACGACGAGCGCGCGCACGGGCCCCGACGGTAGCGCCCGCGTGCGATGGCGCGGTCCGCCCGGCCAACAGCGCGAGCGCGGCCGGCGCGCCCAGGGGACGGCGCCCGCGCGTGGAATGATGGCGCGGTGCACAGCGCGCGACCCAGCCCGCCCGATCCGCGCGCGCGGCCGATCGGCGTGTTCGACTCGGGCGTCGGCGGGCTGACGGTCCTGCACGAGCTGCTCGTGCAGCTGCCGCACGAGGACTTCGTGTACCTCGGCGACACGGCGCGCTTCCCGTACGGCGAGCGCTCGTCGCAGGAGCTCACGCGCTTCTCGGCGGAGATCGCCGAGGAGCTGCTGCGCCGCCGCGCGAAGCTGTTGGTCGTCGCGTGCAACTCGGCGACGGCGGCTGCGCTGCCGACCCTGCGCCGGAGGATGCTCGAGACGACGCTGGGCGTCGACGTGCTCGGCGTCGTGCGACCGGAGGCGTCGCAGGCGGTCGCGACCACCCGCACTGGCCGGATCGGGCTGCTCGCGACGCCGACGACGGTCGCCAGCGGCGCGTACGAGGAGGTGGTCACGGCGATCGACGCGCACGTCACGCTGCAGTCGGTCGCGTGCCCGGAGCTCGCGGCGATCATCCAGGCGGGCGAGCAGTTCGACGAGCGCGCGGTGCAGACGGTCCGCGAGGAGTGCGCACCGCTACGCGACGCGGGCGTCGACACGGTGATCCTCGGCTGCACGCACTATCCGCTGATCGGCCCGATGCTGCAGCGGATGCTCGGACCGCAGGTGACGCTCGTCAGCTCGGGCGCGGCGCTCGCGCGCCAGGTCGAGCACGCGCTAAGCACGCGGTCGCTGGGCAACCCGCGCGAGGACGAGGGCGACTACCGGTTTCTGTGCACGGGCGACACCGCCGCGTTCGCGGAGCTGGGCACACGCTTTCTGCAGATGCCGCTCGGGACGGTCGAGCGCGTCGACTTGGCTGAGGTCGAGGCGGCGGCGTGAGCACGCAGGCGGACGTCCAGCGCAGCTACGGTCGCGGCCCGGGCGAGCTGCGCCCGATCGAGATCGAGCCGGGCTTCGTGCGGCCTGCGACGGGCTCGGCACTGATCTCGGCGGGCGAGACGCGCGTGATCTGCACGGCGTCGGCGCAGGACAGCGTGCCACGCTGGATGGCCGGACGGGGTACGGGTTGGGTGACGGCGGAGTACGGCATGCTTCCTGCGTCGACGGGCGATCGCAAGCAGCGCGACGCGACGCGCGGGCGTCAGGACGGGCGCACGATCGAGATCCAGCGGCTGATCGGTCGCTCGCTGCGCGGCGTGATCGACTTCAAGGCGCTCGGCGAACGCACGATCTACCTCGACTGCGACGTGCTGCAGGCCGACGGCGGCACGCGCTGCGCGTCGATCACCGGGGCGTATGTCGCGCTTTCGCTGGCGTGTGAGCGCCTGCGCGAGCAGGGAGCGCTCGCGGCCTCGCCGCTGACGGGCTCGGTCGCGGCGGTGTCGTGCGGGATCGTCGGCGAGCGCGCGCTGCTCGATCTCGACTACGGCGAGGACTCCACGGCGGAGGTAGACGCGAACGTCGTGATGACCGGCGACGGGGGACTGGTCGAGGTGCAGGCGACGGCCGAGCGCACGCCGCTCTCGCGCGCACACCTGGACGAGCTGCTCGTGCTCGCAGCCGCGGGAATCGAGCGCCTGCGCGCCGAGCAGGAGCGGGCGATCGGGTCTGCCGCTTCGGCGGGCGCGTGAGGCTGGCGCTCGCAACGCACAACGCGCACAAGGCGCGCGAGTTCGAGCGACTGATGGCGTCCGCGGCGGACGCCCCGCGCGTGGAGCTTGACGTGCTCGACGCCGCTGTCGAGCTGCCGCCGGAGGACGGCGAGACGTTCGCGGAGAACGCGTTCGGCAAGGCGCGCTTCGCCGCCGCGGCGAGCGGTCGCGCGACGATCGCCGACGACTCGGGGATCGCAGCGGCGGCGCTCGGTGGCGCGCCGGGCGTGCGATCTGCGCGCTACGCGGGCGACGGCGCAAGCGACGGGGAGAACCTCGCCAAGCTGCTGCGCGAGGCGCCGGAGGGCAGCGCGCTCGAATACGTGTGCGTGATCGCGTACGTCGATCCATCGAGCGGTGAGGAGCGGTCGTTCGAGGGGCGCTGCACCGGCACGCTGACGGCCCGAGCACGTGGCGAGCGCGGGTTCGGCTACGACCCTGCGTTCGTGCCGGACGACGGCCCGCCGGGCCTGACGATGGCCGAGCTGTCCGACGCCGAGAAGGATGCGATCAGCCACCGCGGCCGGGCGGCGAGGGCGCTGCTTCGGTGGCTCGCCGGCGCCGCTACAGCAGGTTGATCGCGGCGGCGGCGGCGACCGCCAGGCCGAGTCCGGCGTAGCCGTTGTAGCCGCCGAGCAGAAGCAGCAGCGCGGTCAGCAGCGCGACCAGCACCGTCGCGATCCAGGCGATGCGCGTCACGGTCATCGCGGTCATTGTTGCGGATGGCCCGGGTGCGCAGAGACGCACACGGGTCGCGGACGACGCTCCCGTCGTCGAAAACGCCCGCGGGTTGGGCGCGAACGCCCTCGTCGGGCCGCTGGCGCTCGTCCGCGTCTGGTGTTAGCGTCAAATATTCGGTTTTTCACGAACGGAGGAGGGCTAGGTGACGAAGTCCGAGCTGGTTGACCAGGTCGCCGATCGCGCCGACCTGACCAAGCAGGACGCCGCACGCGCGATCGAAGCGGTGATCGCGACGGTCGAGGACGCGCTGCGGCGGGGCAGCGAGGTGACGGTCGCGGGTTTCGGCAAGTTCCACGTGAGCGACCGCGGCGCGCGGATGGGCGTCAATCCACGGACGGGCGAGCGGATCCAGATTCCTGCTTCGCGCGTGCCGCGCTTCACGGCGGGCAGTGGCCTGAAGAGCGCGGTGAAGGGCCGCTGAGCCTGGCGCCCCCGTTCGGCGACACCCTGGCCGCTCGCGTCGCTGAGCGGGAATCGCAGATCGTTCTCGGGCTCGACCCCGACCCGAGCGCGCTTTGGCCGGTGGCCGAGGACGAGGCGGCGCGCGCGGGCGAGCCGCGTGAGCGCGCGGCGCGCGCAGTCGTCAGCCACTGCCGGGCGGCGATCGACGCGACCGCGCCGGCTTGCGTGGCGGTCAAGCTCCAGCTCGCGCGCTTCGAGCTGCTCGGCGCGCCTGGCTGGAGCGCGCTGGAAACGGTCGCCGCGGATGCGCGCGAGCATGGCCTGCTGGTGATCGCCGACGGCAAGCGCGGCGATATCGACGTGAGCGCGCGGGCATACGCGGGCGCGCTGTTCGGCGGCGCACAGACGCCGTTCGGCGAGCTCCCGGGTCTCGGTGCCGACCTGGCGACGGTCAACCCGCTGATGGGGGTCGACGCGCTCGAGCCGTTCGTGTCGGCGGCACGCGCTGCGGGTGCCGGCGTGCTCGTGCTCGTGCGCACGTCCAATCCCGGTGCACGCGACGTCGAGGACGTGCGCATTGAGGGTGGTGGCGGCTCCTTGTGGGAGCTGATCGCGTCGATCGTGGACGAGTTCGCCGCCGGCGGAGTCGGCGAGTCGGGCCTGAGCGACGTCGGCGCGGTTGTGGGCGCGACGGCGCCGGGCCACGTGGGGCGGGCTCGCGAGCTGATGGGCCACTCGCCGTTTCTACTGCCCGGGATCGGCGCCCAGGGAGGGCGCGTCGAGGAGGTCGCGGCGGCGTTCGCTCCTGGCCGCGCGGCGGGGCTCGTGACGGCCTCGCGCAGCATCGTGGGCGCGTACCTGACGGCCGGCGGTGAGCCGGCTGACGCGGCTCGCGCCGAGGCCGAGCGGCTGCGCGAGGCCGCCTGGACGCTGTCGATCGGGGCGGCCGCGAACGTCCGCTAGCCTTGTGTGGCGCTCGCGGGTGGCCGTGGGCGAGGAAGGCGGATGAGGAGTCCGGATGATCATCACGGTCACGCTCAACGCGGCGATCGACAAGTCGCTGTCGGTCCCCAACTTCCGTCTCGGGAGGCGTCATCGCACCGTCGAGCAGCGCACGATGGCCGGCGGCAAGGGCGTCAACATCGCGCGCACGCTGAAGGCGCTCGGCCAGCCGGTGATCGCGACGGGGTTCGCGGGCGGGGCGACCGGCACGCACATCGTCGAGCAGCTGACC
>DASXIJ010000095.1:0-32841 GCA_036498045.1 Solirubrobacteraceae bacterium
TCGCTCTTGACCGCCTCGATCGGCTTGCCCGCGTTGAGCGCCTCCAGGCGCGCGATCTCCTCGCCGTGCTCCTCGAGCACCGCCGCGATCGCCAGCAGCGCCTGCGAGCGCTCCTGCGGCGTCGTCTGCGACCAACCGGCAAACGCACGCCGCGCGGCGCCAACCGCGTTGTCGACGTCCTGCGCCGTCGAGCGCGGGGCGTGCGCGAGCTCCTCGCCGGTCGCCGGGTTGAGGACCGGTTCGGTCTCCTCGCCGCTGGAGCCGACCCGCTCGCCGTCGATGAAGTTGCTGAGCGTCTCTACCGTCGTTGCCATCTCGCTGCTCTCCTCTTCACTCGATCGACCTGGGCTGAGCTCCTCACGCTCACGCTACACGTGTCCCGACGGCTCGCCGAGCGCCGCGGCGACCGCCGGATGGGTGATCTCGCCCGCTCGCACGTTGAGGCCCTTCGCCAGCGCCCCGTTCGAGCTCAACGCGCCGTCGACCCCGAGCGTGGCCAGCTCGAGCACGTAAGGAAGCGTCGCGTTCGTCAGCGCGTACGTCGACGTGATCGGCACCGCGCCGGGCATGTTCGTCACGCAGTAGTGCGTGATCTGATCCACCTCGTACGTCGGGTGCGAGTGCGTCGTCGGGCGCGAGGTCTCAAAGCAGCCGCCCTGGTCGATCGACACGTCGACGAGCACCGCGTGGCGACGCATCACTTTCAGCTGCTCGCGCGTCACGACGTGCGGCGCGCGGCCGCCGTGCACGAGCACAGCGCCGATCACGAGGTCGGCGAGCGGCAGCATCTGTTCGATCGCAAGCGTCGACGAGTAGACCGTCGACGCGCGGCCGGCGAACGCGACGTCGAGCTCGCGCAGGCGATCGATCGAGCGGTCGAACACGAACACGTCCGCCTGCATCCCGATCGCGATGAACGCCGCGTTCATCCCGACGACGCCGCCGCCGATCACGAGCACCGTCGCCGCCGCGACGCCCGGCACCCCGCCGAGCAGGATCCCCCGCCCGCCGAGCGGCTTCTCGAGCATGAACGCGCCCGCCTGGGTGGCGATCTTGCCGGCGACCTCGCTCATCGGCGCGAGCAGCGGCAGGCGTCCGGCGTCGTCCTCGACCGTCTCATACGCGATGCACGTCGCGCCCGACTCCTGCAGCCCGCGCGCGAGCTCCGGCTCGGCCGCGAGGTGCAGGTAGGTGAACAGCGTCTGTCCCGCGCGCAGCATCGCGACCTCGCCCGGCTGGGGCTCCTTCACCTTCAGCACGAGCTCGGCCTGGGCGAACACGGCCTCCGCGTCGGGAACGATCTGCGCGCCCTGCGCGCGGAACTCGTCATCGCCCATCGCGCTTCCCTCGCCCGCGCCGGCCTGCACCAGGACGTCGTGCCCGCGCGAGCTCAGCTCGCGCACCCCCGCCGGCGTGATCGCCACGCGGTACTCGTCCGACTTGATCTCGCTCGGGACCCCGATTCTCATCGCCGCAAGCTCCGTTTCCTCATCGCGCCCGGCCGCGCCTCGGCGCACGGGCGACTCGTCATCATCAAAAGAATCCTCACCGCGCGAGCTCCCGGCCGCGCAGGGCCAGCCAGAACTCGATCCGGTCGCGCGCGTTGGAGAAGTCGCGCCCGGTCAGCTGCTCGACGCGGCGCACCCGGTAGCGCAGCGTGTGGCGGTGGCAGTACAGCGCGCTCGCCGCGCGCTCCCAGTGGCCGTTCTGTTCGATGAACGTGTCGAGCGAGCGCAACAGCTCCTCGCCGTAGTCGCCATCGGCCTGTTCGACCGGGCCGAGCACGCCGCGGCAGTAGGACAGCAGCGCGTCGTCGTCCTGGATCGACAGCAGCAGCTGGAACGCGCCGAGGTCGCGATAGGACGCGACGTCCGGTCCGTTGCCGTTCTGCAAGCGCACCGCCTCCAGCGCGCAGCGCGCCTCGTGGAAGCTCAGCCGCAGCGACTGCGCCGCGCCCGCCCGGCTCGCCGCGGCGCGCACCTCCCCGGCGCGCGCGCGCAGCTCGTTGCGCAGCTTGCGCGCGAGCTCGATCGGCTCGCACCCATCGGCGTCGATCACCGCGCACAGCAGGCCCGCGCGAATCGCGACCAGGCTCGGCGTGCGCTCGCGCTCGAGCGCGCGTTCCAGTCCCGCGGCGGCCACGCTCGGGTCGTCCATCGCGAACGCCAGCACCGCGACCGTCTCGCCGATCCCGAACGGCCGCAGGCGCGCCTGCAGCTCCTCCGGATACAGGTGCCCCGTGAGCGCCTCCGCGAGCACGTCGCCCGCCATGTTGCGCTGGAGCATTTCGTAGCGCTCGTTGACCAGCTGCGCGAACGCCCGCTCGGTGATCGCGATGAACGGCAGCTCATACGGCACCTCGAACAGCGGAAAGCCGCGCTTGCGCGCCGCCGTGACCAGCGCCGCGGGCAGGCGCTTGTGCCCGAAGCCGGTCCCGAACCCGAGTCCTGCGATCCGGTGGTCGGCGAGCCGCTCGATCAGCGCGCGCTGGCGCTTGGGCCCGTCGAGCTGAAGCCCCGTCGTCAGCAGCAGCTCGCCGCCGCGCAGCCACGGCGTCGGGTCCTCCAGCTCGGTGCTGTGGACCCAGCGAACATGCGCGTGCGCCGCTTCGTGGCCGCTGGCGAGCTCGAGCCCGAGCTCGGCGATCAGGCTTTCGACCGTCAGCTCCACGAGGTCACGCCGTAGATCGGCGGGGTGGCGAGCCGGACGGCAGCGGCTGCGCGGGTCGGCGCTCTGCGCTCGACGACGAGTGCCCTGCTCCCCGCGCGGCCATCCGCTCGCCCGCCTCGTCGAGCACCGGACGCAGGATCGCGATGATCTCCTCGAACTGCTCTGAGCCCGCGATCAGCGGCGGCGACAGCTGGACGATCGGGTCGCCGCGATCGTCGGTGCGGCAGATCAGCCCGCGGCGATACAGCTCGCCTGACAGGAAGCCGCGCAGCAGCTCCTCCGACTCCGCGTCGTCGAACGTCTCCTTGGTCTCCTTGTCCTTGACCAGCTCGATCGCGTGGAAATAGCCCGCGCCCCGCACGTCGCCGACGATCGGCAGGTCGCGCAGGCCGTCGAGCATCTCGCGGAACACGCGCTCGTTCTCGCGCACGTGGCCGTTGAGGTCCTCGCGCTCCATCAGATCGATGTTCGCCAGCCCGACCGCACACGCGACCGGGTGCCCGCCGAACGTGAAGCCGTGGACGAACGACTCCTTGCCGTGCATGAACGGCTCGGCGATGTGGTCGCCCGTGATCACCGCCCCCAGCGGCGCGTACGCCGAGCTGATCCCCTTCGCCGTCGTGATCATGTCCGGCTCGTAGTCGAATCGTTCACAGCCGAACCAGTGCCCGAGGCGGCCCCACGCGCAGATCACCTCGTCGGAGATCAGCAGCACGCCATGGCGGTCGCAGATCTCGCGCACGCGCTGGAAGTAGCCGTCCTGCGGCACGAAGCACCCGCCGCCGTTCTGGACCGGCTCGAGGATCACCGCCGCGACCGTGTGGGCTCCCTCGAACTCGATCGCCTCCTCGATCGCGTCGGCCGCCCACAGCGGATCGCGATCCTCGCTCCAACGGTAGGAGTTCGTGTTCGGCACGTGCGTCCCGCCCGGCGTCAGCGGCTCGAACGGCTCGCGCAGCGGCGGCAGCCCGGTCACCGTCAGCGCGCCCATCGACGTGCCGTGGTAGGCGAGGTTGCGCGAGATCACCTTGTGGCGGTTGCTCTCCCCGCGCGCGCGGTGGTAGGCCTTGGCCAGCTTCCACGCCGACTCGACCGCCTCCGAGCCGCCCGACGTGAAGAACACGCGGTTGAGGTTGCCGGGTGCGAGCTCGGCGACGCGCGCCGCGAGCTCGATCGACGTCGGGTGCGCGTAGCTCCAGTTGGTGTAGAACGCGAGCTTCTTCGCCTGGGCCGCCGCAGCGTCGGCGAGCTCGGCGCGTCCGTGGCCGACGTTGACGCAGTACAGCGCCGACAGGCCATCGAGATAGCGCTTGCCGTGCTCGTCGTACACGTAGCAGCCATCGCCTCGCACGATCACCGGCACCGCGTGCTCGTCGTCGTACGAGCCCATCCGGGTGAAGTGCATCCACAGGTTGCGCCGCGCCAGGCGCTGAAGGCGGTCCGGGTCCTCGGCCAGCGCCACGCCGCCCGGCCCCATCGCGCCCGGGTCAGAGGTCGCCTCGGCTTGGTCTAGATCTGCGGTGTCTGCCATCGATCCTCCCCGTTGATCGGTTGCGCCCAACCAACGGCGGATGGACACTCCGGACAACGATACTGCGGTCCGATCGCAGGCTCAATGACCCCTCGCGTCGAATGCGTGGGATGGGGCTTGTACGAGATGTACATCAGCGAGGCTGCTTTTTGGGACGCCTGCACCTTGCGGCGCCGCCGCCGCGGGACGTACCTTTCCTGGCGCGGGCATTCCCGGCACACGAAACGATCGAGAGGAGCACACGATGGCCACCGAAGGTGCCGTCGCACCGGGCGCCCCGGGCGCCCCGGCGACGGGGCGGGTCGAGAGCAAGGGCCTGAAGAGCGATGCGATCGGCTTCATCTCGAACGTCGTGATCTCGACGGCGTCCGTGGCACCCGCCTACTCGATCGCCGCCACGCTCGGCTTCATCATCGCGGACCCGGGAGTCGGCAAGTACGCGCCGGCCGTCCTGCTCGCGGCGTTCGTACCGATGCTGCTCGTCGCGCTCGCCTACCGATACCTCAACAAGGCAGATCCGGACGCCGGCACGACCTTTGCGTGGACGACCCGCGCGTTCGGACCGGGCTTCGGCTGGATCAACGGATGGGCGGTCTTCCTCGCCGATGTCCTCGTGATGGCTTCGCTGGGCTCGATCGCAGCGATCTACACGTTCAAGCTGTTCGGCTGGAGCTGGGCGGAAACGCACAAGGGGGCCGCACTGGGCGGATGCATCCTCTGGATCCTGCTGATGACATGGATCTGCCACCGTGGAATCGAGCTCTCAGCCCGGATCCAGCAGGTGCTGCTGAGCTTCGAGCTGGCGATGCTCGCGGTCTTCTCGATCGTGGCAATCGTCGATGTCTACAGCGGCAACGGCGCCGCCCACGCGATCGAACCGAGCGCTTCGTGGTTCAACCCGTTCGCGATGCCCTTCCACGACCTCGTGGTCGCACTGCTGCTCGGAATCTTCATCTACTGGGGCTGGGACTCCGGTGTATCGGTCAACGAGGAGTCCGAAGACTCCAACGAGGGTCCCGGGCGCGCCGCGGTGGTCTCGACGGTCCTGCTCCTGGTCATCTACATGCTCGTCTCCGCCGGGGCCCAGTCGTATCACGGGGTCGGCTTCTTCTTGGGCGAAGCAAACGAAGGCAACCGCGAAGACGTTCTCAACGCCCTTGGCAAGGGCGTCCTCGGCTCGGTCGGCGTGAAGTTCCTGATCGTCGCAGTGCTGACGTCCGCCGCGGCGTCGACGCAGACGACGATCCTGCCGACGGCCCGCACCACGCTTTCGATGGCGAAGTGGGGCTCGATCCCGTCCGTGTTCGGGATAGTCCACAAACGGTTCCTCACGCCGACGGCATCAACGTGGGGCTTCGGGCTGATCTCGATCGCCGTCGCGGTGCCGCTGATCCTGATCTCGGCGCAGGTGCTCGAACTCGCGGTCGTCGCGCTCGGCATCCCCGTCTGCCTGTACTACGGCTCAACGGCCTTCGCGAGCCCGTGGTACTACCGCAAGGAGATCTTCTCGAGCGCACGCAAGTTCGTGCTCGTCGGGCTGCTCCCGTTCGTCGGCGGCCTGATGATGTACGGGATCGGGATCTACGCGATCAAATACTACGGGCACAAGGCCAACGCGGAAGGAAAAGAGTACCTCGGCCTCACGCTGCCGCTGTGGTTCGGCGGGGTCGGGATGATCGTCGGAGTGGTGCTGATGCTGATCTCACGCCCCTTCTTCCGCCCGTTCTTCGCACGCAAGACCGAAACCGCGCCGCTCGGCCTGCTCGACGCGCCCGTCGAGCGCGCGCCCGCGCGCCTGATGGGAGCCGGAGCCGTGACCCACGGGGTCCACGTGCTGACGCCGGAGGCCGATGCGCCGCCGCCCCCGCCCGCGCAGCCGCAGACGCCTGAGCCGCCGGACCGGGTCGGCTAGGACTTGGCCGCGGCGCCCGGCGCCGCGCCATTGGCCGCGCCGTGCGCTGCCGCGCCGATCGGGAGCTCGACCACGCCGTGCGGTGCGCCGAGGTCGGCGAGGCGGTCGAGGAACGGCTTCGGCTCAAATGCCTCTGGACCGAGCACGCCCGCGCCGTTCCACACGCCCTCGTCGAGCAGCTCGAGCGCGACGACCGGGTTGATCGCCGTCTGCCATACGACCGCCTGGCTGCCGTACTCGCGCATCGTGTACTCGTTGTCGACCACGTGATACAGATATGTCGAGCGCGGCTCGCCGTCGCGCCCCTTGCCGCGAACCCACGTCCCGGCGCACGTTCGCCCGGTCATCCGCTCGCCGAGCGTCGCCGGGTCGGGCAGCGTCGCTGCCACCACGTCGCGCGGCGCCACCTTGGCGTCGCGCACGGCGACCGGCTCGGTCGAGTCCAGCCCGAGCTTGTGCAGCGTGCGCAGAACGTCGATGAACTCGTCGCCGAGCCCGTACTTGAACGTGACGCGCTCGCAGTCGACCCAGCGGGGGATCAACACGACCTCCTCGTGCTCGACGTTGACGCATTGGACCTTGCCGATCCCCTCGGGGAACTCGAACTCCTCGGGCTCGGAGAAGGGTGCAGTCGTGTAGAAGCCGCGGTCGCGCTCCCAGATCAGCGGCGGGTTCAGGCACTCCTCGATCGTCGTCCAGATCGAGAACGTCGGCGCGAAGTCATAGCCCTCGACGACCAGGTCGGCGCCGTCGCGGACGCCGATCTCGTCGACGCTCGAGAACAGTTCGCGCGCCGCGTGCGCCGCGAACACGTCCGACAGCCCCGGCTCGACGCCGATCCCGACAAGCGCCAGCAGCTGCGCCTGCTCCCATGCGTCGTTGCGATCGAGCTGGAGCTGGCCGAGCATCTTGCCCGGCAGCTCGTACGGGCGCTGCGGGTGCGGGCGCGACAGCGTCATCGCCATGTCGAGGTACGTCACGCGCGCCCCGAACGCCGCCGCGAAGATCGGCTCGTTGAAGCGCGGGTCGCACGCGTTGAGCACCGCGTCCGGCTGGACCCTGCCGATCAGCTCGAGCAGGCTCTCCCTGCTCGACGCGTCGACGCGCTCGGCCGCGAACCGCCCCGGTTCGCCGAGTCCGGCCACGACCGACTTGACGCGGTCGACCGCCACGTCGGCCAGCACGACGCGCTCGAACGCGCTGCGCCGCTGCGCGATCGCTGCGAACGCCGCTCCGACGCCGCCGGCACCGACCACGAGAACCTTCATTGCCTTGGAGTCTGACGCAAATCGACTGATTCGTCTGGCAGATCCGCCGGACGCGCATGGGCCATAGCGTCACACCACCGGCCGACCGGCGCGTCGACCAAACCGCGGTCGTCGCGCGGGCGCGTCTGAGTATGCTGCGGCGATTGATGGCGAGCGCGCTCCTGGACCGACCCTCGACCACGGCCGCCCCCACCCCCTCGCGTCCAGCCTGGCCGCCGTCACCGCGGCTGAGCCGCGCCGAGCTCGGCTGGGCCGCCGTCGCCGCCGTCGCGCTCGCCGTGCTGACGAGCTGGCCGCTGCTGTTGCACATGGGCAGCCGGATCGCGCCCGACAACGGCGATCCCGTGCGCACGGCGTGGCAGATCGCGTGGGTCGGGCACGCGCTGCTGCACAACCCGCTGCATCTGTTCGACTCGAACGCCTTCTATCCGCACCCGCTCAGCCTCGCGTTCTCGGACTCGCTGCTCGGCTACGGACCAGCGGGGTTCTTCGGCTCGGGCACCGTCGCCGCGCTCGTCCGTTACAACCTGCTGTTCCTGTTCGCGTGGTCGCTGTGCTTCCTCGGCGGCTATCTGCTCGCGCGCGAGCTCGGGCTGCGCAAGCTCGGCGCCGCCGCCGCCGGCGCGGCGTTCGCGTACGCGCCCTACCGCGTCACCGAGGCCGGGCACCTGCACGTGATCTCCTCCGGCGGGATCGCGCTCGCGCTGTTTCTGCTGCTGCGCGGCTACCGCCGCTCGTCGCGTGGGCTGGTGATCGCCGGCTGGCTGGTGTCGGCGTGGCAGATCAGCCTCGGCTTCACGCTCGGGCTGCAGTTCGCCTACCTGATGGCAGTCCTTGCAGTGCTCGCCGGTGTCTACTGGTGGCGCGCCGGGCGCCCGGCGCTGCCGCGAGGCCTCGTCGTGATCACCGCCGTCGGGATCCTCGCCGTCGGGCTCGTGACCGTCTACGAGGCGCGCCCGTATCTGAAAATCTCCCACGACTACCCGACGGCCAAACGCACGCTCCGCGAAGTCAAAACGTACTCGTCCGGTCCCGCCGCGTGGATCTCCGCCTCCTCTGAGAACCGCGTCTGGGGAGGCGTCACAGCGGGCGCGCGGGCAGACGTGCACTCCAAGAACGAGGACGTCTTCTTCCCCGGCGGGCTGATCCTCGCGCTCGCGCTCGTCGGCCTCGCCGCGCCGCTGTACACCCGACGATTGCGGATCGGCCTGGCCGTCGGCATCGTCGTCTGCGGCGTGCTCGCGCTCGGGCTCGGGCTGACCGGCGCCGGCTATCCCTACCGCCTGCTCTACGACTACGCGCCCGGGTGGAACGGCGTCCGCGTCCCCGGGCGCGTGTTCACGCTTGCGACGTTGTTCTTCGCGCTGCTCGCGGGCGCCGGCGCCCAGGTGCTCGCCGGCCGCGGCGGCGCGCTGCTCGAGCGCTTGGGGCGCGGACGACACGCGACGCTCGGCGCCGTCGTCGGCGTCGTGCTCGTCGCCGGGATCGTCGGCGAAGGCGCGGGCCATCTCGGGCACCCGGTCGTGCCACAGCCGGCGCGCGCCGAGATCGGACTGCCGGGACCGCTGCTCGACCTCCCGAGCGACGGCGCGCTTGACCGCATCTCGCAGTACTTCTCGACCAACGGCTTCTACAAGATCCCGATCGGCAACAGCACATTCGATATGCCTTCAGTCGACGACCTGCGCGGCGGGATGCACGGCTTCCCCGACAGGGCGAGCGTCGAGAAGCTTCGCTACTACGGGATCCGCACGGTCGTCCTGCACCTCGTAAAGCCGAGGGAACTGCCGCCCCAGCACGGCTTCGACCACCCCGAGCCGCCGGACCCGGTCGCCGCGGCGGCCAAGCCGATCGCCGGGCTCGGCATCTCGCGACGGCTCGTCGGATCGGTCGTGATCTACGAGATCGGGCCCGGGCCGAAGTCCCTGCACGGCAGCGACTGATGAGCGCCAAACGGCTCGCGCTCGTGGCGATCGTGCTCGTCGGCGTCGCCTACGCGACGATGTTCCAGAACTGGTCTGACAACCAGAGCTCGCACTACGACCTGATCCGCGCGCTCGACGCCGGCCGCACGACGATCGACAACGGGCCGTATCAGACCAAAGACAAGGCCTTCTACAAGGGTCACTTCTACTCGGCCCGCGCCCCGGGGCTGGCGCTCTACTCGCTGCCGTTCTACGAGCTGCTGACGGCGGTCAACGCGCCGACGGTCGCGCGCGAATCCGAGGCGCTGCGCAGCGAAGACGAGATGATCGACTTCGTCGGCCTGTGGGGCAACGTGCTGCCCGGGCTGCTGCTGCTGCTGCTGGTGTGGCGCGTGGCCGAGCGCTTCGAGCCCGGCTACGGCGCGGCGGCCGCGGTGATCGTCGGGCTCGGCACGATGGTCCTGCCGTTCTCCACGCTGCTGTTCTCGCACGTGTTCGCCGCGACGCTCTCCTTCGCGGCGTTCGCGGTGATGCTGCGCGAGCGCGCCGGGCCGCCGCGACCGCTGCTGCTCGCCGCCGCGGGTCTGCTGATGGGTTATGCGATCGCGTCGGAGTACCCGGTCGCGTTCGTCGCGGTCGTGCTCGGTGGGTATCTCATCTCGCGCGCGGACGCGCTGACCGCGCGGCTGGTCGCGTTGCGCGCCGGCGCCTACATCGTCGGCGGCCTCATCGGGATCGTGCCGCTGCTGCTTTACAACCACGCGGCGTTTGGATCGTGGACGCACCTGGCCTACTCGAACATTCCCCAGCAGCAGAAGGGCTTCTTCGGCATCTCCGCGCCGAGCATCCCCGTGCTCGGAACGCTCCTGTTTGACTCACGCGGGCTGCTGACGCTGTCGCCTGTGCTCGTGCTGGGAGGTGTCGGCACGTGGCTCCTGTACCGGCGCGGCAACCGCGCCGAGGCTCTCACGATCGCCGCCGTGTGCGTGTGCTACCTCGGCTACAACTCCGGCTATTACCTGCCGTTCGGCGGCGGCTCGATGGGGCCGCGCTTCTTGATCACGATCCTCCCGTTCCTTGGCTTCCCGATCGCGCTCGCGCTGCGCCGGTTCCCGGGACCGACGCTCGCGCTCGCCGGGGCGTCCGTCGCCGTCGCCGTCGTCGCAACGATCACCCACCCGCTCGTCGGCTATGAGACCGAGACGGTCGTCTGGGGACGGCTGCTGCAAGCGGGCGAATTCCAGCCGACGATCGCCGCGGCCTTCGGGGCCGGGCGCGGCTGGGGCGCGATCTGGCCGTTCCTGCTCGCCGCGGGCGCCGGCATCGCGCTTGCCGCGCTGGCCACCCCGCGCCTGCGCCTGAGCGCGACAGGCATCGGCTGGGGGCTGCTTGCGCTGCTCGCCTGGGGGCTGTTCGCCGCGCTCGCGCCGACCGCGCTCGGGATCGACCACCGCGGCCTGCTCAGCATCGTCGGCGCCGGCGACAAGACGGCGCTCAACTTGAACCTGCACAACGGCAGCCGCTACCCGCTGACGACGCTCGTGCTGATCGCGTCGGGCGCCGGCCTGCTCGCGCTCGCCGCGGCGTGGGCGCTCGGAAGGGCGCGGCGCGGCACGCCGCCGGTCACGACCGCGCGCGCCCCGGACACCGACGCGCCCCGCGCGGCCGTCAGTGGTTAGTCGTCTTGACGTTGCACTTGGCGCCGTGCAGGTGCTTGCAGACGATCACGTATCCCGGGCGGGGCCGGTGGTGGTTGTCGGTCAGCCCCGCGTCGAAGCGCGTGCGGGCGTTGCCGCCGAGCCAGTTATAGATGTACAGGCGCTTGATCTGCGGCTGTGCCGCCGCGACGTTGAACATGTAGCTGGCCACTTTCGCCGCGCGCCTGAGCCCCGATCCGTTCCTGTTCGGGAAGGCACCGCCGAACTGGACGATCCCGCCGGTCTCCGTCAGCCAGATCTGGCCGCCGAGCGCACGGCTGAGCTGACGGGTGCGCCAGCTTTCGAAGCGGTTGATGTCGGAGTAGTTGTGCAGCCCCCAGATCTTCGGCATCACCGTGCGCAGCTTTCCGATCTCGCGCTTGAATTCGGAGATGTACTGCAGGGTCGGCGCGATGTCGTTGGCGTCGAGGACGTCGAGGCCGACCGCCGTGCAGCCTTTGCACACGCGGATCAGCGCCTGGTAGTACTGCGCCGTCGCGCTCGCCGACGGGCTCGCGAGCACGCCCCGGATGTTGCCGCGGTTGGACTCGTCCCACGCCTGGTACTGGTGGACGCGCGGGAACCTCCTGATGAATTTTTCGACGTAGTGCTTGTACTGGGCGACGCTCGGCAGGCGCGTCGGCGAGTACTCGGAGTGGTAGAAGGCAACGAGGATCTGCATGTGCTGCCCTTCGGCGTACCTGATCCACGCCTTGGCCTTGTCGAGCGAGTAGGAGTGCGCGACGGCGTCGTACGGGGCGATGTAGCGGGCGATCTTCGTCCTCAGCCGCTGGGCGTCGCCGTCGGAGAACATCTCCGGGGACTCGTCGCCGAGGCCCGTCATGTAAGAGGAGGCGGCGTGCGCAACCGGCTTGCGCACAGCCTTTGCGACCGGCTTGGCGGAAGCGCCCGCGTCCGTAACGGTCCACGGCGCCGCCGTCGCCACGAAGGCGACGGCCGCGAGCAGAGCGGGCAGCATGAAGGCGAGTCGAGGCATTCGCATGTGCAAAGTCCGAACAGGGTCGGCGGGACAGGGTTGCGGCGTGAACGCCGCGTGCAATCAGTCTTACGCGAGATTTACCCGCCACCCTGCCTTTCGGCGGGATCTTTAGTGGCCGTTTAGCCGAGCGGCGACTCGTCGCCCCCGGCGGCATCGGCCCCTCGAGCCGTGTCCGCACCGGCATCGACGGCGGGCGCGAGCCCGGCCGCGCGGCCCTGGCGCAACGTTGGGTCGGCGACGATCCGGATGTCGACGCCCGGCAGCTCGCGTAGCAATCGGCCGATCAGCGAACGCTCCGAGGCCTCCCCGCCGCCAAGCACCCGTCCGAACCTACGAGCCGTCTGGGGCGTGCCGATCAGCACGTACGTAGTGCCCAGCTCGCGTGCGACGTCGATCGTGACGGCGGCGACGTCGTCGCCCTGCTCGACGCGCAACGTCGCGCCGAGCATCGCGACGAGCCGTCGCAGCGACTCCAGGCGCTCGCGGTCCTCGCGGCTCGGTGGCCTGTCCGGCGGGCGCACGACGAGCACGTCGAGCTCGGCGTCGAGGCGCTGAGCCGAGCGCCACGCGCGCCGGACGACCCTCTCCGAGCTCGCTTTCAGCGTGGCCAGCGCCAGCAGCCGCTCGGCGATCGCCTGCGGCTGGGTCTCGGCATCGACAGGCAGGCCCCCCTCGTCGCGCCGGGTGACGATCCCCGGCTCGCGGACGAGGCGCTTGACCTCGACGTCCTCGGCCACCTGGCGCAGCGCCGTCTCGCGCAGCGCCTCGAGGTTCTCGATCTTGAAGAAGTTGTTCAGCGCCGCCTGGACGCGGTCCGGGCGATAGACCTTGCCCGCGCGCAGGCGCGCGATCAGCGCCTCCGGCGTGAGGTCGATCAGCACGACCTCGTCCGCGGCCGAAAGGACCGCGTCGGGGATCGTCTCGCGTACGTGCGCGCCCGTCAGCTGGGCGACCTGGTCGTTGAGGCTCTCCAGGTGCTGCACGTTGACGGTCGAGAAGACGTCGATCCCCGCGTCGAGCACGTCGCGCACGTCTTCGAAGCGCTTCTCGTGCTCCACACCCGGCGCGTTGGTGTGCGCGAGCTCGTCGATCAGGCACAGCTCCGGGTTGCGCGCGAGCACGGCCGGGAGATCCATCTCGGTCAGCGTCCGGCCGCGATAGACGACCTCGCGTCGCGGGATCACCTCCAAGCCGTCGGTCTGCGCGAGGGTGTCTGCGCGCCCGTGCGGCTCGACGTAGCCGATCGCGACGTCGCGCCCGCTCTCGGCTTCGGCCACCCCATCCTGCAGCATCCTGTACGTCTTGCCGACGCCGGGTGCCATCCCGATGAAGACCTTCAGGTGTCCGCGGGCGCTGTCGGCCATCGGCCGATTCTGGCGCAAGGGTGCGTGCGCCCGTCAGGCCGCGTAGAAGACGATCCCGATCACCGCGTAGAGCGCCAGCAGCTGCACGCCCTCGAACCAGGTCGACTCGCCGTCGGACACGAGCACCGTCGCGACCACACCCGCCGCGAGCAACGCCGCGATCTCGTACGGGTTGAACACGAGGGCGAGCGGAAACGGACCCAGCGCGAAGGAGAGCAGGACGAGCGCGGGAGCGACGAACAGGCCGATCTGCGCGCTCGAGCCGATCGCGATGTTGACGGCGAGGTCCATCTTGTCCTTCGCAGCGGCGACGACCGCCACGTAGTGCTCGGCGGCGTTGCCGACGATCGCGACGACCGACGCGCCGACGAAGAACTGCGACACGCCGAGGGCGTGCGACGCGTGCTCGATCGAGCCGACCAGCAGCTCGCTCATCACGGCGACGAGGACGCCGGCGACGGCCAGCGTCGCGACCGAGCGGCGCACCGACCAGGCTCCGGCGGCGTCGTCGGCCCGCTGCGGGTTGAACAGGTCGCGATGGGTCCGCAGCGAGAAGAACAGGCCGGCGAGGTAGGTCGCGATCAGCACGACCGCCACGGCGATCGAGACGTCCTCGACGTTCACTGAGAAGTGGCGCCGCGTCTCGCCGACGCTGGGGAGGCTGACGTGGCCGGCGAGCTCGAGCACGGACGGGAGCGCCAGCGCGACGACCGTCAGCAGCAGCATTCCCGCCTGCGTCTGTGCGGCCGTCCGCTCGAACGTCTGGCGCGTCCGCCGCCACCCACCGGCGAGCATCGCCGCGCCCAGCACGAGCAGCGCGTTGCCGACGATCGAGCCGACGAGCGAGGCCTTCACCACCTCCTGGAGGCCGTCGGCGAGCGCGAAGATCGCGATGATCAGCTCCGGCGCGTTTCCGAACGTGACGTTGACGAGCCCCCCCACACCCGGGCCGGCGCGGGCGGCGAGGTGCTCGGTCGCCTCGCTCATCAGCGCGGCCGTTGGCACGATCCCCAGTGCCGAGCTCGCGAACACGAGCGACGGCGAGACGCCTGCCAGTTCGAGCGCGATCGCAACGGGGATGAAGACGGCCAGCGCGTATACGGGCTTGTCGCCCAGGACCAACCTCGCCCGCGATCGCGTCGCAGTTCGATCGGCGCTGCCCACCCCTACATCTTCGCCGCCCGGTCGAAAATGCCCGCCTACGGCGCCTGCGCCCTCACGCTCCCAGCAGGTTGTGCACGATCAGGTCGATCAGCTTGATCCCGATGAACGGCGCGATGATGCCGCCGAGGCCGTAGATCAGCAGGTTGCGCCGCAGCAGCGCGCTCGCGCCGATCGGCCGATAGCGGACGCCTCGCAGCGACAGCGGGATCAGCAGCGGGATCACGAGCGCGTTGAAGATGATCGCCGAGACGATCGCCGAGCGCGGCGTGCCGAGGCCCATGATGTTGAGCACGTGCAGCGGTCCCTTGCCGCCCGGGGTCGCCGCGTATGTCGAGATGAACACCGCCGGCAGGATCGCGAAGTACTTGGCAACGTCGTTGGCGATCGAGAACGTCGTCAGCGCGCCTCGCGTGATCAGCAGCTGCTTGCCGACCTCGACGATCTCGATCAGCTTCGTCGGGTTGGAATCGAGGTCGACCATGTTGCCCGCCTCGCGCGCCGCCTGGGTGCCGGTGTTCATCGCCACGCCGACGTCGGCCTGTGCGAGCGCCGGCGCGTCGTTGGTGCCGTCTCCCGTCATCGCGACCAGCCGGCCGTCCTGCTGCTGCTCGCGGATCAGCGCGAGCTTGCGCTCGGGCGTCGCTTCGGCGAGGAAGTCGTCGACGCCCGACTCTTCGGCGATCTTGCCCGCGGTCAGGCGGTTGTCCCCCGTCACCATCACCGTCTTGATGCCCATCGCCCGCAGCTGGTCGAAGCGTGCCTTCATTCCCTCCTTGACCGTGTCCTTCAGGTAGATGACGCCCAACACCTGGCTGTCGCGCGAGACCGCCAGCGGGGTGCCGCCCTCACTGCCGATCCGGTCGAGCTCGACCTGCAGCTCCGGCGGCGGCGCGCCGCCTTCGCGCTTGACGAGCTCGATGATCGCGTCGCCCGCCCCCTTGCGCAGCTGCTGGCCGTCGTAGTCCACCCCGCTCATCCGCGTCTGCGCGGTGAACGGCACGAACGTCGCGTTCAGATGGGACATGTCGTGCTCGCGAATCCCGTATCTCTTGGCGAGCACGACGATCGAGCGGCCCTCGGGCGTCTCGTCGGCGAGCGATGCGAGCTGCGCCGCTTCGGCCAGCTCGGCCTCGGGAACCCCCGGCATCGGAATGAACTCCGCGGCCAGCCGGTTGCCGATCGTGATCGTGCCGGTCTTGTCGAGCAGGAGCACGTCCACGTCGCCGGACGCCTCGACCGCTCGCCCCGACAGGGCCAGCACGTTGCGGCGCACGAGGCGGTCCATCCCGGCGATCCCGATCGCGCTCAGCAGCGCGCCGATCGTCGTCGGGATCAGCGCGACGAGCAGCGCGATCAGCGTCGTCTCGGAGATCGAGGTTCCGGAGAACAGACCGAACGGGCGCAGCGTTGCGACGACGATCAGGAAGATCAGCGTGAGCGCCGCGAGCAGGATGTTCAGCGCGATCTCGTTCGGCGTCTTGCGCCGCGCGGCTCCCTCGACGAGCGCGATCATCCTGTCGAGGAACGACTGGCCGGGCTCCTGGGTGATTTCGACGACGACCTCGTCGGAGGTGACGCGAGTGCCGCCCGTCACCGCGCTGCGGTCGCCACCGGACTCGCGGATCACCGGCGCCGACTCGCCGGTGATCGCCGACTCGTCGACGGTCGCGATTCCCTCGATCACCGTGCCGTCGCCGGGGATCAGATCCCCGGCGGACACGACCACGACGTCGCCGCGCGCGAGCTCGGAGGCCGGCTTGGTGGAGCCGTCGCGCAGGTTGGCCACCGTCTCCTTGCGCATCGAGCGCAGCGTGTCGGCCTGCGCCCGCCCGCGACCCTCGGCGAACGCCTCGGCCATGTTCGCGAAGATCACCGTCAGCCACAGCCACAGCGCGATCAGGAACGTGTACCAGGCGGGCTCGCTTCCGCCTCCGAGCGGCTTGCCGCCGAACGCCTGGATCAGCCAAGTGACCGTCGTGATGACCGAGCCGATCTCGACGACGAACATCACAGGGTTGCGAATCTGCACCCGCGGGTCGAGCTTCTTGACACTGTCGATCAGCGCGCGTTTGACGATCTCTCGCTGGAACAGCGAGATCGCCTGGCGCTCGTGAATCGGGGGCGCGGGCGCGGACATCAGGCCCCGGCCCCCAAGCGGTCGAGGGCGAGGTTCAGCTCGAGCACGTTGACGCCCGGTTCGCCGGAGAAGCCCAGTCCGCGCGAGGCGGTGTACTTGGAGACCAGGCCATCGACGACGCCGAGGGCGAGCTGGCGCTTGGCGGCAACTCGGTGCGCCTGGATCCGCGCGTTGGCAGGTGAGATTTCCGGGTCGAGGTTCGAGGCCGAGGTGTTGACCGCGTCGACGGGGATCTGTGCTGTCGTCAGCCCCGGGTCATACGGCTTCTCCAGCTCGAGGTAGGACTTGATGTTTTCGGCGTCGGCCTTCTCGGTGGCCTTGTCGTTCGGACCACGGTTGGAGAAGGTGCTCGCGGCCGCGTTGTACGCGCCGCCTTCGGTCGCCGACGGCCGACTCTGGAAATAGCGCGGGTCGGGTTCTGTGACGACTTCTCCTTCTTTTTCCTCGGGCTTGCCGTTCTTGGCGATCACCGGTTTGACGAAGGCCTGGCCGATGATCTTCGAGCCGACGAGCTTGCCGTTGACGTAGACCTTCTGGCCGTTTGCGTTGCCCGGGAAGGCGACCTGGCTGACGCCGGTGATCACCAGCGGGTAGACGAGGCCGAGCAGGACTGTCAGGACGACGATTGCGAGGATCGACGTGACGACGTCGCGGCGCATGTCAGTAGAGGTGTCCGGTCAGGCCCTGCACGACCGGGCCGAGCAGCAGGGCGGGGAAGAAGGTCAGCGCGCCGACGAGGATGATCACGCCGATCAACAGCACGACGAACGTCGGGTTGTCGGTGCGCATCGTGCCGAGGCCGGCCGGCGTGATCCGCTTGCCGACGAGCGCGCCCGCCACCGCCAGGGTGAACAGAATCGGCCCGAAGCGCGCGAACAGCATCACCAGGCCGCCAAGAACGTCGGCGAATGTCACGCCGTGGGAGCCGACGTTGCCGGCGTTGGGCTGGATGAAGCCCGTGTAGCCGGCGAACGCCGAGCCGTTGTTGTTTGACTGGGAGAGGTACGCGTAGAGCGACTCGGAGAAGCCCTGCGGCCCCTTCCCCAATTCGGAGATCGATGCGCGCCCGGAACGGGTGGCGACCGCGAGGGCGGTCGCGAACAGGGCGGCGAGCGGAGTGATCAGAATGCCGAGGCCGGCGAGCTTGATTTCCTTTGCCTCGAGCTTCTTGCCGAGCCACTCCGGCGTGCGGCCAACCATCAGCCCACCGATGAACACGGCCAGCAGGACGTAGAGCAGGATCGAGTACAGGCCCGTCCCGACGCCGCCGAAGATCGTCTCGCTCGCGGACAGGTTCGCAAACGGCACGGCACCGCCGATTCCGGTGAACGACTCGATCGCGCTGTTGACCGCTCCGCACGAGGTGACGGTCGTGACGACGTCGAACAGCGCCGAGCCGGCGATTCCGAAGCGCTGCTCCTTGCCTTCCATGTTGCCGCCGCCCGAGCCCGCGATCGCGTGCGTGTGAAGGCCGGCGGCGTGCTGGGCCGGTGAGCCGTGCGCCTCGGCGATGTAGGCGACGACCACGGCGCCCAGGAACATCGCCATCATCGCCCCGTAGATCGCGAAGCCCTGGCGCCGGTTGCCGGTCATCCGGCCGTAGGTGAATACGAGCGCCGCCGGGAGGATCAGCACGAGCAGCATCTCGAACAGGTTTGTGAACGCCGTCGGGTTTTCGAACGGGTGGGCCGAGTTCACGTTGAAGAAGCCGCCGCCGTTGGTGCCGAGCATCTTGATCGACAGCTGCGAGGCGGTCGGTCCCATCGCGATCGACTGCGTCAGGCCCGTGAGCGTGTGCGCGGTCAGGTAGGTGGAGAGGTTCTGGATGACGCCCTGCGACACGAGCACGATCGCCCCGATCACGGAGATCGGCGCGAGCACGTAGAGGATCGTGCGCACGAGGTCCTGCCAGAAATTGCCGAGGCTCTTGCCCGAGCGCCCGACGATCCCGCGGATCAGCGCTACCGCGACGACGATGCCGACGCCCGCCGACAGCCAGTTCTGCACCGTCAGCCCGATCATCTGGCTGAGGTAGCTCATCGTCGTCTCGCCGCTGTAGAACTGCCAGTTGGTGTTCGTCACGAACGACGACACCGTGTTGAACGTGACGTTCCACGGTGCCGAGTGGTAGCCGAGCGGGTTGACCCCATGCGGTACGTAGAAGGCGTTCTGCGTACGCAGGATCAGGTACAGCAACAGCCAGCCGGCGAGCGAGAAGATCAAAAGGCTTTTCGCATAGGACTTCCAACCCTGCTCGCGCTCGGGGTCGACGCGCAGGACCCTGTACAGCGCGCGCTCGGGCCAACCGAACACGGGCGTCAAAAAGACGCGCTCGCCGCTGTACACCTTCGCCATGTAGCTGCCAAGCGGCAACGCGAGCGCGGTGAGGATCAGCGCGAACAGGACGATCGTCGCCCAGCCGGAGACCGTCACAGCTTGTCTCCGCGGATCAGTGCGTAGAACAGGTAGATGATCACGAGCACCGACACGACCAGACCGAAGAAGTCGGCGCCGCTCATGTGTGCGACGAAGAAGCCGACGATCGGCGCAGGGCTCATACGCGGTCGATCCCCTCGATCGCCACAAGCAGGATCGCGAAGACGGCAATTGCCAGGATCACCGCGACAACATCCATACGGTGAACAATCGCGAAAGTCGCGTGTCGGGCGCATTACGAATCAGCGCCGCGACGTAACGATTTCGTATCGGCGCCGCCCTACTCCGCGAAGCGGTAGCCGACGCCCGGATCGGTGATCACGTACCGCGGCACGTCGCTGCCGTCGGGCTCGATCTTCGCCCGCAGCCGGGCGATGTGCGTGCGCAGCGGCTGGATGTCGTCGACGTACTCCGGACCCCACACCTCGACAAGCAGCTTGCGATGGGTGATCAGCCGGCCGCGGTTGCGCGCGAGCGTCCGCAGCAGGTCGAACTCGATCGGCGTGAGGTGAACCAGCTCGCCATCTCGACGCACGACGCGCGCGGCGAGGTCGATCTCCAGACCGTCGGCGACGATCTTTGGCTCGTCGCCGGCCCTGCCGGCGCGCCGCAGCGCGGCGTGCAGGCGCGCGACGAGCTCGCGATTGCCGAACGGCTTGGTCACGTAGTCGTCGGCGCCGGCTTCCAGCGCTCGCACCTTCTGCGCCTCCTCACCGATCGCCGACAGCACGACGATCGGCATCTCGGTCCACTCGCGCAACCGCCGGGTGAGCTCGATCCCGTCGAAGTCGGGCAGCACGAGATCGATGATCGCTGCGTCGGGCGGACGCACGGCGGCGGCGTCGAGGGCCTCGGCGGCCGTTTCGGCCGGCACCGCCTGAAACCCCGCCTCGCGCAGCACGACTTTCAGCGCCCGCACGATCTGTGGCTCATCGTCGACGACGAGCACGCGCGGTGTCGCTGGCGGACTCGCCGCGCCGTCGGCGCTCACGCCCGCGGCGTCCCGCCGTCGCGCAGCGCCGGCTGGGGCGACGCGTGCCCTCGAGGATCGGCCGATCCCACGGGCTCGGCCGACCGACCCGCGGCGGCGGCGCCGTCGCCCTCGCGCGGCGTCGCTTCGCCGGCGGTCTGCTCCAGCGGCAGCTCGAACACAAACGATGCTCCCTGTCCAGGCAGCGACTCGACGTGCAGCGTGCCCGAGCTCGCCTCGGTGAATCCACGTGCGATCGCAAGGCCGAGGCCGGAGCCGCGATGTCCGCCGACGGCGGTGCCCGCTCGGTAGAACGGCTCGAACACGCGCTCGAGCTGCGCCGGCGGGATCCCGGGGCCGCGATCGACGATCCGAACGATCACCCGCTCGCCGACGCGGCCGCGCACCGCGCGCGCCCTGACCGACACCGGATGCCCGCCCGAGTGCCGCCGCGCGTTCTCGAGCACGTTGACGAACGCGCGCTCCATCTGCACCGGGTCGACGCGCACGAGCGGCAGCTCGCGGTCGATCGACAGGCTGAAGTCATCCCGTTGCGCCGCCAGCTCGGCGACCGCCGTGCGGAGCAGCTCCTCGACCGAGGTCCACTCGCGACGCGGCTCGGCGGCGCCGGCTTCCAGGCGAGAGAGGTCGAGCAGGTTGTCGACCAGCCGTGACAGCCGGCGTGCCTCTTCCTGAATCACGGCCGCCATGTCGGCGCGCTCCTGCGGGGAGAGCGTCGGCGACGCGATCGCCTCGCCGGCCGCCGTGATCGCCGTGAGCGGCGTTCGCAGATCGTGCGAGACCGCGCGCAGCAGGGCCGTCTTGACCGTGTCGGCGCGGCGCAGCGCGGCCGTCTCGACGACGCCGCCGAGCAGCGCGTCACGCTCGAGCGCCGCGCTCAGCAGCGCCTCGAGCGCGGGGACGACGCGCTCCTGCAAGCGGCGCAGGCTCGCCTCGGATGTGTCGGCGCCGACGAGCAGCGTTCCCAGTCGATTCGCCCCCTCGCGCAGCGGGAACGCGATGCTGCGCTCGTCGCCGTCGAGTGCCTCCATCTCGATCGCGGCAGAGCTGAGGTCCAGCGCCTGCGCCAGCCGCGCCGCCGCCGTCGGGAGCGCCGCCGCGAGATCGTCGCCGCGCAGCAGCAGCCGCGCCATCTCCGCGGCCAGGTCCGCCTCGCGCCGGCGCGCCTCGGCCTCGCGCGCCCGCGCGCGCGTGACCTCTGCGACGGAGCTGGAGATCATCGCGACGACGAGGAACGCGACGAGCGCGACCCAGTTGCTCGAGTGCCTGATCGCGAAGTGCCCGACCGGCTCGATGTGGAAGTAGTTGAGCGCGGCCGCGCTGACGACCGCCGTCGCGACGCCGAGCCAGCCGCCCCAGATGATCGAGACGACCAGCACCGCCGGCAGGTACACGACCGACAGCGACACCGCCGGCGCGATGTGCTTGAGCGGGTAGACGAGCAGCGTGCAGAGCGCGACCAGCACGGCCGCGACGACGAGCCCTGCGCGGCGTGACGGTGGATCGGGTGAGAGCAGGAAGCCGAACGGCGAGGACATCGCGATCTCAGCGTAGTCCCGACGGGGGCCGGCCGCGAGCGCGCGGCGCCGTACGACGTTCGTCTGGTCAGCCCCCCCGCGGGTTGTGCAGCGGATAAGGCTTGCCGAAGCAACGAGGATCTCCTGCGATGAATGAGCGCACGCTCAAACCGGGGCCGTGCGCCCCGCATGTTGTCGTCCGCGCGCTCGCCGCGATCCTGCTCGCGTGTCCGCTTGCAGCCGCCGCTCCGGCTGCCGCGGCGCCGACGAGCCCGTCGCTGCCGAGCCTCGCGCCGCCGAGCCCCTCCGAATACACGACAAGCACGCTGTGCCCGCCGCCGACGCCCGGCTACTCGGGCTGCCTTGGCCTGCGGCTGTTCGCTCACCGGCCGCTCGCGCATCCGGGCGCCCGTGCGGTGGCCCCCGCAGCGCCTGCCACCGCCACGCAGGCGACCACCTCGTCGGGACTCGTCGAAGGCGTCCCGCCGGGCGCGGCGGTCGAACGGACGACGCCGGTCGAAGGCAGCCTCGCTCCGTCGGACGTCCGCGGCGCGTACGGGCTGACAGGCGCGACGCCGCCGACGCCGCAGACGATCGCGCTGGTGGACGCCTACGACGCGCCGACGATCGCCTCGGACCTCGAAGTCTTCAGCGCCCGCTTCGGCCTGCCCGCATGCAACGAAGCCAATGGATGCCTTCGCAAGGTCAACCAGCGCGGCGCGCGCTCCCCGCTCCCTCCGTCCGGCGGCCCCGAAGAACGCGGCTGGGCGCAGGAGACGGCGACCGACGTCGAGGTCGCGCACGGCGTCTGCCCCGCCTGTCGGATCCTGCTCGTCGAGGCCGAATCGAACGCGAACAGCAGCCTGTACGCGGCCGAGCTGACCGCGGCGGCGCTGGGCGCGAACGAGATCTCCAACTCGTGGGGTGGCGAAGAGCCGTCGGTCGAAAACCGTGCCTTCGACCACCCCGGCGTCGTCATCACGGCGTCGGCCGGAGACAACGGCTATCTCGATTGGCTCTCCGGCAAAGCGTCGAGCGCCGCCGAGTACCCGGCGAGCTCGCCCCACGTGATCGCCGTCGGCGGCACGCGGCTGAAGCTCAACGCGACCTCGCGCGCGTGGGAACGCGAGACGGTCTGGAACGACGGCGGCTGGCGCAATGGCCTGCCCGAAGGGTTCGGCGCCGGCGGCGGCGGCTGCAGCGCTAGCTTCGCGGCCGACGCGTGGCAGCAGAGCGTGGCCGACTGGTCGACCGTCGGCTGCGGGTCGGGCCGCGCCGTCGCCGACGTGTCTGCCGACGCCGATCCGTACACCGGCGTCGCCGTCTATGACTCGACCGAATACGAAGGCAGCCGCGGCTGGGCAATGATCGGCGGAACGAGCGTCGCCGCGCCGATCGTCGCGTCGGCGTTCGCGCTCGCGGGCGGCAGCCACGGCGTCGCCTACCCGGCGCAGACGCTGTATGAAAACGAGCACGCCGCGTCAACGACGCTGCACGACATCACGGCCGGCTCAAACGGCGAATGCCACAGACGCGTGAGCCCCGAAACGGGCGAAGCACGATGCACCGCTGAAGAACTCGCGCGCAGCTGCTCAGGGCAGGCGATCTGCCTCGCAGGACCTGGTTACGACGGCGCCAGCGGCGTCGGCACGCCGGCGGGGATCAACGCGCTGCTGCCGCCGGGCGAACACGTCGGCGAAGCGCCCGGCGGCGAAGCCCCGGCCCTGTCGGGCATCAGCTCCTCCGGCTCGGGCTCGGCGGGCGGCTCGTCCAGCGGCGGCTCGCCGCAGGCGCCCGCGTCGTCGACCGGCGCGACGTCCAGCGGTTCGGCCGCAGGCGTGACCCCTTCGGCGAACGTCACCCCCGCCGTCTCGGCGAGTCCGCCACGCGTGCTCGTGATCGGTGCGCTGCGACTGACGCGCGCGGCCCGCGCGGCGACGGCGCATCCGAGCATGCGCCTCTCCCAGCTCACGTTCGCGTTTGACGCGAGCGCGGCCGCGCGCGTACGCGTGGTGCTCGCCAAGCTCGTGCACGTCCGCGGGCGCGTGCGCTGGCAGACCGTCGCGGGCCCGTCGACGTTCCTCGCCAAGCGCGGGGGCCAGACCCACCGGATGCGCGGTACGAGGACGCTCGCGGCCGGGCGCTACAGCATCGAGCTCACGGTCGCCGGTGGCTCGACGCGCTCGCTGGCGTTCGGCGTCGGCTGACCGGCGCGATCCTCCGTCCGCGACCGCTTCGCTGCGCGCTCGGCGCGAGAGGTCTACAGTCGCAGTCACTCACGAAACGACTGCCTGGGGAGGTAGATCGAGATGCGCAAGATGGCAGACTGCCGGCGCTTTGAGAGCGACAACAAGTGCACGTTGACGATCCTCGGTGAGGAGGACGAGGTCATCGCGACTGCCGCCCAGCATGCGGCGACGATGCACGGCCACACCGACGGGCCCGAGCTGCGCGAGCAGATCCGCGTGACGCTCGAGCCCGAGGACAGCTACGTGATGGGCAGCCGCACGCCCGAACCGTTCCCCGGCTGACCGAGCTCGGGGCGGCGAAAGCCGCGCCTGCAGCGGATCGCCCGCAGGTTGAGCAGATCGCCGCCGGTGGCTAGCTTGGCCGGTTCATGCCAAGCCGTCCACTCCGCTCACCGCTGCAGCCCGTGCAGCGCCGGCGCCGCGCCCGCGGCGCACGCCGGCGTACGCGCGTGCTGCTCCCGGTCGCTCTGGCGCTCACCGTCGTCGCGGGCGCGACGCTCGGCTGGGTGGTCGTCGCGTCGGGATCGACGTCCGGCTCGCTGGAAGGCAAGATCGCGGCCTCGCAGGCCAGGGAAGGTCAGGTTCGGGCGGGGATCGGACGCGACTCCCACCAGATCGCCGGCTTCGAAGGGAGCATCGCCGACCTTCAGACACGCCTGTCCGCGATCGAATCGAGCCTGGCGGTTGAGCGCAGCCTGCTGGAAGGCATCCGCTCGCAGCTGAGCGTCGCGCGCACGCGGCTCGCCGCGCTGCAGGTCCAGCTGGTGCACGATCGCAAGGTGCTCGTCGCGCAGCTGGTCGCCGCCTACGAGGCGCCTCCCCCGGACATCGTGACGGTGATCCTGCAGGCGCACGGGTTCGCGGATCTGATCGAGCGCGTCGACGACCTGCGCGCGATCTCGCGCGAGAACGCTGCCGCGACGACGCACGTCGCCGAAACGCAGAAGGCGGTCACGACGCAGGCGCAGCGCCTCGCGGCGCTCGAGAGCACCCACGAGCACGAGACGCTCGCGATGCAGGTGCAGCGCGACGAGGTCGCGCAGCTTCGCCTGGCACTCGTCAAGCGCCAGCTCGAGTACGCCCGCGCGCGCTCGCGCAAGAGCGCCGAGCTCGAAGAACTGCAGTCGCACAAGCACTCGCTCGAACACGAGCTTGCGCACGTGCAGGCGCGCGAACTGGCCGCGTCGGGCGTCACGTTCTCGGGCCCGGTCGGCGAATTCAACGCGACGACCGAAGGCGCCTATGGGTTCTTCCCCGCGCCCGGCACGAACTACACCGTCGGCGAGGAGCCGACGCTCGCCGAGCACCTCAACGCGCTCGGCAAGGCGCTCCACCTGCATCTGATCGGCATCTCCGGCTACCGCTCGCCGGAACACTCGGTCGAGGTCGGCGGCTTCGCCAACGACCCGCACACCCGCGGCGAAGCATCGGACACGCCGGGCGTCGAGGGCGTGTCGGAGTCGACGCTCGCGCAGTTCGGCCTGATCCGGCCGTTCCCTGGCGCCGCCGAGGCGGATCACATCCAGCTGCTTGGCAGCCGCTACTGACGCGGCCCTTGTGGCTCTAGCCTTCGGCCGGCTCCAGCCGCGCCGGCGCGCCGAACGGCACGAGCACGTCGGGCAGGGTGACCGACCCGTCGGCGTGCTGGCCGTTCTCGAGCAGGGCGACGATCGTTCGCCCGACGGCGACGGCGGTGCCATTGAGCGTGTGCGGGGTCTGCGTGCTCTTCTCGGCGCGAACGCGGATGTTCAGCCGTCGCGCCTGGTAGTCGGTCGTGTTCGAGCACGACGTGAGCTCGCGGTAGCGGTCCTGGCTGGGGAGCCACGCCTCGCAGTCGTACTTCTTGGCGGCGGAGTTGCCGAGGTCTGAGATCGCGATGTTGACGACGCGGTAGGGCAACTGCAGCTCCGCGAGGATCTCCTCCTCGATCGACAGGATCCGCTCGTGCTCGGCGGGCGAGTCCTCGGGCGCGACGAAGCTGAACATCTCGACCTTGTCGAACTGGTGTACGCGGAAGATCCCGCGCGTGTCCTTGCCCGCCGCACCGGCCTCGCGGCGAAAGCACGGCGAGTAGCCGGCATAGCGCAACGGCAGCTGCGCAGCCTCGAGGATCTCGCCGTCGTGCAGCGAGGCGAGCGCGACCTCGGAGGTCCCGAGCAGGTACAGCTCGTCCTCGGGCAGGTGGTAGATCTGCTGCTCGGTGTCGGGCAGAAAGCCGGTGCCGTACAGCGCGCGCTCGCGTACGAGCACGGGCGGGATCACCGGTTCAAACCCATTCTCGCGCAGCTTGCGCAGCACCCAGCCGACGAGCGCCAGCTCGAGCATCACGAGATCCCCGCGCAGGTAGGCAAACCGGGCCCCGGAGAGCTTGGCTGCGTGGTCCATGTCGATCATCTCGCCCGCCAGCTCGAGATGGTCGCGCGGGGGGAACGGAAGGCTCGGGGGCTCGCCGACGCGCTTGACCTCGTCGTCGTCAGGCCCGCCGGCGGCGCTCGGATCGGGGAGGTTCGGCAGCCGTGCGAGGAGCTCGTCGAGGCGCTCCTTCGCGTTCGCGGCCTGCTCGGTGAGCGTCTTCACCTCGCCGCTGAGCTGCTTCATCTTCGCGAGCTCGGACGAGACGTCGGCGCCCGCCTTTTTTCCGGCCGCGATCTCCTCCGAGCTCGCGCGCTGGGTCGCGCGCAGGCTCTCGGCCGATGCGGTCGCCCCACGCCACTCGGCGTCGGCGCCGAGCACCTCGTCGACCGACGCGGCCAGCGCCGGGTCGCGGCGCTCGAGCGCCGCACGGACGCCGTCGGGATCGTCGCGGATGCGCCTGAGGTCGAGCAAGCCCGCCGCCGTCCCGCGGGCGCTTACTTCGTCGAGAGTTCGATCGGCGTGGAGGGCGCCTTCTGCGCCTGGCTGCCGGAGTACTGCGCGAGGAACCGCGCGACTTCCTGCGCGTCGTTGCCGACCACGACGTTCTCGGGCATGATCGCCCCCGAGAAGCCGCCATTGCGGATCGCGTAGAGGACCTGTTCGACGTTCTCCTTGCGGATGTTGAAGTTCGGCCCGGCCGTCCTCACGCGGTTCTTGATGCTGCTCGCCGAGCCCTGCGCGCCGACGACCGCCAGCGTGTGGCACCCGGAGCAGTGGTCGCGAAACAGCACCGCCCCGCGCCGGTACGGGCTCGACTTGGCGACGCTGTTTCCCTGCGAGCCGCACGCGCCGAGCGCGACGGCCGCCGCGAGCAGGAGCGCAACGGTGGCGGCGATCTTCGCACTGAGCCTCATGCGCGGCGGAATATATAGCTCGCGCAGGCTCGGCTTCGGCTCGCGGGGATCAGAAGCCGTGCGCGGTGCCGGCGGCGCGGAGCGCGAGGAAGACGACGACGAGCGCCGAGGCGGCCATCACGCCGACCTCGCGTCGGACGATCTCGAGGACGACGCTGCGCTGCTCGGCCTCGGGGAGGGCGCCGACGGCCTGCGCGTCGGCGAGGTCGCGCTGGTCGAGGACGGTCTGGGCCGCGGCGACGCGCAGCTGCTCGCCGACGAAGGCGATCGCGAGGGGCAGCAGCGCGTAGAGGTAGAACAGATGGTCGGTCGACTCGTGGCCGGCGGCGGCGAGCGATCCGACGGCGATCGCGAGCACGATCGCGGCGCCCTGCCCCGCGCGGAGCAGCACCCAGAACACGCCGGTCGCGCGCCCGTTGACGGCGCCGTCGTGCCACAGCCACGCGCCGAGCAGCCCTGCGATCGCGTTGATCGCGGCCACGGCGATCGAACCGGCGACGACGGCTTGCGTCATAGGGGCGTGAGGGGCGCCGGACGGCCCCCGGACAAACGCCCGTTCAGGCTTGATTTCGAGGCGATTGCCACTATGTAACAGGTTGCCACAAGGGTGATATAACAGCGACCGGTGCTACGGAGCTACCTACCGGCGATCGTCTTTTTGATCCTCGGCGGCGCTGTGGGTGTGGCGTTCGCAGCGCTGAACACCTACATCGGCCCGCGCCGCGCGGCTCGGCACAAGCAGGACCCGTATGAGTGCGGCCTGCCGTCGGAGATCCAGCGGGGGATGCGCTTCGGGATCAGCTTCTACCTGATCGCGATGCTGTTCATCCTGTTCGACCTCGAGGTCGCGTTCCTGTACCCGATCGCAGTCGAGCTGCGCGCGTTCGGCAGCTTCGCGCTCGGCGAGACGATCGTATTCATCGTGCTGCTGCTCGTCGCGTTCGTGTACGTCTGGCGTCGCGGGGCGCTCGAGTGGAAGTGAAACGCGAGCGCGTCGGCGGCCCCGGTTCGGGGGCCGCCGCGGGCGCGGGCGCCTCGAGCGTGGACCCGGATGCCCTGCGCGTGCGTACGCTGAACTCGCGCCAGCTGCTGCGCGGGGGCGCCCTGGAAGGGGCGACGCACCCGGCCCACCTCGAGGGCGCCGAGCTCGAACGTCACGTGGAACAGAGCGTGATGACGACGACGCTCGACAAAGCCGTCGCTTGGGCACGCTCGAACTCGTTCTTCCCGGCCACGTTCGGGCTCGCGTGTTGCGCGATCGAGATGATCACGGTCGTCGCCTCGCGCGTGGACATCGCGCGGTTCGGCTACGAGGCGTTTCGCGCATCGCCGCGCCAGGCCGACCTGCTGATCCTGTCCGGGCGGGTGTCGATCAAGATGGCGCCGATCATCCGCAGGCTGTATGACCAGATGCTCGAGCCGAAGTGGGCGATCTCGATGGGAGCGTGCTGCTCGTCGATGGGCGTGTTCAACAACTACGCGCTCGTCCCGGCGGACAAGTTCATGCCGGTCGACGTGCACGTGCCGGGATGCCCTCCCCGCCCGGAGGCGCTGATGCACGGCGTGCTGAAGCTGCGCAAGATGGTGCAGGACGACCCCGACATGGGCTGGCGGGAGCGCTACGAGGCCGCCGGCACCGAGGAGATCCTGCGCGGTGCCTGACGCCACCGGGCTGGAGCTGATCCGTCACGAGCTCGGCGACGCGGTACTCGACACCAGCTTCTTCCGTGAGCGGGCCGTGCTCGAGGTGCGCCCCGAGCGCGTGCGTGACGTGCTCGCCGCCCTGCGGCTGAAGGGCTACGCGTTCCTCGCGAGCGTGCACGGCGTCGACTACTACCCCGACGAGCCCCGGCTGGGCGTCCTGTACGAGCTGCTCGACATGGCGCGCGTCGACCGGATCGCGGTGAAGCTGCGCGTCCCGAGCGACGCGCCCGAAGTCGACTCGGTCGTGCCGGACGGCTTGACGGAGGGTGGCGCGCCGGCCACGCGCGAGGCGGGCCCAGCCGACGACGCGGGTCGCCCGCGAGACGCTCACCTGGGCTGGCCGGCAGCCAATTTTCAGGAGCGCGAGGTGTACGACATGTTCGGCGTCGTCTTCCGTGGCCATCCCGATCCGCGCAGGATCCTTATGCCGGAGGACTACGAGGGCTACCCCCAGCGGCGCGACTTCCCGATCGGCGGCGAGCCGATCATCTTCACGTACAACGAGTCGCCGACGCTCGAGGGCGCAGAGTGAGCGGCCCGGCGGCGGGATCGGAGTACCGCCGGCGCGAGGCGAGCATCACGCTGTCGCCGCTGCAGGAGCAGCTCGAACAGTCCTCGGCGGGCGGCGAAGACGAGCGCCAGGAGCTGCTGACGCTGAACTTCGGCCCGCACCATCCGGCCACCCACGGAGTGCTGCGACTGCTCGTGACGCTTCGCGGCGAGGTCGTCCACGACATCAAGCCGATCGTCGGCTACGTCCACACGGGGATCGAGAAGACCGCCGAGGACAAGTCCTACTGGAAGGTGATCCCGGTGATCGAGCGGATGGACTACCTCTCCTACCACTTCAACTCGCTCGCGTACATCGGCGCGGTGGAGAAGCTGGTGGGGGTCGTGGTGCCGACGCGCGCGGAGTATCTGCGGGTGATCCACCTCGAGCTCAACCGGATCTCCTCGCACCTGTTCTGGCTGGCGACGAGCGCGCTGGACCTCGGCGCGATCTCGATGTTCTGGTACTGCCTGCGTGAGCGCGAGCTGATCAACGACCTGTTCGAGGCATCGACCGGCCAGCGGATGCACACGCGCTACTTCCAGATCGGCGGCGTCGCCGAGGACATCCCGCTCGGCTGGGCCGAGAAGGTGGCGGCGTTCGTCAAGCGGATGCCCGCGGCGCTCGACCAGTACGGCGCGATCCTCAACAGCAACGAGATCGTCCTGCGGCGGCTGCGCGGGACGTGCCCGCTCGACGCCGACACGCTGCTGTCGCTCGGCGTCACCGGGCCGCTGCTGCGCGCAGCCGGCAATCCGTGGGACCTGCGCAAGGCAACGCCGTACAGCTGCTACAGCGACTTCGACTTCAAGATCCCGATCGGGACGGTCGGCGACAACTACGACCGCTACGCGGTGCGGATGGCGGAGATGTACGAGTCGGTGAAGATCGTCGACCAGGCGATGCAGGGGCTGCCCGAGGGCCCGTACATAACCACCGACCGCAAGGTCGCGCTGCCGCCGCGCCACGAGCTGGCGACGTCGATGGAGGCGCTGATCCACCACTTCAAGCTCGTCACCGAGGGCCTGCGCGTGCCGCCGGGCGAGGCGTATTACCCGATCGAAGGGCCGCGCGGCGAACTCGGCTGCTTCGTGCGCTCCGACGGCTCGTCCAAGCCCGCGCGCGTGCACATGCGCGATCCGTCGTTTGCCAATCTGCAGGCGTTCGCGCGGATGGCCGAGGGCGCGTACATCGCCGACATGATCGCCACGCTCGCGATGCTCGATCCGATCTTGGGAGGGATCGACAGATGAGTGCCCACCCTGGCCCGCCCGACGCGCAGCGCGCGTCCGCGTGGGATCGGCCTGCGGACCTGGAGAAGGACCCGGCGCTCGTGCCCGAGCCGGGGAGCGTCGATGTGCCCGAGGGGCTGCGCCGTGAGATCGAGGACGCGATGGCGCGCTATCCCGACCGGCACTCGGCGGCGATCCCGGCGCTGCACGCGGCCCAGCAGGTGCACGGGTGGTGCTCACCGGAGGCGATCGAGCAGGTCGCGTTGGTGATGGCCGTGACGCCGGCCTACCTCGACTCGGTCGCGAGCTTCTACGACATGCTCGAGAACCACCCGGTCGGCCGCCACAGCGTGTACGTGTGCACGAACATCTCGTGCTCGCTGCGCGGCGCGGACGCGCTGCTGGAAGCGATCGTCGCCGAGGCCGGCGAGGACCCGGACTTCAACGTGCGCGCGTTCGAGTGCCTCGGCGCTTGCGACATCGCGCCGATGGCGTCCGTCGACGGCGTGTACGTCGGCCCGCTGGAGCCGAGCGACGTCACGCAGCTGCTCGACGACTCGCGCGCCGGGCGGCCGGTCCTGCCCGACAAGCAGCTCGCGACGCGCCTGGTCGCCGACCCGAGCGCGAACTCGCGCGAGTTTCCGCTGCACCCGACCGAGGAGGGCTCGCCGTGAGCGAGGCGCTGCTGCTCAAGGACATCGACGAGCCCGGGCTGAACACGCTGGCCACGTACGAAGCGCGCGGCGGCTACGCCTCGCTGCGCAAGGCGCTGCAGAAAACGCCGGGCGATGTGCTCGTCGAGCTCGAAGCGTCGGGGATCCGCGGTCGCGGCGGGGCCGGCTTTCAGATGGGCAAGAAGGTGTCGTTCCTGCCGCAGGGCTCGATGGACAAGTACCTCGTGTGCAACGCCGACGAGTCCGAGCCGGGGACGTTCAAGGACCGCGAACTGATGCAGAAGAACCCGCACGGTCTGATCGAGGGCATCGTGATCGCCTCCTACGCGGCGGGCACCGACCGCTCGTTCATCTACATCCGCGGCGAGTACGCCCACCAGGCCGACATCGTCGAAGCCGCGCTCGCCGAAGCGCGCGACGCGGGCTACGTCGGCGAGCGGATCCTCGGCTCCAACCACTCGCTGTCGCTGCACGTCCACCGCGGCGCCGGCGCGTACATCTGCGGCGAGGAGACCGGGCTGCTCGACTCGCTCGAAGGAAAGCGCGGCAACCCCCGTCTGAAGCCGCCGTTCCCCGCCAACCAGGGCCTCTACCAGGGCCCCACGCTGATCAACAACGTCGAGACGCTCGCGACGGTTCCGGCGATCATCGAGCTGGGTGGCGCCGAGTACGCCGAGCTCGGCGTGCAGACGTCGACGGGCACGAAGGTCGTCAGCGTCTCCGGACACGTACAGCGACCGGGCAACTACGAGGTCGAACTCGGCGTGCCCTCTCGGGAGATCATCTACGACCTGGCCGGCGGCCCGCTGGAGGGCCATCAGATCAAGTGCTGGTTCCCCGGCGGCTCGTCGTCACCGGTGATGACCGCCGACGACCTCGACGTCCCGTACGACTTCGACTCGATGGCCAAAGCCGGCTCGATGATCGGCTCGGGGGCGATCATCGTCGTCGACGAGACGACGCCGATCGTCGACCTCGCCCTGAAGGTCGCCAAGTTCTACCGGCACGAGTCATGCGGCAAGTGCACGCCGTGTCGCGAGGGGACCAACTGGACGGTGAAGACGCTCGAACGGATCGACTCCGGCGAGGCGACGCCGATGGATCTCGACATCATGGCCTCCGTCCAGGACCACATCATCGGCAACTGCCTGTGCGTGCTCGGCGACGCGATGGCGATGCCGATCGGCTCGATGATCGTCAAGTTCCGCGACGAGTTCGAGGCGCACATCGAGGGCGCCAGGGCGCGGAGTGAGCTGGCGCTCGCGGGCGCAGGCGGCAACGGCAGGGCGAACGGCGAGGAACTTCACTGATGCCGCGGCCGGAACCGCAGACGATCACGTTCACGATCGACGACCGCGAGGTGAAGGCGCCGGAGAACACGATGCTCGTCGACGCGGCCAAGCACGGCGACGTCGAGATCCCGGTGTTCTGCTACGAGCCGAAACTGGGCAACCCGGTCGGCGCCTGCCGGATGTGCCTCGTCGAGATCGAGGGCATCGGCAAGCTGCAGACCGGCTGCTCGACGCCGGTCAAGGACGGGATGGTCGTGCA
>DASXIJ010000096.1:0-10360 GCA_036498045.1 Solirubrobacteraceae bacterium
TCGGCGACCGCGCGCGATTCGCCGTGCGGGACGACACGGTTCGCCAGCCCGAGCTGCAGCGCTTCCGCGGCGTCGACCGCGCGGCCGGTGAGGATCATGTCGAGCGCGCGGCCGAGGCCGACGATGCGCGGCAGCCGCTGAGTGCCGCCGTCGATCAGCGGCACGCCCCACCGCCGCTCGGGGTAGCCCAGCCGCGAGTCGTCGGTGGCGATCCGCAGGTCGCACCACAGCGCGAGCTCCAGGCCGCCGGCGAGCGCGAAGCCGGAGATCGCGGCGATCGTCGGCTTGGTCGCGGTCAATCGTGTGAAGCCCATCGGCCCCTCGTCGCTCATCAGGCGATCGACGAACGTCTGCTGAGCCTTCAGGTCGGCACCCGCGCAGAACGACACGCCGCCGGCGCCGGTCAGCACCATCACGCGCGCGTCGTCGTCGGCCTCGAAGCGCAGGTACGCCGCGTGCAGCGCCCCGGCGGTCGGGCCATCGACCGCGTTGCGCCGGTGCTGGCGGTCGATCGTCACGAGCGCGGCCGCGCCGCGCCGCTCGTAGTGGACCGCGTCTGCGCCCGACGGGCCGGGGTCGCTCATCGGCGGACTGGCGGTCCGGCGATCCGCGCCGCTACCAGCCGCCGCGCCACTGGGCGTTGCTCACGTGCGCTTTCTGCGCCGCGATGCGGGCGTCTTTGCGCTTTTCGAGCGCCCGCTGGAGCATGCTCATCAAGAACACGAACAGCGGGAAGGCGACGATCAGGATGAAGCCCGCGTCGGTCACGACTTTGTCGTCGGTCTCGCCGTAGAACCCGCGCCCGTTGTTCGTCGCCTGCGCGACCGGCGCGAGCACGAGCGGCACGAGCAGCGCCCAAAGCACTAGCGATGTCCTGGCGCGACGCATCTGAGCGGATCGTATCGGAGGGGGTTTCGGCACGCGTGCATACCATCGCTATCGCGAACTTCAAAGAGAAGAAGCAATCGGCGCGATCCTCATGCGCGTCACGCCGGCCGCATCGGCCGCCCGCGCCTACCATCAGCAGGGAAATGGCGCTGCTGATCGGATCGGACATGCACAAGGACATCGCCGGGCAGCCGCTCCTGCGCGGGGTGTCGCTGAAGCTCGAGCGGCGCGAACGGCTGACCGTCGCCGGGCGTAACGGCGCGGGCAAGACGACGCTGCTGCGGATGCTCGCGGGGCAGACGTCGATCGACCGCGGCGAGCTGAGCGTCGGCAAGGGCGTGCGGATCGCGCTGCACGACCAGCGCCCTCCGCGCGACCGCGACGTGGCGCTGCGCGATTACATCCTGTCGGGGTCGGTCGACGAGCTTCAGATCGAGGCGGAGCTGGCGGAGCTCGAGGCGCGGATGGCGCGGGGCGAGTCAGACGACGCGCTCCTGTCGCGCTACGCGAGCGCGCAGGCGCGCCTGGAGGCGCGCGGGGGGTATCTGTGGCGCGATCGCGCGACGACGATGGCGCGCGGCCTGGGCTTCGGCGAGGGCGACCTCGACCGTCCACTGGAGACGTTCTCGGGCGGCCAGCTGACGCGCGCGTCGCTGGCGCGAGCGCTGGCGACGGGCGCGGATGTGCTGCTGCTGGACGAGCCGACGAACCACCTCGACATCGAGTCGCTGGAGTGGCTGGAGCAGACGCTCGTCGAGCTCGACGCGGCGGTCGTACTCGTCGCGCACGACCGCTGGTTCCTGGAGGCGGTCGGCACGGCGGTGCTCGAGCTCGAGGCCGGCCGCTCGCGGTTCTTCGCGGGAACGTGGGCCCAGTGGCGCAAGGAGCAGGCGGCGCGCGAGATCGCGCTGGGCAAGTCGATCGACAAGCAGCAGGCGGAGATCGCGCGGATGGAGCGGTTCATCGAGCGCTTTCGCTACAAGGCGACGAAGGCGCGCCAGGCACAGTCGCGGGTCAAGAAGCTCGCGAAGATCGAGCGGATCGAGCGTGATCCGAAGGACGCGCGCAGCCTCGAGTTCCAGTTCGCCGCGCCCGAGCGCTCGGGGCGGGTGATCTTCGAGCTGCTCGACGGGCGCGTGGAGATCGGCCAGCCGCCGATCGTGCTGCTCGACGGCGCCGAGCTGTGGCTCGAGCGCGGCGAGCACGTCTCACTTGTCGGGCCTAACGGCACGGGCAAGACGACGCTGATCGAGACACTCGCCGGCCGCCGCGCGCTCGCGGTGGGCAAGCTGAGCACGGGCCACAACGTGAAGGTCGGCTACCTCTCTCAGCACGCAGACGAGCTCGGCGCGGGCGGCGATCCGAGCCAGAGCGCGCTCGACGCGGCGCAGCGCGCGACGAAGCTGACGCCGAACAAGGCGCGCGCGCTGCTCGGGCGCTTTCTGTTCTCGGGCGACGATGCCGACAAGCCGCTCGCCGGGCTGTCAGGCGGTGAGCGCCGGCGGCTGTCGCTGGCGATCCTCGTGCACTCCGGCGCGAACGTGCTGATCCTCGACGAGCCGACGAACCACCTCGACATCGAGAGCCGCGAGGCGCTCGAGGACGCGCTGCGCTCGTTCGCCGGCGCGGTGCTGCTCGTGTCGCACGACCGCGCGCTGCTCGACGCGGTCGGCACGCGCACGGTCGCGGTCGAGGACGGCACGCTGCACAGCTACGTCGGCGGCTGGCCCGAGTACGTGCGCGTCCGCGAGGAGCGCAAGAGCGCCGCGGGTGACGGTCGTCCGTCCGATCGTCAGTCGGAGACCGCACATGTGCGGTCTCCCGGCCGCGCGCATGCTGGACGATCTTCGATCGGTGGCCACGGAGCGGCGCATGCGCCACTCCGCCAGCCTGCACATGTGCAGGCTGGAACAGCATCCGGCTCGACGGGCACGAACGGGTCGACGCCGGACGAGCGCGAGCCAAAGCGCGCGGCGCGGGCGAAGGGGCCGTCGAAGAACCGGCTGTCGGCGCAGGCGCAGGCCGAGCGCGACGTCGAGGTGGCCGAGGCGGCGATGCGCGCGCTCGAAGACGAGCTCGCCGATCCGGCGGCGTGGGCGACGCGCTACGAGTCGGCCAAGTCGGAGGCGCGCCACACGGCCGCGCGACGCGCGGTCGACGCTGCGTATGAGCGGCTCGAGTCGCTGATCGACTGACCGTCGGCACCCGCGCTCGGCCGCGATGTGCGCCGTAAACTGGGCGGATGGAGGTCAAGACGGCGCGCAACATCGCGATCGTGCTGGTGATCGCGGCGGCGGTGTTCCTGCTGCCAGGCGGCGGTCAGGCGGCGACGACGTTCGAAGCGATCCTGCTGATCGGGTTCGGCGTCGGCTTCGGCTACCTCGGGCTGCGCCTGTACCGCGAACATCGCGTGACGCTCCACGGCCTCGGCGACCGCCACCGCGCGATCTTGTACGGGTCGCTCGCGACGATCGGCTTCTTGATCGTCGGCTACACGCGAATGGTCGATGAATCGCGCACGATCTTCAGCGTGCTGTGGTTCGCGCTGCTGCTGCTCGTCGTGTACGGCCTGATGGTCGTCTACCGCGCCTGGCGCAGCTACTGACGCGAGCGGGCCGATTGGCGGCGCTGGCCGATCTTCGATCGGTCTGCGTCCTCGGTCGCTCGCGTGCTGCCGATCGGCGGCAGCATCTGCCTGCGATCGGTACGCCACGCTCCCTGCGTCCTCACCAACGCTTCGCGTCGGTGCCGGCTTGCCACTCGACCCGCTCGTATGGGCGCCGCTTCGCCGGCGCGGCCGCACAGGAGGCGCCTCGTATCCTCGATGTGGATGGCGACGGAGACACTGACGAGCGACGGCGAGGCGAGCGCGAGCCTCACCGAGCAGCGGCGTGCGCTGCCCGATCAGCCGGGCGTGTACCTGTTTCGCGACGGCACAAGCCGCGTGATCTACGTCGGCAAGGCCAAGTCGGTGCGCAAGCGCGTCGCGTCGCACTTCTCCAAGGCGCAGGTGCCGAGCAGCCCCGGCCATGCGGAGATGGTCGCGAGCGTGCAGAGCGTCGAAAGCGTGGTCGTCGCCACCGAGGCCGAGGCGCTGCTGGCCGAGCAGAGCTTCATCAAGCAGTACCGCCCGCGCTTCAACATCCGCCTGCGCGACGACAAGTCGTATCCGTTCATCGCGATCTCGCTCGATGAGGACTACCCGCGCGTGTACTTCACGCGCGAGCGCCACCGGCCCGGGCGCGCGTATTTCGGCCCGTACTCGAGCGCCAAGCGCGTGCGCGGCACGCTCGAGGTGCTCGCGAAGGTGTTCATGTTCCGCTCGTGCACCGGTGCCGAGCCTGGGCGGCGCAGCGGCAGCCCGTGCCTGGACTATTACATCAAGCGCTGCGAGGCCCCGTGCGTCGGCTACGTGTCCAAGGACGACTACCGCGCGAGCATCGCCGGCGTCGTCGACTTCCTGTCGGGTCGCTTCAAGACGATCGAGCGCGAGCTCGAGCAGCGGATGCGCGCGGCAGCGGCGGCCGAGGAGTTCGAGCAGGCGACCGTCGAGCGCAACAGGCTGCGAGCGGTGCACTCGCTGCTCGAGCGCCGGCGCGTCGCCAACGAGGCCGTCGGCACGTTCGACGCCGTCGCCGTCGCAATCGACGGGCGCGAGGCAAACGCGCAGGTGTTCCAGGTGCGCGACGGCGTGCTGTCCGACCGGCAGTCGTTCTACCTGTCCAACGAGACCGAGCGCAGCGAGGCGGAGGTCGCCGAGGAGTTCATGTTGCAGTACTACGCAGGGCACATGTCGATCCCCGCGTTGCTCGTCGTGCAGCGCGAGGTCGACGACCGCCCGGCCCTCGCCGACGCGCTCGCAAGCCGCCGCGGGGGCCCGGTCGAGCTGCGCGCCGCCGAGCGCGGCGAGAAGCGCCGGATCCTCGAGCTCGCGCGGCGCAACGCGCTGCTCGCGCTCGACCAGGATCGCCTGCGCTCCGAGCGCCGCCGCCAGAGCCGCGTCGAGGCCGTCGAAGGGCTGCAGCAGGCGCTCGGCCTCGACGTTCCGCCGATCCGGATCGAGTGCTTTGACATCTCCCACCTCGGCGGCACGCAGACGGTCGCTTCGATGGTCGTCTTCGAGGGCGGCGCGCCGAAGAAGTCCGACTACCGACGGTTCAAGATCCGCTCGCTCGCGGAGGGCGAGTCAGACGACTTCGCCGCGATCGCCGAGGTTCTCTCGCGCCGGTTCGCCCAGTGGGAGCGCCAGGCCGACCTGTCGCCGCACGATCCCGACTACGACGCGAGCTTCGCGTCGCTGCCGAACGTCGTCGTGATCGACGGCGGCAAGGGTCAGCTCGCCGCCGGCCTGCCGCCGCTGCGCGGCTTTCGCGACCGCGGCGTCGCCGTCGTCGCGCTCGCCAAGCGGATCGAGGAGCTGTTCATCCCCGGTCGGCGCGCGCCGCTCGTACTCGACCACTCGACGCCCGAGCTGCAGCTGCTGCAGCGCGTGCGCGACGAGGCTCACCGGTTTGCCGTCACCCACCACCGCTCGCGCCGCGACCGCGCGATGACGCGCTCGCTGCTGGACGACCTTCCCGGAGTGGGGCCGGCCCGCAAGCGGGCGCTGCTCGCGCACTTCGGCTCGCCGGATGCGGTGGCGTCGGCGTCGAGCGAGGAGCTGCAGGCGGTCTCGGGCGTGCCCGCGAAGCTGGGCCGGGACATCTACGCGTATCTACATCGCGCCGGGTAGAGGTTTTTCGCGCCGGGTAGAGGTTTTGGTCCGTGAGCCAGCCTCGCGCTACGCCCACTCGCTGGAGTCGATCCCGAGTTAGACACGGTTCGTTTTGGAAAATTCCCTGCAGTTTCCAAGAATGTGACACTCTCGCCGCCTCTTAGCGCACAATGGGTCCATGGCGGTGATCAGACCGCTCAGGCCCCTGCTCGTGGGATCCGAGCGTAAGAGCGAGAAACCGGCCGGGCCGGTGATCGAGACGCGGCTGCAGGATCTGGTCGTGATCACCGGCTTCTCCGGCGCGGGCAAGTCGACGGCGATGAACGTGTTCGAGGACGCCGGCTACTTCTGCGTCGACAACCTTCCGCCCGAGATGATCCGCTCGCTCGTCGAGCTGTTCGTCCACGAGGGCTCGAAGGTCGAGCGCGCGGCGGTCGTCTCCGACGTTCGCGGCGGCGTCTACTTCGAGGCTCTGCGCGCGGTGGTCGAGGATCTCGACGCGCTCGGCCTGTCCCACCACGTGCTGTTCCTGGAGGCCGCCGAGCAGACGCTCGTGACGCGCTACAAGGAGACGCGCCGGCGCCACCCGCTCGCGCCGGAGGGCAGCGTTGCGGCGGGGATCGCCGCCGAGCGCGCGCTGCTCGCTCCGTTTCGCGAGCACGCTGACGTCGTGATCGACACGACCGGGATGTCGGCGGCGACGCTGCGCGGGAAGATCGCCGACGAGCTTCTACCGCACAAGGCGGCCGGACGCCTCGCGCTGACGTTCATGAGCTTCGGCTTCAAGCATGGCCCACCGCGCGAGGAGGATCTGGCGTTCGACGTGCGCTTCCTCGCCAACCCGCACTACGAGCCCGAGCTGCGCGAGTTGACCGGGCTCGATGAGCAGGTCGTCGAGTACATCGCGCGCGACGGGCGGCTCGACGACTTCTACGTGCGTCTGCACGGGCTGCTCGACTTCCTGCTGCCGCAGTACGTCGCCGAGGGCAAGTCGCACCTGGTGATCGCGATCGGCTGCACCGGTGGGCGTCATCGCTCGGTCGCGATCGCCGAGCACCTCGCCGAGCGCTACCGCGACAGCGACGATCTCGACGTCGCCGTCGCCCACCGCGACGTCGACAACCGCCCGCGCGGCTAGACGGCCGACGGGCGGCGCGAGCCGGCGCGGCGGGCGTTGATAGCCTCCCGCTCACCGCGCCGGGCGACGGAGCAGCGCTCCTGAGGCCCGGCATCGTTCATTTTTCGCACAGGAGGACTGCATGCCCGTTCGCGTTGGAATCAACGGATTCGGCCGGATCGGCCGGAACGTGTTCCGCGCCGCCAAGGCCAAGGAAAACGGGTCCGCCGACGCGATCGAGTGGGTGGCGGTCAACGACCTGACCGACGAGGCGACGCTTGCGCACCTGCTCAAGTACGACTCGATCCTCGGTCCGTACCCCGGCACGGTGCGCGAGCGCGACGGGGCGCTCGACGTGGATGGCGCCGAGATCAAGGTGCTCGCCGAGCGCGATCCCGCCGCGCTGCCGTGGGGCGAGCTCGGCGTCGACGTCGTGATCGAGTCGACCGGCCTGTTCACCGATCGCGAGGCCGCGTCCAAGCACCTCGCGCAGGGGGCCAAGAAGGTCGTCATCTCGGCGCCCGCGACCGATCCCGACGCGACGGTCGTGCTCGGCGTCAACTTCGACCAGGCGTATGACCGATCGAAGGACCAGATCATCTCCAACGCGTCGTGCACGACCAACTGCCTCGCGCCTGTCGCAAAGGTCGTCAACGACACGGTCGGCATCAAACACGGCCTGATGACGACGATCCACGCGTACACCGCGGATCAGCGCCTGCAGGACCTGCCGCACAAAGACCTGCGGCGCGCGCGCGCCGCCGCGGTCAACCTGATCCCCGCGTCGACCGGCGCGGCGAAAGCGATCGGGCTCGTGATTCCCGCGCTCAATGGCAAGCTCAACGGCTTCGCGATCAGGGCGCCCGTCCCGACCGGCTCGGTCGTCGACCTGACGGTCGAGTGCCAGCGCGAGACGAGCGTCGACGAGGTCAACGGCGCGCTCGCCGCCGCCGCCTCGAGCGGGCCGCTCGCTGGGATCATGCAGTTCAACGAGGACCCGATCGTCTCCAGCGACATCGTCAAGTCTCCGTACTCGTCGATCGTCGACGCGAAACTGACGTCCGTGATCGACGCGACGATGCTGAAGGTCGTCGCGTGGTACGACAACGAGTGGGGCTACTCCAACCGGATCGTCGAGCTCGTGCAGAAGGTCCTGTAAGAGCCGCATGAGGACGCTGGACGATCTCGACGTGCAGGGCCGGCGCGCGCTCGTTCGCGTCGACTTCAACGTCCCGCTCGCGAAGGGTCCCGACGGCGAGACGCTCGTCGCCGACGACACGCGGATCGTCGCCGCGCTGGAGACGATCGAGCAGCTGCGCGCTCGCGGCGCGCGGATCGTGCTCGTCTCGCACCTCGGCCGGCCCGAGGGCCGTCGCGAGGAGGACCTGTCGCTCGCGCCGGTCGTCGAGCGCCTGCGCGAGCTGACCGACGCGCCCGTGACGCTCGCCCCCGATGTCGTCGGCGAGCGCGTCAGGGCGCTGTCCGAGCAGCTCGGCGACGGCGAGATCCTCGTGCTCGAGAACGTCCGCTTCGAGCCCGGCGAGACCGACAACGACGCCGCGCTCGCGCGCGCGCTGGCCGAGCTCGGCGACGTGTACGTCGATGACGCCTTCGGCGCCGCGCACCGTGCGCACGCGAGTACCGAGGGGGTCGCGCACCTGCTGCCGAGCGCCGCCGGACGCCTGCTGGCGCGCGAGGTGCAGACGCTCGCAGAGATCCTCCAGCATCCGCCGCGCCCGCTCGTCGCGGTGATCGGCGGCGCCAAGGTGGCCGACAAGATCGGCGTGATCGACCGCTTCCTCGAGCTCGCCGACACGGTGATCATCGGCGGCGCGATGTGCTTTCCGTTCCTCTGTGCGCAGGGCCACGCGGTCGGCGACTCGCTGTGTGACGACGACGACGTCGAGCACGCGCGCGGCATGCTCGCCAAGGCGACCGACCCCGGCCGCGCGAGCGTCTTGCTCCCGAGCGACCTGGTGATCGGCGACCGCCTGTCCGCCGACGCCGAGCACCGCGTGCTCGACGGCGTCGAGGTCCCGCCCGGCTGGATGGGCCTCGACATCGGCCCGCGCACCGCCGAGCGCTACGCCGAGCAGATCGCACGCGCCGGCTCGGTGTTCTGGAACGGGCCGATGGGAGCGTTCGAGCTCGAGCCGTTCGCGGCCGGGACGCGCCGCGTCGCCGAAGCAGTCGCTCGCGCGCGCGGTGTGACCGTCGTCGGCGGGGGCGACTCGGCCGCCGCGCTCGTCGCGTTCGGTCTCGAGCGCGACGTCGACCACCTGTCGACCGGCGGCGGCGCGACGCTCGAGCTCATCGAGGGCCGCCCGCTTCCCGGCGTCGAGGCGCTCGACGGCGCGGGCGCGGGCGCCGGTGCGGGCGTCGCGTCGTGAGCGCCCGCAGCCCGCTGATCGCGGGCAACTGGAAGATGCACAAGACCGAGCGCGAGGCCGAGGACTACATCCAAGCTCTGCTGCCGCGCGTCTCCTCGATCGACGGCGTCGATGTCGCGATCTGCGTTCCGTTCACCGACCTGCGCGCGATGGTCGACAGCGCGCGCGGCTCGCGCGTGGAGGTGCTCGCGCAGAACATGCACCACGAGCCCGACGGCGCGTTCACAGGCGAGGTCTCGCCGCCGATGCTAGTCGACGTCGGCGCCCACGGCGTCGTGCTCGGGCACTCCGAGCGGCGTGAGATGTTCGGCGAGACCGACCGCGCGCTCGCGCTGAAGGTGCCCGCCGCGCTCGACCATGGGCTGCTGCCGATCCTGTGCGTCGGCGAGAGCGAGTCCGAGCGTGAGAACGACGAGACCGACCGCAAGCTGCGCCAGCAGGTCAGGGACGACCTCGCCGGGGTGCCCGACGAGCGGCTGGCCGACGTCGTCATCGCGTACGAGCCGATCTGGGCGATCGGGACGGGCCGGGTCGCGACGCCGGCGCAGGCGCAGGAGGCGATCGCGTTCATCCGCGCGCTCGTCGGCGACCGCGACGCGACCGCTGCCGAACGCGTGCGCGTGCTCTACGGCGGATCCGTCAAGCCCGACAACGCCGCCGAGCTGCTCGCGCTGGCCGACGTGGATGGCGCGCTCGTCGGCGGCGCGTCGCTCGACGCCGACGCGTTCGCGCAGATCGTCGCCGCCGCCGCGTGATGGCCACCGCGAGCGCGTGATGAGCAGCGCGAGAGGGTCGAGCAGCGCTCCCGGTCAGCCCGCCTTGCCTGCACCCGCCGCGTGTCTGGTCGTGCTCGACGGCTGGGGCCTCGCCGCGCCGGGACCGGGGAACGCCGTCTCGCTCGCGCGTACGCCCGTGTTCGACCGGCTGTGGAGCGAGTACCCGCACACGACGTTGACTGCGTTCGGGCGCGCTGTCGGTCTGCCGGACGGGCAGATGGGCAACTCGGAGGTCGGCCACCTCAACCTCGGCGCCGGCGCTGTCGTGCGCCAGGATCTCGTGCGGATCGACGACGCGGTCGCCGACGGGTCGCTTGCGCGCAGCCAGGCGCTCAGCGACGCGCTCGGGCGGGGCGGGCGCGTGCACCTGATCGGGCTCGTCTCCGACGGTGGCGTGCACTCCTCGCTGGAGCACCTCAGCGCCCTGATCGCGCTGGCGCGCGACAGCGGCGCGCGCGAGACGATCGTCCACGCG
>DASXIJ010000097.1:0-63322 GCA_036498045.1 Solirubrobacteraceae bacterium
CTCCGCGTACACGCGGGCGGGCCGCGACGAGCGTCGCTTCCAAAGGGTCCAGCTCCGGCGGGAGCGCGAAACGCTCGACGTCGCGCAACGGACAGCCCGGCGACTCGGCGCTGGAGAGCGTACGAGACGTCGCCTCGCGCGCCGGCAAGGCGGCGATTCCGGTGGCTACGGGGACCGTCGGCGTGGCTGCGGGAATTGCCGGCGGAATCCTCCTGGGCCGTTCGATCAACGGCCGCTCGCACAGGGTCCTGGGCGTCAAGCTGCCGCGCAAACAAACGGACTTCTCCGACGTTGCGCACGCCGTGAGCGCCACAGGAAAGCAGTTCGGCAAGCTCGCGAGCGAGGTGCGCGCAGCACGTCAGAAGGCAGAGGAGATCGGGAAGGTTCTCAGCTGAGATCCGCGATGGCGCGCGAAAGCCACAAGACGCGGATCGACGACCAGCCCGAGGCGCGCGAAAGCCCCGTCCGCCACGCGCACGCGCTCGAGGCGAGCCGTCACGGCCGCGCGTCGACTCCGGGCTATCTCGGCCTGCCGGCCGACGCGGACCCGGATGGGGCGTCGGTGCGCGAGGACGTCGGCGACAGCGACGGGCAGAGGGAATCGGACGAGGCGGAACTGGAGCCCGGGACGCGCAAGCCGCGTGCCCGGGCGCGGGCTCGCGCCGGAAGCTCCAGCGCCGAGGCCACCGACGCGGGGAGCGCGGATCTGACGGCCGAGACGGATGGCGCAAAAGCGAGCAAGGGCGGTGGCACGAAGGCGGGCGCTGCGTCCAAGCGCCGCGCGGCACGAGACGCGACCGCGACGCGTTCACGACGGAGTTCAAGCGACAGCTCGAAGGCACGTGGCAGCTCGAAGGCCAGCGCTTCCAAAGGCAGCGCGTCAGCTCGCGCGACGCCGGGGGCGGCGAAGAACACCAAGGCGCAAAGCAAGCCGGCGAAGTCGGGAGGCGCACGCAAGCAGTCGACAACGGCAGATGCCTCGACGAAGCGGACCCAGAGCTCGCCGAAACGAACTCAGGCCAAACGCACGCCACGCCGCGCCGGCGCGACGAAGTCCTCTCGGCGAGCGGCGGCGGCATCGTCGATCGCCAGCCGGGCGGCCTCTGCCCTGACGGGGATCGAGGAGGACGCCGGCAAGCACGCGGCGAAGGCGGCCGCGAAAGGGTCGGGCAAGATCGCGGGGAAGATGCTCGCGTCGGGCGCCCGCGCAGCCGGCCGAGCGATCGCGCGAGGGGCGCGCCGCGCTGGCGCAGCGAGCGGCGAGGCCCTTGCCGAGCGACTTCAGCGGCTGCCGATCCAGAAGTCGATCGACGTCGCGGTGCCGATCGACGTCGCATGGCAGCAGTGGCTGGAGTTCTGCCACTTCCCCGAAGGCGCACATCGCGCCGAGGACGTCGAGCGCGACGGCGACGAGCTGACGGGCACGCTGAACGGGATCGGCTCGCGCGAGTGGCGCGCCGAAGTGATCGACGAGCGGGAGAACGAGAGCTTTGCATGGCGTACCACGACGGGCTCGGACAGCGCTGGGCTGCTGACGTTTCACGAGCTGAGCGATCGCCTCACGCGCCTGGAGCTCGAGCTGGATGTGCGCCCGACGGACCTCGGCGAAGCGGCTGCGCTTGCGCTGCGTGTCGCCGACCGGCGCGTTGAGGCGGAGCTCCGCCGCTACAAGGCCGATGCGGAGCTGCTGAACCCCGACGATTACGGCGAGCTGCTCTCTGGGGAAGGCCACGCTCATGCGTGAGAAGCCGCCGGACCGCCGACGGCGCGGTAGGCAGGGCGCTCGTCGGCCTGCCAGATCACACGCAGCCCGTCACACCGCTCGGGCAAATCGAGCGGACACAAGGTAAACGACCGGAGGAGACACGATGGCAACCGCACTTCAACGTCCCGGAGGGGCTTACGTTCAGCGCTCGAGCTCGGGCGGCCTGTACGAGGTGATCGACGTGATCCTCGACAAGGGCCTCGTCATCGACGTGTTCCTGAGAGTGTCGCTGGTCGGCATCGAGCTGCTGACGGTGGACGCCCGAATCGTGATCGCCAGCGTCGACACGTATCTGCGCTTCGCCGAGGCTGTAAACCGGCTCGAGATAAGCGGCGGGCAGCAGAGCGAGGGCCTTCCGCAGTTGATGGAGGACATGACCTCGAACGGTGCGCAGAGCAAGTCGCGCGGCGTGCTCGAGGGCGCCAAGGAAGCGCTCTTCGGCGGCGACGATGAGGACGACGAAGACGGCAAGCAACGCTCGCGCGCCGGCGCAGGCAGCCGCAGCCGATGACAGAGGGCCGGGAGGCCTGAACGACGATGACCGCCTCCGCACAATACGTCTACGGGGTCGTGCCGGCCAAGCGGCGCGCTCCGGCCGGGACCGGCGTTGCCCGCCGGCGGTTGCGCACGATCCAGACCGCCGACGCGTCCGCGATCGTGAGCGACGTGCCTGGTGGAGAGTTGCACGCAGGCCGCGACGACCTGCTCGCTCACGCGCGCGTGCTCGAGCGCGCGCTGGAGGCAGGCGTCGTGTTGCCGATGCGCTTTGGGATGCTGATGGCCGATCCCGACAGCGTGCGTGACGAACTGCTGCGCGAGCACCGCGACGATCTGCTGGACCAGCTGGAGCTGTTCGACGGGAAGGTCGAGCTGCACGTGCGCGCGATGTACGACGAGACGGCGCTGATGAGCGAGCTGATCGAGTCGAACCCCGGGATCGCCGCGCGCAACGAACGGCTTGGAGAGCAGCCCGACGAGGCGACGTACTACGCGCGGATCGAGCTGGGTCAGCTCGTTGCGGAGGGCGTCGAGCGCGCTCGCGCCGCCGATGCATCGGCGATCTTCGACGCACTCGAGCCGCTTGCCGTCGCCGCCCAGGCCGGCGAGCCCGACCACGAGCATTTCGCCGCGCAGTTCACGTTCCTCGTCGAGCGTGAGCTTCTGTCGGATTTCGATCAGGCGGTCGACGATCTCGGCCGGCGAAACGACGGGCGGCTGCGCATCAAGTACACCGGCCCGCTTCCCGTGTACAGCTTTGTCCAGCTGCCGGAGCGCGTGTAGCGATGGGCCTGTTCACGGGACTCTTGACGCTGCCGCTCGCGCCCGTCAGGGGTGCGGCGTGGGTCGTCCAGCAGGTCGCCGACGAGGCGGAACGCCAGGCCGACGACCAGTCCCAGCTCAGACGTCAGCTGCTGCAGCTCGAGCTCGATCGCGATGCCGGACTGATCGACGACGACGACTACGAGCGCGCATCCGACACCGTGCTGGACCAGATCGCACAAGGCCACGCGAACGCGGTCGTGCGCGAAGAATCAACCTCGAGCTTGGAGTTGGGCGATGGCTGATACGAGCAAACGCCAGCGGAAAAGCAGCACGGGCAAACAGAAGCGTGCGAGCAGCCAGACCGCCAAACGGGCAAGCGGCCGCTCGAGCTCGCCGGCGAAACGGACAACGGCAGGATCGCGTTCGCCGGCTGCTTCCAAGGACCGAGCGAAATCGGCCCCGACGAAATCGGCTGGTCGCAAATCGGGCGCGACCAGATCGGCCGAGAGCAAACCCACGGCAAGCGGCGGCGCGCAACGCCGCGCACGGCCGAGCTCGACGGGTCGCCGAAACGGGCAGCCGTCGGCCTCGGATGCAGTCAATCGGGGCCGGCAAGAGCTCTCGCAGCTGCTCGGCAGGCCGGTCGAAGGCATGCTCGGCGTCAGCCGGGAGAACGGCAACTGGGTGGTGACGGCGCAGGTCCTCGAGCTTGCGCGAATCCCCAACACGACCGACGTGCTCGCCGACTACGAGGCCGTGCTCGATCGCGACTGCGAAGTCGTCAGCTACAAGCGCACCCGTCGCTATCACCGCGGCGCGGTTGACTCCGGCCAGTGATGGCGGGTCAGGGCTACACCCCTCGGCGACTCGCGCCTCATGGCGTCGTCCGCGCAGATCTTGCGCCTTCGCCTCCCGGCCCAGCGAATCTGGCTGACATCCTCGAGCGCGTTCTGGACAAGGGGATCGTGATCGCCGGCGACATCCAGGTCAACCTCCTGGACATCGAGCTGCTGACGATCAAGATCCGGCTGCTGATCGCGTCCGTCGACCGCGCGAAAGAGATGGGCATCAACTGGTGGGAGAGCGATCCGACGCTGACGAGCGGCGCCGAGGAGCTGACCCGCGAAAACGACGATCTGCGCTCGCGCCTGGACCGGCTGGAACAGCGCCTGGCCTTGACCGACGGCGCCGACGGCGACGGCCAGCGCGTCGAGGTCGCCGAAGAGGCGCAGGCGACGGTCGCCGACAGGAAGGGCAAGACGACGACTACGAGGGCGAGCCGGCGGATCACGGGCGAGGAGCGCCGGACGTGAGCGTCGACGACGACACGCTCGCGCGCCTGCAGCGCTACGTCGACGCGCACGCCGATTCCGAGGTCGCGAGTCTGGTCAAAGAAGCGGAGATCGAGGCGAGGAGCAACGTGCGTGCGATCCTCGTCGAGGCGCTGGCCGAACGGCTGCTCGAGCGCGCCGCTGGCGAGCTCGCGTCGCCTGCGACATCAACCCCGTCGGGGGCGAGCGCGCGCGACCCCGTCGCTGCTCGGCCACCCCACCCGACGCCGCCACCGTCGCGTGCGGCTCGAGCGCCCGAGCGCGCCGGCTCGACGCCGGCGAGCGACGAACGCGAGCAGGAGCTCGCGCTGTATGTGTACGGCGTCGTCTTCGATGGCGCCACGCTGCAGCCGACGGTCGGGATCGACGAAGTGCACCGGCTGACAACAATCGAAGGCGAGGGCATCGCAGCCGTCGCCAGTCGGGTCCCGCTGGAGGAGTTCGGCGAGGAGGCGCTGCAGGAGCGTCGCGAAGATCTGACGTGGCTCGAGCAGAAGGCGCGACTGCACGAGCAGATCGTCGCGGGAATCCGCGAGCAGCAGACGCTCGTCCCGATGCGACTGTGCACGATCTACCGCGCCGAGCGATCGGTTGAAGAGATGCTCGCGCGCGAACACGAGTTCCTGCTCGACGCGCTGCTGCGACTCGACGGTCGAAAGGAGTGGGGGGTCAAGCTCCTGCGCAGCGACACCGGCGCACCGACCGGCGACGACACGTCGGTCGACCCCGTGACGGACGTCGGCGACGAGCCGATCGAGGACGCCGGCGATCCGAGCGCGGGCGGCCCCGGCCAGCGCTACCTCTCCCAGCGGCGCAGCCAGCAGCAGCGCCGGGCCGAGGCCGGCTCGCGCGTGCAGGAGCTCTGCGCGTCCGTCCACGAGCGCCTGGCCTCACTCGCCGTCGAGGCGAAGGTCAACCCGCTGCAGCCACGCGAGTTGACCAAGCGGGAGGAGCAGATGCTGCTCAACGGTGTGTACCTCGTCGACGATGCGATGACGGGTGCGTTCGAGGCGGCGATCGCAGAGCTGCAGAACGAGCACTCGGCCGATGGTCTGATCGTCGAGCTGACCGGTCCATGGCCGCCGTACAACTTCGTCAACAACCCAGCCGAGGTCGGAAGGTGACCGCGTCGACCACGACTCTGGAGCGCCGCGAACGCGATGGCCTCGCGGCGGGCGAGGTCACGGTGCTCGACCTCGTCGACCGCCTGCTGGGAGCCGGGATCGTCATCCATGGAGATGTGACGCTCGCCGCGGCCGACATCGACCTCGTGCATCTCGCACTGAGCCTCGTCGTGGGCTCGGTCGACGCCGTCGGCGTCGACCGCCGCGGCCCGCTGCGACCGAGAGAAGCCGAGCGATGACGGTCTATCTGTACGCGATCTGCAGCGCCGACGCTCCGGCGCCGCCGTGGTTGGCCGAACGCGGGCTGCGATACGTCGAGCGCAGCGGGCTCGCCGCGGTCGTCGGCGACGAGCCTGGCGACCTGACGGCGCCGAGCGAGGAGGATCTGTGGGCGCACGAGCAGGTTGTCGAGAGCCTGATGGATGCGCACGACCTGCTGCCGGCGAGGTTCGGCGGCCTGCTGCGCTCTGACGAGGAGGTCTGGTCGCTGCTGGACGAGCGCTCGGCCGAGCTGCGCCGTGCGCTTGACAACGTGAGGGGCGCGGTCGAGCTTGCTGTTCGCGCTGGGTGGCGGGCGGAGCCCGATCGACGCGGTGACGCTCGCTCGACCGGCAGCGAATACATGGCGGATTACGCATCCCACGACGCCCGCGCCCGCGCGCTTGCCGAGTGTCTGGACGACGCCGTCTCGGCGTTGGCGCGAGACAAGTCCGTACGGGTGCTTCCGCGCAGGCTGAGCGCGGTGACGGGCGCCTACCTGGTCGACACGCCGCGCGTCGAGGATTTTCGCCGTCGGATCGAGCGGCTCAACGACGAGCTGTCCGACGCAGAGATCGTCTGCACGGGACCGTGGCCCCCCTACAGCTTCGCCGGGGACGCGTCGCGATGACCGGTGGCGCACGCGAGAAGGTGCTCGCCGGCAGTGGTGCGTTCGGGATCTTCGATGACGAGCTCGAACGCGTTCGCGGGCTGCTCAAGACGCGCGTGAACGCCGATCGCGACAACCTCGAGAAGGGACTCGCGCAACTGGTGATGACGCTCGTCGAGCTGCTGCGTCAGCTGATGGAGCGCCAGGCGCTGCGCCGGATGGAGGGCGGCACGCTGTCGCCAGAGGAGGTCGAGCGTCTGGGGCGCACGTTCATGGCGCTCTCAGAGCGGATGGACGAGCTGAAGGACGCGTTCGGGCTGACCGACGACGATCTCAACCTCGACCTTGGACCACTTGGAAATCTCATCTGAAGGGAGGAACACCATGTCCACCACACCAGCCACCGCGCAAGCGAGATACCTTGCGATGCTGATGGAGCGGATCCGTCAGGACCGCTATCCAAGCCTGCAGCTGATGGACCGCGTCGAGGCGGCGTTCTGGACGAGCGATCAGGTCGCCGAATACCTCGATCTGCTGCTCGAGAAGGCCGATGAGTCGTGGTACCCCAGCAAGCAGATCCTCGATCGCATCCACCGCGTCCTCGCAGAGGCTGCTGCAGTCGCACAGTGAGTGCCGCGCGGCTGGTCTGAGACCGGCGGACGCATCCCCGGGCGATCGTCAGGGTGACGATGAGCGCGGCTCAGCGGCGTGGCGGTGGCGAGCCCTCGTCACGCGCCCCGCCCCGCGCCCGCTGGCCGTTGCCGGCGCGGAAGTGGAGCCTGTCGCGGATGCCGGTCCGCTTGAACACGCGCTCGACCGGTCGTTGCGCGGGCGTCAGCGAGTACGAGCAGTTGTGCGCTTCGCAATAGGCCCTGCCCTGAAGTAGCGCGCTCAGCCCGGTCGAGTCCATGAACTCGACGCCGCTGAGGTCGATCACGATCTCCTTCGCTCCAGCCGCGCACGCCTCGGCGAGCGTCTCCTCGAGCATCTGCGCCGATGCCATGTCGACTTCGCCGCTGAGCACGATCGTGCGGACGTCGCCCTGGGACTTCGTGCGAGCGACCAGGCGGCCGGCAACTGCTGTCGACGCGGGCCGGTCGCTGACGGGGATCATCGCAACCGCCTGATCGTCGCGAAGCTGGCAGCGCGGGCAAAGGTCGCGCGCAGAACCTTTATACGGGACGTTGAGCCCGCATTTCACACACCTCAGCCTGAGCACCGTCGTCCCATCCCTCGGAAACGGATCTACCCGTGCGGTGCGTGCGGGAAACCGATGGAAGATCTCCAGCGCGCCCGGCAAGATTCGAACTTGCGACCTCTCGCTCCGGAGGCGAGCGCTCTATCCACTGAGCTACGGGCGCTAGGCCTGCAAAATGGCACTTCTCGCTGCTGCGTCCACCGTCCGGAAGGTGTCCGATGCGTCCCGTTCGCCCATATTCGCCCAATCGATGCCCTCCACGAGGGCGCGAAGCTGAGCGATCTGGTGCTCGTCGCGGCGCATCGCCTGAGCATAGACGCGCAGTGCGAGCTGCGGATCGGTGTGGCCCATCTCCTGCATTACGATCGGCGGGCTCTCGCCGAGCGCGTAGAGCAGCGAGCAGAAGGTCCGGCGCAGCGAGTGGGGGGTGAGCCTCGGCAGTGGCGCTCCGTCGTTCTCGACGAGCGCCTTGTTCGCCCGCTTGACCGCCGCGGCGAGTACCCGGTTGCGGAAGTTGTCCGGGCCGAGCCGCGCGCCCGAGCGCGTGGGGAACACATAGGCGTCCGCGTCTGAGTGCCGTGCTCGAGCGCTCAGCAGCTCGTCGCGCAGCGCGCCTCTGATCTTCACCTTGCGCCTGCCGGCGTGGGTCTTGGCCTCGCCGACCGTCAGCCAGCCACTCGCGAGGTCGACGTCGCGCCAGCGCAGCGCCAGCAGCTCTGAGATCCGCAGTCCGGCGAAGCAGAGCGTTGCGAGCATCGCGCGGCGCTGAACGTGCCGGCGATCCTTCGCCGCACCCTTGTCCAGCTCGCCGGCCGCATCGAGCAGCGCGGCGATCTGCGCCGCGTCGTCGAGGTAGGTCCGACTCGGCGCCCGCTCACGGACTCGGCGTCGTCGGCAGAGCGCAATAAGCAGCGTCCGGGCGCGCGGCCTCCAGCGTTGTGCGCATCAACCCGACCGCGGCCCGTCCGCTGAACGCGCCGATACCCGACTCCTAGCCTCCCAACCCTTAGGTTGCGAGCTCGTGCGCCACTTCGTGCGCTCGCTGAAAGCCCTCGACCTCGCGCTCGCCGGCCGGCGCTTTCACACGGTAGCGCTGACCTCCGAGGACCCAGAGCTCGACCGGGCCGGTAGGGCTCTCGACCGTTACGCACGGGCCAGCTGCGCCGCTTTGCCAAGCCTCTGGCTTTGCTCCATTCCGACAGGCTATTGACTGCGGGATACTCGACGGGCGATGCCCGAGGAGTCCACGAGCCCCGACCTGGTCGAGGCAGTCACGCGCCACTTCGAGGAGGCTGAGCGTGGGGACTTCGATGCGGTCTTCACGGCCTACGCTGCCGATTGCATCTGGGAGTCCGAAGACGGCATGACCCACGCGGTGGGCGTATCCCAGGTGCGTGGCTTCTGGGAACGGTACGCAACCATGTTCGAGGACCGCACGCTCAAGGTCGAGCCTGTCGTCGATCTCGGTAACGGGGTCGTCTACGCCGTCTGTCACGGGCAGGGCCGTCTGCCCGGGGACAAAGGCCTCAGGACAGCCAGAGCGGCGTACGTCTTTGTATGGCTTGACGGCATGATCACGCGCGTGATCGCATTTCAGGACCCCGACGAGGCTCGTGCTGCCGCCGAACGGCTCGCCGAGGAACAGGGATAGGTGATGTCGCAGGAGAACATCGAGGTGGCCGGTCAGGTCATGGATGCCCTCGCCCGACGCGACGTTGCCCGCGTGATCGCATTGACGGACCCCGAGGTCGAGTGGCACTCCTTTTTCGCGGCGCTGGGCGAGGCAGGCAGCGTGTACCGCGGTCATGACGGGACTCGGCAATACATGAGCGATCTCGACGATGCATGGGAGATCGTGCGTGCCGATGTAGACGAAGCCCTCGGGGTTGGTGATATCGCCATACTCATCGGGCGCATTCACTACCGCGGCAGTGGTAGTGGCATCGAGACCTCGACAGCCGCGGGCTGGATGCTCAAGTTGCGTCAAGGGAAGGTCCTCTGCTTCCGTGCGTTCCGTGAACCCGAACGAGCCCTCGAAGTCCTGGGCCTGGCTGATTAGACGATGTCGCAGGAGAACGTGGAGATTGTCCGACGAGGACTCGATGCTTTCAACAGGCGCGACCTCGACGGCTTCGCCGCGATCACCACTGACGACTTCGTCTGGCTCCCAGCGCTTCCGGGCGCTGTTGACCGAGAACGCTTCGTCGGGCGCGCTGGTATCGCGCGGTACTTCTCGGAGATCAGCGAGACCTGGGAGCGGCTGACCGCTGTCTGCGACGATCTTCGCGACCTCGATCACCGGGTGCTCGCACTCGGTCGCGCGATTGGCCGAGGCTCGGCGAGTGGGGCCGCAGTAGAGACGCCGCTCGCCTTGCTCGCAGAGTTTCGCGGCAACCAGATAACTCGATTGGCGACCTTCGCGGGCCACAGCGAAGCCCTCAAAGCCGTGGGGCTGGAGGAGTAGGCGGTGTCGCAGGAGAATGTGGAGATCGTCAGCGATGCGTTGGGGCGCTTCGTCACAACCGGCGAGCCACCGTGGGATGTCATCGCCGACGATGTCGAGGTCCATGACTACGACATGATGGACGCGAGCGACTACCGCGGCCACGGCGGCTTCGGACGCTGGATAGAAGACTGGTCCGCGGCCTGGTCTGAGGAGAGCACCGAGCCACAGGAATTCCTCGACGCCGGCGAGCGCGTCGTCGTGTTCATCCGCCAGAGAACCACAGGCCACGGCAGCGGCGTCACCCTTGAGCGCGAGGACGCGATGGTCTTCGGAATCCGCGACCGGAAGATCGTACGTCTCGACTACTACAACAACCGCGCCGCGGCACTCAAAGCCGTGGGGCTGGAGGAGTAGGCGGTGTCGCGGGAGAACGTGGCGGTGGGTCGCCGGATGATCGAAGGCTTCAACGAACACGCGTCGTGGTGGGATGCGCTCGACGAGAATATTGAGTGGCACGCCCGCAGCGATGAGCCTGACGCCGGTATCCACCACGGGCGTCAGGCCGTCAGACGCTACATCGGTGGGTGGGAGGACATGTTCCCTGGTTATCGGATCGAGCTGACTGGTGCAATAGTCGATCTCGGCGATCAGGTGATCCTCCCGGCACAGCTGGTCGGAGCGGCTCGAACAACAGGCATCACGGTTCGGGAGCCGTACGTCTTTCTCCTCGCCATCTCCAACGGGTTGATCACACTCACTCGTGAGTTCGGGAGAGAAGCCGAAGCCCTCAAAGCCGCTGGAATCTCGGAGTAGGCGATGTCGCGGGAGAACGTGGAGATCGTCCGTTCGCTCTACGACGGCTGGTTGCACGACGATATGGGCCTCGACAAGCTCGGTCCTGAGATCGCGTTGGAGGAGTCGGCGACGCTCCCAGGAGCAGTCTCGGCCGAAGGAATCGTCGCCGTGCGTCGCTATCTGGAGCGGTTCGCAACGCATTGGGAGGAGATCCGTTTCGAGCCCCAGGAGTTCATCGACGCGGATGATCAGGTCGTCGTGGTGGCGCGTCTGGTCGGGCGTGGGAAGAGGAGCGGTGTCGATGTGACCCGCACCTGGGCCTACGTTTGGACGCTCAGGGACGGGAAGGCGCTCCGCATGGTGGGTTTCGCCGACCGCAATGAGGCCCTCAAAGCCGTGGGGCTGGAGGAGTAAGCGATGTCGCAGGCGAACGTGGCGGTGGTCAAGCGCGGCATCGACGCATGGAACTCGGGGAAGGTGGATGCCCTGCGTGAGCTGTACGACCCCGACGTCATCGTGCGGTCGATTGAGGGTTGGCCCGAGCCGGGACCCTACGTGGGTCGCGACGCCGTCATACGCCAGTGGAAGAAACAACGCGAGGCCTTCAATGCCGATGCCATCGAAGTGATCGGCGACTACGTCGCCATCGGCGACCGAGTTGCCGTGAGGGTCATCTGGCGCGGTGCAGGTAGCGGTCCTGAGGCGAACATCGAGCTCACGGCACTCTTTACCGTTCGCAACGACGTGGTCTTCGCCACGGAGTTCTTCTGGAATCACTCGGACGCTCTCAAAGCCGTGGGGCTGGAGGATTAGGCGTTCCCCGTCCAGTAGGGCATGGCTCGAACTCACGCTGCCTGAGCCTCCTCTGGGCGCCGGCCAGCCGGCCACGGGTCGCAAAACGTCATGCCGGCCGCGAACCGGAAGGCGAATGGACTCGCCTCGCGATTACGGCACCGCGTCTGGACGACGATCTGCGAGTGCGTGTTCGCCGACTTCAGGAGCAGTGTGCACGGGTCATCATGCCCCGGCATTTGCGCAACGAGTTATCGGACGCCGCATCGGTGCGTCAGGCCGAGGCAGATTTCGCTCAGATGGCAACGGAATCCGCCGAGCTGGAAAATCGACTGGGCGAAGTGCTCCGCGGGCTCGCGTAGGTCCCGCTCGTTCGACAGACCCATGCGTCGTGACCGAATTGCGCGGCACCTCGCCTGACGATTCGTTTGGCCGAACGGGCCTCTCGTTCGCCCAAACGCCGTGAAAAGCCCAACAAACACGGCGCATCCACGCGACCGGCGAGGGTGGGCGAATCCGGCGGAATCCCTGCGCTGATGCCGGATTCCGCCGGATTTGACAGACGCTCCGGAGGCGAGCGCTCTATCCACTGAGCTACGGGCGCGGGAGCCCGATTCTAGGGAGCAGGAAGATCGACCATGGTTCGGGCGCGCAGCGTAGCCGCCCCCGGCGCGAGCGGCTTGACGTCGGCCCCGCGCGTGAAGAGACGATCATCGCGATCGCGGTCGTCGTGCTCTTGGTTGTCGGATTCTGGTGGACGCGTGGAGTCGGGCGCGCCGGGTTCTACCGCCGCGATTGCCGCCACTGCGGCCGCCGATCGCCCGCCCGGCGTCGCCCAACCGCCGCTACCGTTGCACCCATGGACCTGTCGCTTTTCTTCGCCGGGACTGGCGGTTCGGTGCCGAGCGCGCGACGCGGGCTGCCGGCGATCCTCGTGCGCTTCGGCGGCAATCGGCTGCTGTTCGACTGCGGCGAAGGCACGCAGCGCCAGCTCGTGCGGTCGGTCGGGCTGGTGGACATGGAATGCGTGTTCGTGACGCACTTCCACGCCGATCACTGGCTCGGGTTGCCGGGGATGCTGAAGTCGTTTGCGCTGCGCGAACGCGAGCAGCCGCTGATCGTGTACGGGCCGCGCGGGCTGCGTGAGCTGATGGCGGTGATGCGGATCGTGTACGGGCGCCTGCCGTACGAGCTGAAGGTGGTGGAGCTCGCTCCTGGCGAGTCGGTCAAGCGCGAGGGATACGCGATCACTGCAGTGCCGGTCAGCCATCGCGCGGCGTCGGCTTTCGGCTATGCGATCGTCGAGGACGCGCGGCCGGGCCACCTCGACGCACAGCTCGCGGAGCGCCTGGGCGTGCACCCGGGGCCGGACTTCGGGCGCCTGCAGCGCGGCGAGACGGTCGCCGGCGTCGCGCCCGAGCAGGTGATGGGGCCGGTGCGCGAGGGGCGCAAGGTCGTCCTATCGGGCGACACCGAGCCGTGTGAGGCGCTCGCAATCGCGGCGCACGAGGCCGACGTACTCGTCCACGAGGCGACGTTCAGCGACGAGGAGGCCGAGCGCGCGCGCCAGACTGCCCACAGCACGGCAAGGCAGGCGGCGACGCTCGCGCGTGACGCGGACGTCCGGCTGCTGGCGCTGACGCACGTGTCCAGCCGCTACAGCGGCGGTCAGTTGCGCGAAGAGGCGCGTGCCGTGTTCGCGGCGACCGAGGCGCCGCGCGATTTCGACACGATCGAGGTGCCGTTTCCCGAGCGCGGCGGCGCGACGCTGCTGCGATGGTCGGATCGACAGGCGCGCGAGCGCGCCGGCGGCGGGTCGACGGGGGACGCTGCCGAGGAGCAGGAGGACGTCGACGAGCGCTCGGAGCCCGTCGCTGCGCCCTGATAGATTCCGCGCAGTCCTTTAACCCGGTCCCGTGAGGCCAGGAAGGAAGCATTGCAAGAGAGCAGCGAGAAGATCGTCCTCCACGAGGAGGACATTCAGCGAGCGCTGAGGCGGATCGCGCACGAGATCGCCGAGCGCAACACCGGCGACCGCGACGTGGCGATCGTCGGGATCCATCGCCGGGGCGCGTTTCTCGCACAGCGGCTGCGCGGTCAGCTCGAGCAGCTGGTCGGCGAGCCGGTCCCGCTGGGCGATCTGGACATCGGCTTCTACCGCGACGACGTCGCCAGCCGCCCGGACGCGCCGATCGTGCACGCGTCGCACATCGACTTCGACATCACCGGCCGGACGGTGGTGATCGTCGACGACGTGCTCTACACGGGGCGAACCGTGCGAGCGGCGATCGAGGCGCTGTTCGACTACGGACGCCCCGAGCGGGTCCAGCTGGCGGTGCTCGCGGACCGCGGCCACCGCGAGCTTCCGATCCGACCGGACTACGTCGGCAAGAACCTTCCGACGTCGCGCGCCGAGCACGTGCACGTCCGCGTCGCCGAGCTCGACGGGGTCGACGAGGTGACGATCGCGCCCGCGACGATCGCCGTGACATGAGACATCTGCTCTGCATCGACGATCTGGACCGAGCCGGGATCGAGCGGATCGTCGCGCAGGCCGAGCGCTTCGCGGAGGTGTCGGATCGCGAGATCAAGAAGGTGCCGGCGCTGCGCGGGCGGATGGTGCTCAACCTGTTCTACGAGGCGTCGACGCGCACACGCAGCTCGTTCGAGCTCGCAGCCAAGCGCCTGTCCGCCGACGTCGTCAACTTCGCCGCGAGCGGCTCGAGCGTCGAGAAGGGCGAGTCGCTGAAGGACACGGTCCTGACGCTCAGCGCGCACAAGCCCGACGCGATCGTGCTGCGCACGCCGTGGGCGGGGGCGTCGGAGCTCGTCTCGCGCTGGTGCAGTGCGGCGATCGTCAACGCGGGCGACGGCAAGCGCGAGCACCCGACGCAGGCGCTGTTGGACGTGTACACGCTCAAACGGCGCCTCGGCGCGCTCGACGGCGCGTCGATCTGGATCGTCGGCGACGTCGCGCACTCGCGCGTGGCGCGCTCCAATATCGTCGCGTTCCAGCGGGTCGGCGCGAAGGTCACTGTTGCCGGGCCGCCGACGCTGATCCCGCGCGGGATCGAGGCGCTCGGCTGCGAAGTGCGCTATACGCTCGACGAGCTCTCGCAGGCCGACGTCGTGTACGCGCTGCGGATGCAGAACGAGCGGATGAGTGAGCCGTGGGTGCCGTCGCTGCGCGAGTACGCCGCGGTCTACCAGGTCAACGGCCGCCGCCTTTCGCCGCGCCAGGTGCTGATGCACCCCGGGCCGGTCAACCGCGGCGTCGAGCTGTCGGGCGAGGTCGTCGACTCGCCGCAGGCGGTCATCACCGCGCAGGTCGAGGCAGGCGTCGTCGTGCGGATGGCCGTCCTCTACGAGCTGCTGTCGGGCGCCGGCGCGCCGACGCGCGTGCGCGCGCAGCCGGTCGAGTCCCCCGAGCGCCAGCCTGCGTGATGCCAGCCGCACCGCTCGTCCACGGGCCAGCAAAGCCCGCCGACGCGCTGCTGCGCGACGTTCACGCGCTCGACCCGCGCGCGGGCGTCGACGCGCGCCACGATGTGCGCGTCCGCGGCGGCGAGATCGCCGAGCTGGCGCCGGCGGAGACGCTCGAGCGCACCGATGGGGAGGAGCTGATCGAGGGGCGCGGGCGACACCTGTTCCCGGCGTTCTTTGACCCGCACGTGCATCTGCGCACGCCGGGCCAGGAGCACAAGGAGGACCTCGAATCGGGCACGCGCGCCGCTGCTGCCGGCGGATTTGCCGCGGTGCTGGCGATGCCGAACACCGACCCCGTGCTCGACTCGGCGCCGCTGCTTCGCTCGCTGCGAGACGAGGCTGCGCGCCAGGCGCGCGTGGCGGTCGGCTTCCTTCCGGCGATCACGCGTGGGCTGGACGGCGAGCGGCTGACCGAGATGGCCGAGCTGCGTGACGAGGGGGCGGTCGGCTTCACCGATGACGGGCGCCCGGTACAGAGCGCGGGGATGCTGCGCAAGGCGCTGCAATACCAGCGCCTGTGCGGCGGCGTGATCGCGCTGCACGAGGAGGACCCGACGCTCTCGCGCGGGGGCGCGATCCACGAGGGCACGGTCAGCGCGGCGCTCGGGATCGGCGGGATCCCGACGATCTCCGAGTCGACGATGGTCGCGCGCGACGCCGAGCTCGCCGGCTATGAGGATGCGCGCGTTCACTTTCAGCACCTCAGCTGCTCCGCCTCTGTCGAGGCGGTCGCCGCCGCAAAGGCGCGCGGCTGGCGCGTCAGCGCCGAGGTCTCGCCACACCACCTGCTGCTGACCGAGCAGGACACGCGCGGGATGGACACGCGGATGAAGATGAACCCGCCGCTTGCGACCGACGCCGACCGCCGGGCGCTGCTCGACGGCCTGCGCGCGGGGACGATCGACTGTGTGGCGACCGACCACGCGCCGCACGCGCGCGACGAGAAGGAGGTCCCGTTCGAGCAGGCGCCGATGGGAACGACGGGCCTGGAGACGGCGTTCGCGGCGCTCTACACGGGCCTGGTGCTGGCGGGCGAGCTCGAGCTCGCGGTGCTCGTGCAGCGGATGACTGCGGGCGCGGCGCTGTTCGAGCAGCCGACGCCTCAGATCGCGATCGGCCAGGTCGCCAACGTCACGCTCGTCGACCTCGACGCCGAGTGGATCGCCGGCGAGCGCGGCTGGGAGAGTCGCTCGGAGAACTGCTGCTTTGCCGGGCGCCCGCTGCGCGCGCGCGTCGTCCTCACGCTCGCCGGCGGCGCGGCCGTCTATCGCGAGCGCGCCCTGTCGGTGGTGGGCGGCTGATGGCGCTGCTTCGCCGCGACGGCGCCGCGCTAGTGGTCGTCGACGTGCAGGAGGGCTTTCGCCCGTACGCGGTGTTCGAGTCGGTCGCCGAGTCGTGCGCGAAGCTGCTCGCCGCCGCGCGGATCCTCGGCGTGCCGGCGCTCGTCTCCGAGCAGTACCCGAGGGGTCTCGGGCACAGCGCGCCCGAGCTCGGCGTACAGGACGAGCGCACGATCGAGAAGACCGTGTTCTCGGCGGCGCGCGCCGACGGATTTGAGCTTGAGGGTCGCGCGCAGGCGATCGTCTGCGGGATCGAGACGCACGTGTGCGTTTCGCAGACCGTGCACGACCTGCTCGCCGAGGGAGTCGAAGTCCACGTGCCGGCGGACGCCGTCGGCTCGCGCCACGCGATCGACTACGAGCGCGGCCTGGAGCGCCTCGAGCGGGCCGGCGCCGTCGTCAGCACCGTCGAGGCGGCTCTGTTCGAGCTGCTCGAGCGCGCCGGCACGCCCGAGTTCAAGGAAGTCCAGAAACTCATCCTGTGAGCGCGTCGCGCCCCGGATACGTCCTGCTCGAGGACGGCACGCGCTTTGACGGCGAGCTGTGTGGTTCCGATGGCCATGCCGTCGGCGAGGCCGTCTTCACGACGGGGATGTCGGGCTACCAGGAGTCGATGACCGACCCGTCGTTCGCCGGCCAGCTGATCGCGTTCACCTACCCGCACATCGGCAACTACGGCGTCAGCGCCGAGGCGATGGAGTCAGAGCGCCCGTGGGCCCGCGCGGCGATCATGCGCGAGGCGTGCAATCGCGAGGACGCGCCGAGCGCGGAGCGCGGTTGGCTGGATTGGCTGACCGACTGCGGCGTCGCCGCGATCTCCGGGGTCGACACGCGCGCCCTCGTGCGCCACATCCGCGATGCGGGCGCGATGCGCGGTGGCGTGTTCGCCGATGAGACCTCGGCTGACGTGGCGGGCGAGCTGGTCGCGGCGGAGCCGCCGATGGCCGGGCAGGATCTCGCCGCGGTCGTCACGCCGCACGAGGTCACGCGCCATGGCGACGGCGACGGGCCGCGGATCGCCGTGATCGACACGGGGATCAAGGCGTCGATGGTGCGCGAGCTGGTGGGTCGCGGGGCGCGCGTGTCGCTGCACCCGTGCGCGACCGGCCCGCAGCAGCTGCTCGCCGAGGACCCGGACGCGGTGTTTCTGGCAAATGGCCCGGGGGACCCGGCCGCGCTGGGCTACGTCGTTGAGACCGTCCGCGCGCTCGTCGGCAGAAAGCCCGTGTGGGGAATCTGCCTCGGCCACCAGCTGCTGTGCCGCGCGGTCGGGCTGGACACGTTCAAGTTGCCGTTCGGGCACCGCGGGGCGAATCACCCGGTCAAGGACCTGCAGACGGGCAGGGTCGAGATCACCTCGCAGAACCACGGCTTCGCGGCGGTCGGCCCGGGCGGCGCGCGGACGATCGACGCCGACGAGCCCATCCGCTGGGAGACCGACTTCGGAGCAGCGGCGCTGTCGCACGTCAACTTGTATGACCGCACCGTCGAGGGCCTCGAGCTGCTCGATGTCGCCGGCGGAACCGTCCAGTACCACCCCGAGGCCGGCCCCGGCCCGCACGACTCGCTTTACCTGTTCGATCGCTTCCTGCGGCGGATCGAGGCCGCGGCCTGATGCCCAGGCGCGATGACATCCACAAGGTCCTGATCCTCGGCTCGGGGCCGATCGTGATCGGCCAGGCGGCCGAGTTCGACTACTCCGGGGTGCAGGCGTGCAAGGTCCTGCGCGAGGAGGGCTATGACGTCGTGCTCGTCAACTCAAACCCGGCGACGATCATGACCGATCCGGAGTTCGCCGAGGCGACCTACGTCGAGCCGCTGCTGCCGGGGCCGGTCACGCAGGTGATCGAGCGCGAGCGACCCGATGCGCTGCTGGGCACGCTCGGCGGCCAGACGGCGTTGAATCTCGCCAAGGCGCTGCACGACGACGGCACGCTCGAGCGCTTCGGCGTCGAGCTGATCGGCGCCGACTACGACGCGATCGCCTGCGCGGAGGACCGCGAGCTGTTCGGCGAGGCGATGGCGCGCGCGGGGCTGCGAATGCCAAAGAGCGCGATCGCGACGAGCGTCGAGCAGGCGCTCGCGGCGGCCGAGCGGATCGGATTGCCGTGCGTCGTGCGCCCGGCGTTCACGCTGGGCGGGCGCGGCGGGGGCATCGCGCGCACGGCAGAGGAGTTCCGCCGGATCGTCGCCGCTGGGATCGAGGCGTCCCCGATCGGCCAGGTGCTGCTCGACGAGTCGGTGATCGGGTGGGGCGAGTTCGAGCTCGAGGTGATGCGCGACGCCGCCGACAACGTCGTGATCGTCTGCTCGATCGAGAACGTCGACCCGATGGGCGTGCACACTGGCGACTCGGTCACCGTCGCGCCCCAGCAGACGCTGACCGACAACCTCTACCAGCGCGTGCGCGATCAGGCGATCGCCGTGATCCGCGCCGTCGGGGTCGAGACTGGCGGCTCGAACGTCCAGTTCGCGGTCAACCCCGAGACCGAGGAGATCCTCGTGATCGAGATGAACCCGCGCGTCTCGCGCTCGTCGGCGCTCGCGTCCAAGGCGACAGGCTTTCCGATCGCGAAGATCGCCGCGCGGCTGGCCGTCGGATACCTGCTGGAGGAGATCGACAACGACATCACCGGCGTTACGCCGGCGTGCTTTGAGCCGACGATCGACTACGTCGTCGTCAAGTGGCCACGGTTCGCGTTCGAGAAGTTCCCCGGCTCGGATTCCACGCTCTCGACGCACATGAAGTCGGTCGGCGAGACGATGGCGATCGGGCGCACGTTCGGCCAGGCCTTCGCCAAGGCGCTGCGCTCGCGCGAGCTCGACAAGCAGCCGGCGCTCGGCGCGCTCGACGAGAACGAGCTGCTCGCACGGCTCGAGCGCCCCGCGCCCGACCGCTACGAGGTCGTGCTCGAGCTGTTGCGCCGCGGCGCCCCGATCGAGGCCGTGCACGAGCCGACGCGAATCGACCCCTGGTTCTTGAAGGAGCTGCGCGAGCTGGCGCTCGACCCGCAGGCGCCGTTCGCCGGTGAGCGCTCGTTCATGTCCGTCGACACGTGCGCCGCGGAGTTTCCGGCGCGCACTCCGTACTACTACTCCGGCTGGGAGCGCGCGGCGCGCAGCGAGGTCGATCGCACGGGGGCAGACGGCTCGACGCGCCCATCGGTCGTGATCCTCGGCTCGGGTCCCAACCGGATCGGCCAGGGGATCGAGTTCGATTACTGCTGCGTCCATGCCGCGATGACCGTCAGGGCCTCCGGCCGCGACGCTGTGATGGTCAACTGCAACCCGGAGACGGTCTCGACCGACTACGACACGTCTGACCGCCTGTACTTCGAGCCGCTGACCCTCGAGCACGTGCTCGCCGTTGCCGAGGTGGAGCGCCCCGAGGGCGTGATCGTCCAGTTCGGAGGCCAGACGCCGCTGAAGCTCGCCGCCGGCCTCGCCGAGGCCGGCGTGCCGCTGCTGGGGACGAGCGTGCAGGCGATCGACCTCGCCGAGGACCGCGGCCGCTTCGGCGCACTGCTGGCCGAGCTCGGCTACAAAGCGCCCCCGTTCGGTACCGCGCGCTCGGTCGCCGACGCGCTGGACTGCGCCGGGCGCGTCGGCTACCCGCTGCTCGTGCGCCCGTCCTACGTTCTCGGCGGACGCGCGATGGAGATCGTCTACTCGCGCGACGGGCTCGCTGACTACCTCGAGCGCCAGGGCGTCGGAGCTCACGAGGACCTGCCCGGACAGCACGAGATATTCCTCGACCGCTTCCTCGAGAACGCGACCGAGGTCGACGTCGACGCGCTGTGCGACGGGCACGAGGCGTGGATCGGCGGGATCATGCAGCACGTCGAGGAGGCCGGCATCCACTCGGGCGACAGCGCGTGCGTGCTGCCGCCGCACTCGCTCGGCGAGGAGATGCTCGACCAGATCCGCGCGGCCACGCGCGAGCTCGCCCTGGCGATCGGCGTGAGCGGGCTGATCAACGTCCAGTACGCCGTGCATGCCGGCGAGCTGTACGTGATCGAGGCCAACCCGCGCGCGTCGCGCACGGTGCCGTTCGTCTCCAAGGCCGTCGGGCTGCCGCTGGCCAAGCTCGCCTGCCGGATCATGCTCGGCGAGTCGATCGCCGAGCTCGATCTGCCGCGCGAGCGCGAAGGCCTCGGGTTCGGCGATCACATCTCCGTCAAGGAGGCCGTGCTCCCGTTCGACCGCTTCGAGGGCGCCGACGCGCTGCTCGGCCCAGAGATGCGCTCGACCGGCGAGGTCATGGGGATCGCGCGTGACTTCCCGACCGCGTTTGCCAAGGCGCAGGCGGCCGCCGGCGTGCCGCTGCCGAGCGAGGGGACCGCGTTCATCACGGTCACCGACTCCGACAAGGCGGGTGCGTTCGCCGTCGCCCAGATCCTCCACGACAACGGCTTTCAGATCGTCGCTACCCGCGGCACGGCCGAAGCGATCGAGCGGATGGGCGTGCCGGCCGAGCGGCTGAACAAGATCGGCGAGGGGTCGCCGCACGTGCTCGACTGGATCGAGCGGGGCGATGTCGACCTGGTCGTCAACACCCCGACCGGTTTCGGCGCGCGCACTGACGGCTATGAGATCCGCCGCGCCGCCGTGCGCCACGGGATCCCGTGCGTGACGACGCTGGCAGCCGGCGTCTCGGCCGCGCGTGCGATCGCCAGCGCCCGGCGCGACGGTGAGCCGGCGGTGCTCTGTCTGCAGGAGCTCCACGGAGTCCGCACCGCGTGAGCGACTGGGACGCAGGTCCGGCGCCGCTCGATCGCCGACTGTTGACCGTACTTGGCGTCGAGACGCTCGGCCCCTACCGGGTCCTGCGCGTCGCAGACGTCGAGACGCCCGAGCCGCGTCCCGGCCAGTTCGCGATGATCGCCGCGGCCGAGCGATGGGGTGGGGGCGAGGACGAGCGCCCATATCTCGCGCGCGCGTTCTCGATCGCGCGCCGACGGGTCGGCGAGACGCACTTCCTGCTCGAGGACATCGGCCCGGGCTCCAAGCGCCTCTGCGAGCTCCACGAGGGCGACGGGCTGTGGGCCTTGGGCCCGCTCGGGAGGGGATTCTCCCAGCCGGGCGGCCGCCGACGGCCACTGCTTGTGGGCGGCGGTGTCGGGATCGCGCCGCTTGCAATCCTGCAGGACGCGCTCGAGGCCGACGGGGTCGAGACGACGGTCCTGCTGGGGTTCCGCGATGGCGCCCGGGCGCAGGGCGCGGCGCTGCTGCGCGGCGCCCGCATCGCAACCGACGACGGCTCGGTCGGCCACCACGGCCTGCTGAGCGACCTGCTGCATGAGGAGCTGCAGCGCGACGCCCGCTGTGAGGTCTACGCGTGCGGCCCGGCGCCGATGCTCGAGGCCGTGCGCGCGATCTGCGCGGGCGAGAACGTCCCGGCGCAGCTCGCGCTGGAGGCAGGCATGGCATGCGGCTTCGGGGCGTGCTTCGGCTGCGTCGTGCCGCGGCGCGGCGGCGGCTACCTGCGCGTCTGCGTCGACGGGCCGGTAATCGACGCGGCCGACCTCGAGCGCGTCGAGGAGCACGCGGGGGCGCCGGCTTGATCGAGTTCTGCGGGGTGGAGCTCGCGCACCGCGTGATCAACGGCTCGGGCACGTTCGACGCGATCGCGGCGCGGCGCGCATTTGGACCCGCGCTCGACGAGCGTTTCCCGTTCGCCGCATACGTGTCAAAGACGATCACGCTGGCCCCGCGCGAGGGCAACCCCCCGCCGCGACTGTGGGAGACCCCGGCAGGCCTGATCAACTCGATCGGGCTGCCGAACAAGGGCCTTGACCGCTATCTCGCCGAGGACCTGCCGCAGCTCGCCACGCTGCCGGCGCCGCTGATCACCAACGTGATGGGGTCGACCGGCGACGAGCTCGCCTCGCTCGTCGCGGCGTGCGACGCGCGCTCGGAGATCGCCGCGATCGAGTTGAACGTCTCCTGCCCGAACGTGAAGACCGGCCTGGACATCGGTGCCGATCCCGCGCAGCTCGAGGACGTCGTGCGAGCCTGCCGCGCCAGCACGGGCAAGCCGCTGGTGGTCAAGCTGACGCCGAACACCGGCGACGTCCCCGCGTGCGCGAAGGCCGCCGAGGCCGCGGGCGCGGACTCGGTCTCGCTGATCAACACGCTGCGCGCGCTGGCGCTCGAGCCGGGGGGCTCGCCGTGGCTGGGTGGCTCGACGGGAGGGCTGTCGGGCCCCGCGATTCGCGCGATCGCGCTCGCTCAGGTCGCCGCCGTGGCGCGCGCGGTCGCGATTCCCGTCGTCGGGATGGGGGGTGTGCAGAGCACGGCGCACGCGCGCGACCTGCTCGATGCGGGTGCGACGCTGGTCGCCGTCGGAACCGAGAGCTTTCGTGATCCGGCGGTAGCGTCGCGGATCGCAGCGGAGCTTGCACCGGGGTCCTGATCGACCCGCGCCAACCCGCAGCGGACAAGTCTTCGAGGGCCGTTCTCGCAATCTCCGGACGTTTTCTGCGGAGCGCCTGGAGCGCCGGAAATGCTTGTAAAAACGCGTCGCGACCGTCCAGCAGGCTCGATGCGTCTGCACCTCAACCTGAGGTGCAGATGAATTAGCGAGTTTGCCTTGATCGACTGCCGAGGGTGTGTAGACTCGCCGCGCATGACGACGGCGACCAGCACGACGTCTCACAGCTCCTCGATGGCGCCAGAGCGATCACTCAACCAGCGCATGGACGCCCTCGCGAGGGCCAATCAGATCAGGATCAAGCGCGCTCAGCTCAAGCGCGATCTCAAGGCCGGGCGCCTGTCGATCCACTCGCTGCTGCTCGAGCCGCCAGAGTACGTGGAGACGGCGAAGGTATTCGACATGCTGCTCGCCGTCCCCAAGTACGGGCGCGTCAAGGTCAACAAGATCCTCGCCCACTGCCGGATCGCGCCGAGCAAGACGATCGGCGGCCTCTCAGAGCGCCAGCGCAGTGAGCTGATCTCACTGCTGCACCGCTAGATCTTCCGCGCCCCGCGCGCTCAAGGGCACCGCTGGCGGGCAGATGCCTTCCCCCGCCGGCCGCACTAGGGTTGCGCGCCGTGGCTCGCGTGTTCGTCATCACAGGCCCGTCGGGGGTCGGCAAGGGGACGCTGATCCGCGGGCTGATGGAGCGCCACCCCGAGCTCGAGCTGTCGGTCTCGGCGACGACGCGTGCGCCGCGCCCGGGCGAGCGCGATGGCGTCGACTACCACTTCCTCACGCGCGAGGAGTTCGACCGGCGGGTCGCGAATGGATCTTTCGTCGAGCACGCCGACTACGCCGGACGCAGCTACGGCACGCTGCGCTCCGAGCTCGACGATCGGATCGACGCCGGCAAGCCCGTCGTGCTCGAGATCGAGGTGCAGGGCGCGCGCCAGGTGCGCGCGGCGGTCCCTGACGCCGTCCAGGTGTTCATCGCGCCGCCCTCGCTCGACGCCTTGCGCACACGCCTGGTCGGACGCGGCACCGACGACGCCGGCGAGGTCGAGCGGCGCCTGCGCGTCGCCGAGCAGGAGCTGACGGCGCAGCCCGAGTTCGGCCATGTCGTCGTCAACGACCGCCTCGACGACGCGCTCGCGCAGCTCTCGACGATCCTCGACGGCGAGCTCGACTGATCGCAGCGGGGCTGCCATCCCCAATGCAATCCAGCCCGAGAGACCGGGGCCGGTCGTGAGCGGCCACTACACTGCAGGGTCCACGACGAAAGGCACCGCAACGTGATCAGCCCCCGAATCGACCGCCTGCTGGACAACGTCGACTCCAATTACGCGAGCGTCGTCGTCTCCGCCAAGCGGGCGCGTCAGATCAACAGCTACTACCACAACCTCGGCGAGGGCACGTTCGACGAGTTCCCGCCGCCGATGATCGAAACCGGCTCGAAAAACTACTTGACGATCGCCCTCGAGGAGGTCGCAGCCGGCAAGATCAAGTACCACTACCGCTAGGCGCAAGCGCCGCGCCGTTGCTTGCCAGGCGGCGCTGGGCGCTCTACAACCTAGGCATGGCGCGCATCCTGCTTGGCGTTAGCGGCGGCATCGCCGCGTACAAGGCGCTCGAGCTCGTGCGGCTGGCGACCGGTGCGGGGCACGCGGTGCGCGTGGTTCAGACGCCGAACAGCAGGCGGTTCGTCGGCGAGGCGTCGTTCGCCGCGCTGAGCGGCGCGCCGGTGCTCGTCAGCGAGTTCGAGCGCGACCCACTGCGCGGCGCCTTCCCGGGCGACCAGCTGGCGACGCACGATCCACTCAGCCACCTCGAGCTCGTCGCCAACGCCGACGTCTATTTGATCGCGCCGGCGTCGGCCAACACGATCGCCAAGCTCGCGGGCGGCGCCGCGTCGGACCTGCTGAGCAGCTGCGCGCTCGCGGCCACGTGCCCGGTGATCGTCGCGCCGGCGATGAACAACCACATGTACGAGCACGCTGCGACGCAGGCGAACATCGCAGTGTTGCGCGAGCGTGGCGTGACGATCGTCGCGCCGGGGACGGGGCGCCTTGCATCCAAGGGCGAGCACGGGGTGGGGCGCCTGGCAGAGCCGCCCGAGCTGCTCGCCGCATGCGAGCAGGCGATCGCCGTGCGCGCCGCGACTGCGGGTGAGGAGCCGCGCGGCGCACAAGCCAACGGCAGCGGCGCATCCAGCGCCCGAGCGTGGAACGGGGTTCGCGTCCTCGTGACCGCGGGGGGCACCCGCGAGCCGGTCGACAGCGTTCGCTTCCTCGGCAACAGCTCGTCCGGGCGTATGGGGCTCGCGCTCGCGGAGGCGGCGCGGGCACGCGGCGCGCAGGTCACGCTCGTCGCCGCCAACGTGGCGCTGCCGAGCAGCGCCGCGATCGTGCGCCGCGACGTCGCCACAGCCGCCGAGCTGGAGCTCGCCTGCCGCCAGGAGTTCCCGTCCAGCGACGTGCTACTGATGGCTGCCGCGGTGGCCGACTTCCGCCCGGCCTCGCCCCGCGCGGACAAGATCAAGAAGTCCGAGCTGGCCGACTCCGCCGGCGCCGCGATCTCGCTCGAGCTAGAGCCGACCACCGACGTGCTCGCGACGCTCGCGGCCGACCGGCGCCCGGGGCAGACGTTGGTCGGCTTCGCCGCCGAGCACGGGCAGCGCGCGGTCGAGCTCGCGCGTCGCAAGCTCGACGAGAAGCGCGTCGACGCGATCGTCGTCAACGACATCTCGCGCGAGGACATCGGCTTCGACGTCGACGCCAACGAGGTGACGATCATCGCCGCCAACGGAGGGCTCGGCGGCGAGCTAGACGTCGGGCGCGCCTCCAAGGCTGACGTTGCCGAGGCGATCCTCGACGCCGTCGCGAAGCTGCGCGCCTGACCGCGCCCGGCTCGCCGCGGAGCGTTTCGATCGGCCGTTAAAATAGCCGCGCATGGAGAGCGTCTATGACCTCTATCAGCGCGGCAGCGAGCTGCTCGACCACGGCGACCACCAGGCGGCGATCGTGCCGTTGACCAAAGCGCGTGACCTCGAGCCCGAGAAGGCGTCGATTCGCGAGGCGCTCGGTCGCGCGCTGTTTCATGCCCAGCGCTACGAGGGCGCGGCGGCCGAGTTTCAGGCGGTCGCGCAGAACACGCCGACCAACGACTACGCGCTGTTCTGTCTCGGCCGCTCGATGCAGCTGCTCGGTCGCCATCGCGAGGCGTGCAAGCCGCTCGCGCTGGCCTGCTCGCTACGCCCCGAGCGCGAGGACTACCGCAAGTACCGCGACCGCGCGCGGCGCGACGCAACGCGGTCCTGAAGATCGCGTCGAGTGCAGGGAAAGCTGCTCGATGCGAGCCGCCCGATGCTATGCTCGACCAAGAACTTTCGAACCGGTGTGGAGAGCGCCGGCTGCCGTACCGAAAGTGGGCGCAGGCCCGCTTTTTTGCGTAAAGGAGCAACTTGATGACATCCATTCAGGCGGATATCGAACGACGACTCGCCGTCAGCGAGCCCGACGTCGAGGTGCTGCTCGCCGAGGTTCTCGGCGGCCGCTCGCTGCGCGTGTTCATCGACCATCCCGAAGGCGTCACGCTCGAGCTGTGTGAGCGCGTGACGCTGCAGCTCAGCGACCTGCGTGAGCGCTACTCGCTCGAGGTCTCCTCTCCCGGCAGCGAGCGCCCGCTGACCAAGCCGGCGCACTTTCGTCGCTTCGTCGGCAGGCGCGCACGCGTTCGCACGCGCCACCCGCGCCCCGCGCTGCACGACGCCCGCCGCACCGGCGGCGACTCCGCCGCGGCGACCACGCGCAGCTTCACCGGTGAGCTCGTCGGAGCCTCCGAGGAGGAGGTCACGCTCGCGGCCGACGGCGGCGTAATCGCGATCCCCTACTCGGAGATCCGCCGATCCAACCTCGTCGAGGAGTAGAGGCCATGTCACGCGAAATTCTCGAGGCAATGCACGCGCTCGCTCGCGAGAAGGGGATCGAGCCGGAGAAGCTGATGATCGCGCTCGAGGACGCGCTGCTGTCCGCCTACAAGAAGCAGCCGGGCTCGGCCAAGTACGCGCGCGTGGAAATGGATCGCGAGACGGCCGACTTCCGCGTGATCGAACTGATCATCCCCGAGCGCCTCGAGGCGCACCTGATCGTCGAGACGATCGACGAGGAAACGACGGTCGACCCCGAGACGGGCGAGATGCGCGAACCGGAGGAACCGGAAATCGACCCGGCCAAGTTCGCCGAATACCGCGATCAGATCGACGAACGCGACGTGACCCCCGACGACTTCGGGCGGATCGCCGCGCAGACGGCCAAGCAGGTGATCCTGCAGCGGATCCGCGAGGCCGAGCGCGACATGATGTACGAGGAGTACCGCGACCGCGTCGGCGAGCTGATCACCGGCATCGTGCAGCAGTCGGACTCGCGCTACACGCTCGTGCAGCTGCGCGAACGCGTCGAGGCGCTGCTGCCCAAGTCCGAGCAGGTGGACGGGGAGCGCTATGACCACTCGCAGCGGATCAAGGCCGTGATCAAGGAGGTCTCGCCCTCGACGAAGGGTCCGGCGATCATCGTGTCGCGGCGCGACCCCGAGCTGATCAAGAAGCTGTTCGAGCTCGAGGTCCCCGAGATCGCCGACGGCCTCGTGGAGATCGCCAACGTCGCGCGCGAGCCCGGCTATCGCTCGAAGATCGCCGTCGTCTCGCACACCGACGGCGTCGACCCGGTGGGCGCGTGTGTCGGTCCGCGCGGCTCGCGCGTGCGGATGGTCGTCTCCGAGCTGCGTGGCGAGAAGATCGACATCATCCCGTTCAACGACGAGCCCGCCCGGTTCGTCGCCAAGGCGCTGTCGCCGGCTCGCGTGCGCGAGGTTCTCGTCGACGACGACGCCAAGCAGGCGACCGTGATCGTGCCCGACGACCAGCTCTCGCTGGCGATTGGTCGCGAGGGCCAGAACGCGCGCCTTGCCGCGCGTCTGACCGGCTGGCGCGTCGACATCCGCTCGGAGACCGAGTTCGCCGCCGAGGAGGCCGAGCACGGCTACGAGGAGGAGGAGGTGCAGGGTCGCTGCGCCGCGATCCTCTCCAATGGCCGGCGCTGCCCCAACGCTGCCCTGCCCGGCTCGCGCTACTGCGGCATAGAGAGCCATCAGGCGCTCGCCAACATCGACTCCGACGACGTCGCCGATCTAGCCCCCGCCGCCGGCGGCGCCAACGGAACCCCGAGCGAGCAGGTCGCGGGCGACGAGCCGCCCGCGCCGGTGATTCCCGCAGACCAGCTCGAGTCGGCGCCCGATCCGGCCGCCGAGGAGCGGACGCCATAGGCGCGCACGTTCCCCGACGCCGCTGCGTCGGTTGCGGGCGAGTCGCGCCGAAGTCCGAGCTGCTACGGGTCGCGGCCGTCGCCGAGCCGGGTGGCGCTGCTGCGCGCGCGGTGCTCGATCCGTTCGCGCGGATGCCCGGGCGCGGCGCCTATCTCTGCCGCGACGTGCGCGGCTCTGCCGCGCATCCCCAGCCGGCGGCCGACTGCCTCGCGCAGGCGTGCAGGCGACGCTCGTTCGCGCGTGCCCTGCGCCGGCCGGTCGCGGTGGATTCGATCTGCCGCGACGTCAAGCTCGTAGAATCGTCTAGCGGATGAGCAAGAAGCGCGTACACGAGATCGCCAAGGAGCACGGCCTCTCCAGCAAGGAACTGCTGGAGCGGCTCCACGCTGCCGGGATCGAGGCCAAGGCCGCGGCGTCCTCCGTCGAGGAGACGCTCGCGCTGCAGGCGCTGGGCGATGGCGCCACGCCGGCAGCGGCGAGCAACGGCGCCGCGACCGCGAGCGCGCCCAACGGCGCGTCCGCCGCGCCGACCGAGGCGCCGGCCCCGCCGGCGCCCGATGCGGGCACGGCGAAGGCGCCACCGGCCAGCCCGGCGCCGCCGGCTCCCGAGAGTGGGGCCGCCGCGCCCGCCCCGCCTGCTGGGCCGGGAACCGCGCCGGGGACCCCCGCGCCGGCGTCCGGCGCCCCCGGCGAGCGCGTGCGCCCAACGCGCGACTCGCGCACCGGCGAGCGCACCCCCGGCGGCATCGGCCCCGGCGGGCGTCGCCGCGTGGTGATCGACTCCCAGGCATCGCGGCGCCAGCAGGGCGGACCCGCCAACCAGCCCCAGCGCCGCCCGCGCCGCGGACGCCGTCGGCGTGGCACCTACGACGACACGATCGCGCCGATCGACAGCAGCGCGCTGGAGGCGACCGACGAGATCCGCGTCAACTCGGGCTCGACGGTCAAGGACGTCGCCGAGTACCTCGGCGTAGCCGTCCCCGAGGTGATCAAGAAGCTGATGACGCTCGGTGAGATGGCGACGTTGACGCAGACGCTCTCCGACGACGCGATCCAGGTGCTCGCCGACGAGTTCGAAAAGAAGATCGAGATCGTCCACGCCGCTGACGACGTCGAGGTCGAGCCGACCTTCGAGGACGCGCCGGAGGATCTCGTCGACCGCCCGCCGGTGGTGACGATCATGGGCCACGTCGACCACGGCAAGACGTCGCTGCTCGACGCGATCCGCGAGACGGAGGTCGCCGCTGGCGAGGCTGGCGGCATCACCCAGCACATCGGCGCCTACCAGGTCCACCACGGCGACAAGGAGATCACCTTCCTCGACACGCCCGGCCACGAGGCGTTCACCGCGATGCGCGCACGTGGCGCGCGCGTTACCGACCTCGCGGTGATCGTCGTCGCCGCCGACGACGGCGTCAAGCCGCAGACCGAGGAGGCGATCGACCACGCACGCGCCGCCGAGGTGCCGATCGTCGTCGCGGTGAACAAGATCGACAAGGAGGGCGCGCAACCCGAGCGAGTGCGCACCGAGATGACCCAGCACGGCCTGCAGCCGTCGGAGTGGGGCGGCGAGACCGAGTTCGTCGACGTCAGCGCGAAGACCCATCAGGGCCTCGACAGCCTGCTCGACACGATTCAGGTCGTCACCGATCTGGAGGAGCTCAAGGCCAACAGCAACGCCGAGGCGTCGGGCACGGTGATCGAGTCAAAGCTCGACCCCGGCCGCGGTCCGGTCGTCAGCGTGCTGATCCAGCGCGGCACGCTGCGCGTCGGCGACGCGCTCGTCGCGGGCGCGCACTTCGGGCGCGTGCGCGCGATGCACGACTTCATCGGCAACAAAGTCAAGCGAGCGACCCCCGGCGAGCCTGTCGAGGTGCTCGGCTTCGACGGCGTGCCCGAGGCCGGCGAGATCGTGCGGGTGGTCGAAAACGAGCGCCGCGCGCGCCAGCTCGCAGGCGAGCGCGCCAACCGGCTGAAGACCGAGGCGCTCGCGCGCCGCTCAGGGCGCAAGGTCTCGCTCGAGGACGTCTTCAAGCTCGCTCAGGCCGGCGCGGTCAAGGAGCTCAGCCTCGTCGTCAAGGCAGACGTCGCCGGGTCGCTTGAGGCGCTCGAGGACGAGATCGCCAAGCTGCCCCAGCAGGAGGTCGCGGTCAACATCATTCACCGCGGCGTCGGCGGGATCAACGAGTCCGACGTGATGCTCGCGGCGGCCTCGGAGGGAGTGATCCTCGCGTTCAACGTCCGTCCGGTCGGCGACGCCCGCCAGACCGCCGAGCGCGAGGGCGTGGAGATTCGCTCCTACGCGGTGATCTATCGCGCGATCGACGAGCTGCGTGCGGCGATGCAGGGAATGCTCGAGCCGGCCGAGGTCGAGACGACGCTCGGCCAGGCCGAGGTCCGCCAGCTGTTCCGCGCCTCGAAAATCGGGACGATCGCGGGCTCGTTCGTCACCGAGGGCAAGGTCACGCGCGGCGCGAAAGTGCGCGTCGTGCGCGACGGCACGGTGATCTACGACACGACGATCGAGAGCCTGCGCCGCTTCAACGACGACGTGCGCGAGGTGACCGCCGGCTTTGAGTGCGGGATCGTGCTCGCCAATTTCCAGGACCTGCACGAGGGCGACGTGCTCGAGACGTATGAGACACGCCTGCAGGAGCGCGAGCTCTCAGCCTGAGAGAAATCGCTCACCGTTCGTCGCGCGCGGAGGTCGTCAGTAGGATGGGATCAGGACGGATGCGTCGAGTCGACGAGGCGATTCGCCAAGTGATCGGCGACGCCGTCGCAGGGGACCTCAAGGACCCGCGAGTGGGATTCGTAACCGTGACCGACGTCAGAACGAGCGCCGACCTCAGCCACGCGCGCGTCTACGTGAGCGTGCTCGGCGAGCACGGGCGCCCCTCGGCCGAGGACCAGCGGGCGGCGACCCTCCAGGGGCTTGCGAGCGCCCACGGTTTCCTCCAGGCGAGGCTTGCCGGCGAGCTGCGTCTCAAGCGCACGCCGACGCTCGAGTTCGCCTACGACGACACGACAGACCGCGCCCTGCGCGTCGAGGAGATCCTCGACGAGATCGGCCCCACGTGAGCCTCGATGGCGCGATGGCCGTGCGCGAGCAGGTCCTCGAGCGCCTGCGCGAGGATCGGCGCTTCGTGCTGGCCACGCACGAGCATCCCGACGGCGACGCGCTCGGCTCGCTCGTCGCGGTGCACGAGCTGCTGGGCGCGCTCGGCAAGGACGCGCTCATGTACGTATCGCCCAGCGATCTGCCGCTGCCCTCCGAGTACAGCGTGTTTGCACTGGAGGGCGCGATCCACGAGCCCCCGCCCGACATCGCCGAGCGCACCGTCGTGTTCCTCGACTGCGGCAACATCGACCGCAACTCGGCGAGCGTGCTGCGCGACGGCGCACGGCTGCTGAACATCGACCACCACCACGACAACACGCGCTTCGGCACGCTCGACTACGTCGTCTCGGACGCGTCGTGCACCGCAGAGATCGTGTGGGACCTGATGCACGGCCTCGAGCTCGAGCCCTCGCTCGCCGCGGCACAGGCGATGTACATCGGCCTGATCACCGACACCGGGCGCTTCATGTACGAGAACACGGGGCCGCGGGCGCACCTGATGGCGGCCGAGCTGATCGTCGCCGGCGTCGACGTCGCCGGGATCTACCGGCAGCTGTACGAGGACGTGCCCGTCGAGAAGCTCGCCTTGATGGCGCTCGCGCTCGGCGCGATCCAGCGCTTCGACGAAGGCCAGCTGACGGTCGCCGCGCTGAGCGCCGACGACTTCGACGCAACGGGCGCCGACGAACACTATTCCGAGGGGATCGTCGACCAGTTGCGCGCCGTGCGCGGGACAAAGGTTGCCGTGTTCGTTCGCGAGCTGACCGGCGAGCGGCGCGGCCAGCGCAAAGTCTCGCTGCGCGCGACCGACGATCACGTCGACGTCTCGGCGATCGCCCGTGCCCAGGGCGGCGGCGGCCATCGCCGCGCGGCCGGTTTCTCGACGACGCTCGACGTCGACGACCTGATCGCGTTCCTGCGCCCGGCCGTCGCAGCCCAGCTGCAGGCCGATGAGCGCCCCGCGGCGCTCGCCTGAGCTCCGCGCGAGGCAAGCGCCGATGAGCACCGACGGCGTCCTGCTGATCGACAAGCCGCGCGGGATCACCTCTCACGACGTCGTCGCCCGCGTTCGCGGCGCGCTCGGCGGCCCCCGCACGGGGCACGCGGGAACACTTGACCCGTTCGCGACGGGCCTGCTGCTCGTGCTCGTCGGGCGCGCGACCAAGGCGCAGAGCCGGCTGATGGCGCTGCCAAAGACCTATGAGACGGTCGCCCAGCTCGGCGCGACCTCGACCACCGGCGACCCCGAGGGCGAGATCGTGCAGACACTGCGCCTGCCGCCCGATCCGCCACCGCTACGGACGGGCGAGCTGCGCCAGCGCCCGCCGGCGCACTCGGCCGTGAAGATAGGCGGCGAGCGCGCCTACAAGCGCGCGCGGCGCGGCGAGCGGATCGAGATGCCCGAGCGGATCGTCACCGTCTCGCGCTTCACCCAGGCCTGGCGCGAGCCCGATCCGACCAGTCCGGGATTGGAACGCGCGGGGTTTGAGATCGAGTGCGGCTCGGGGACCTACGTGCGCTCGCTGATCGCCGACCTGGGCGACGCGTACTGCCTGGAGCTGCGGCGCACCGCGGTCGGCCCATTTGTCGTCGCCGACGCGGTCGCGCCACCGCCGCCGCGCGGCCCGCGGTGGACCGAGCCGCCGCTGGTCGAGCTGGAACGGGCGCTGGCCCTGCTGTCGTGAGCGCGCACTGACTAGGCTTGCTGGTGTGGAGATCACGCGCCTGCCCGACGTCGAGCGCAGAGACGGGCGCAGCGTCGCGGTCGGCACCTTCGATGGCGTGCACCTCGGTCATCGCGAGGTGATCGCCGGATCTGACACCGTGTTGACGTTCGATCCGCATCCGGTCGCGATCGTCGCGCCCCAGCACACGCCCAAGCTGCTGACGACCCCCGCACGCAAGGCGCAGCTGATCGCCGCCCTGGGCGTGCGCGAGCTCGTCGTGATCCCGTTCGACGCGGACTTCGCCAAGCGGACCGCCGACGAGTTCATCGACGACGTGCTCGTCGGCACGCTGTCGGCCGCGAAGGTCGCGATCGGCGAGAACTTCCGCTTCGGCCACAAGGCCCAGGGTGACCCGCGGCTGCTCGCCGCCGACTCCCGCTTTGCGACGACCGTGCACCCGCTGCTTGAAATCGACGGCGAGGTCGTCTCATCCAGCCACATCCGCGGGCTCGTCCTCGCCGGGGACGTTGCCGAGGCCAATCGCCTGCTCGGGACGCCGTTTCAGCTCTGCGGCGAGGTCGTCCACGGCGACGCGCGCGGCCGCGCGCTCGGTTTTCCGACGGCGAACATCGTCCCCAGCGAGGACTTCGCGTGCCCCGGGCACGGCGTCTATGCGTGCCTTGCCAGCGGGCCGCGGGCGCTGCCGGCGCCGGTCCCCGCCGCCGTCAGCATCGGCGTGCGCCCGACGTTCAAGACCGGTCGCGCCGAGCTGATCGAGGCCTACCTGCTCGACTTCGACGGCGACGTCTACGGCGAGACGCTGTGCCTGGACTTCATCGCGCGCCTGCGCGGCGAGCGCCGCTTTGACACGCCCGAGGCGCTCGTCGAGCAGATGCGCGACGACGTCACGCAGGTGCGCGAGCTCCTCGGTGACGCACGCCAGGCGTCTGCTAGCGTTTCCGCCGCTGATGACAGCGATAACCACTGAGCGCAAGCGCGAGATCGCGGCGAAGTTCGGCGCGGACGAGAACGACACCGGTTCGACCCAGGTGCAGGTCGCGCTGCTCACCGAGCGGATCAACCACCTGACCGAGCATCTGCGCGCGCAGAGCAAGGACCACCACTCGCGTCGCGGCCTGCTGATGCTCGTCGGCCGCCGCCGTCGCTTCCTGGACTACCTCCAGCGCAAGGACCTCGACGGTTATCGCGCACTGATCAAAGAGCTGGGTCTGCGCAAGTGACGCGAGCGGGCCGATGGTCGGCGCGCAGCGGCGTCCTCGGTCGCTCGCGTACCGAAGCCGGGAGACACTCGCTTCGCTCGCATCCCCGTTTCGGCCAGCACGCCACGCTCCCTGCGTCCTTGCTGCGCTTGACCCTCGACCCTTGAGGCGAAACTCGTGAGTGTCATCGAGCCCGGCACGCCCGCGCCCGAGTTCACGCTCGCGCGCGAGGACGGCGGTGAGTTCACCAACGCGGATCTGCAGGGCCAGACGACGGTCTTCGTCTTCTACCCGTTCGCGTTCAGCCCCGTCTGCACCGACCAGCTGCAGCTGTACGAGGGCGCCCTGCCCGAGTTCGTGCAGCGCGGCGTGAGGCTGTACGGCGTGTCATGTGACTCGACATGGGCGCAGAAGGCGTTCAAGGAGAAGCTCGGCGTAACCAGCGAGCAGCTGTCGGACTTCGAGCCCAAGGGCGCCACGTGCGTTGCCTTTGGCGTCCTGCACCCGGGCGGCTTCCCGGAGCGGGCGCTCGTCGTGCTCGACGGCGACGGCGTCGTGCGGTGGAGCTTTCAGGCCGCCTCGCCGGGCGAGCTGCCGGCGCTGAAGCTCCTGCGCGGGGGCGTCGATGAGGCGCTCGCCGGCGCCGCCTCGGCCTGAGTCACCCGCCGCTGCGCCTGACCCCGACGGGCCGCGCCCGTCCGCTAAGCTCGTTTGGTTCGGAATCGAGAAAAGAAAACGGACCGCCGACCGACGGGCGGAACAGGAAGGCAGCGAATATGAGCAGTGATGGGGTTACACGGGTTTCCGTGGAGATCTCCGGTAGCGAGATCTCATTTGAGACCGGCCGGATGGCCAAGCAGGCCTCTGGTGCGGTAGTTGTCAGGCAGGGCGACACGATGGTCCTCGCGACCGCCGTCGCCGGCAGCCTGCGCGACGTGGACTTTCTTCCCTTGACGGTCGACGTCGAGGAGCGGATGTATGCGACCGGGAAAATCCCCGGCTCGTTCTTCAAGCGCGAGGGGCGCCCGGGCGAGAAGGCGACACTGACGGCGCGGATGATCGACCGCCCGCTGCGGCCGCTGTTTCCGAAGTCCTGGCGCTACGACACGCAGCTGGTGGCGATCCCACTGTCGATCGACCACGAGCATCCGTATGACATTCTCGCGATGAACGGCGCCTCGACGGCGGTGATGCTCTCCGACATCCCGTTCCCGACGCCGGTCGGCGCGGTGCGGATCGGCAAGGTCGACGGCAACTTCGTCGTCAACCCCAAGGAGGAGGACCTCGTCACCACGTTCGGCGAGGAGGACGGCGTCGGCTCGGACCTCGACCTCGTCGTCGCCGGCACCGAGGAGGCGATCCTGATGGTCGAGGCCGGGGCGAACGAGATCCCCGAGGCCGAGATCCTCGACGCGCTCGACATCGCTCACGCGGAGATCAAGAAGCTGTGCGCGCTGCAGCGCGACCTCGCCGAGAAAGTCGGCAAGCAGAAGAAAGAGTTCGCCCAGATCCAGGTCGATGAGGGCCTGCTCGAGCAGATCAAGGCCTCCCACGGCGCGGCGCTCGACGCGGCGACGCAGGTCGAGGACAAGCTCGAGCGCCAGGACGCGACCAAGGCCGTCGAGCAGCAGATCCTCGAGCATTACGGACCGCCCGCTCCAGACGGCGCTTCCGAGGAGCAGCAGCTCGCCGCCAAGGAGCGCCGCGCGGCGGCCCAGCTCGCATTCGACAAGCTCGAGAAGTCGATCATCCGCGAGCGGATCGCCGTCGACAAGAAGCGTCCGGATGGGCGCGGTGAGGACGAGATCCGCGACATCTCGATCGAAGTCGGCGTGACACCGCGCACGCACGGCTCGGCGCTGTTCACGCGCGGGCAGACGCAGGCGCTGAGCGTCGCCGCGCTTGGCACGCTCAAGGAGGAGATGCGCCTCGACACGCTCGGCCTGGAGACGAAAAAGTACTACTGGCACCACTACAACTTCCCGCCGTTCTCGGTCGGGGAGGCCGGCCGGATGGGCGGCGTCAAGCGTCGCGACATCGGCCACGGTGCGCTCGCCGAGCGCGCGCTCAGCCCGATGGTCCCGTCGATCGAGCAGTTCCCGTACTCGATCCGCGTCGTCTCGGACATCCTCGAGTCCAACGGCTCGTCCTCGATGGCCTCGGTCTGCGGCTCCTCGCTGTCGCTGATGGACGCGGGAGTGCCGATCAAGCGTCCGGTCGCGGGAATCGCGATGGGCCTGATCAAGGAGGGCGACGACTACGTCGTGCTCACCGACATCGCCGGCGTCGAGGACCACCTCGGCGACATGGACTTCAAGGTCGCCGGCACCGAGCGCGGGATCACCGCGCTGCAGATGGACATCAAGATCACGGGCGTGACGTTCGAGATCCTGCGCGACGCGCTGACGCGCGCGCACAAGGCGCGTACGTTCATCCTCGGCAAGATGGCCGACGTGATCACAGCGCCGCGCGAGCAGCTCAGCCAGTTCGCGCCGCGGATCCAGACGATCCAGATCGACCCGTCGCAGATCGGCCTGTTGATCGGAAAGGGCGGCGAAACGATTCGCGGCCTGGCCGAGGAGTTCGAGTCGCAGATCGACGTAAACGACGATGGTCAGGTGCTGATCTACTCCGCCAACGGCGAGCTCGGCGACGCGCTCGTCGAGCGCGTGCGGATGATGATGAAGGAGGTCGAGGTCGGCGACGAGTACCTCGGCAAGGTCGTCAAGACGACGACGTTCGGCGCGTTCGTCGAGCTCGCCAAGGGCACTGACGGCCTCCTGCACATCTCAAACGTGTCGCCTGGCAAACGCGTCGACAGCGTCGAGGACGTGCTCAACAAAGGCGACGAGATCAACGTCCGGGTGGTCGAGGTCGACCGCGAGCGTGGCCGGATCGGCCTGCGCCTCGCCGACGACCCCGACATCGCCGGCAAGTCAGTCGAGGAGCTCGCCGGCGTCGGCACGGGCGGAGGTGGCGGAGGCGGTCGCCCGCCGCGCGATGGCGGCGGCAGGCGCAACGGGCGCGAGCGCTCCGATCGTGGCCCTCGCCGCGACGGCGACGGCGACCGCGGCTCCGGGCGACCGCGCCACGGCCGCGACCGCGACTGAGGCGCAGCTGCACCAGCAACACCGGATAACCACGCTGGACAACGGCGTGCGGGTGGTCACCGAGCGCGTGCCGAGCGTGCGCTCGGTGGCGCTCGGCTTCTGGATCGCCACCGGGTCGGCCGCCGAGCACGACGAGCAGGCCGGGATCTCGCACCTGCTCGAGCACATGCTGTTCCGCGGGACCGCGAGCTTCGGCTCGCGCGAGATCGACGAGATCTTCGACGCGATGGGCGCCGAGGTCAACGCCGGGACCGACAAGGAGGCGACATCGGTCTACACGCGCGTGCTCGACCGTCACGTGCCGCGCGCGTTCGACGTGATCGGTGAGATGGTCTTCCAGCCGCGCTTCGGCGAGCTGGAGACCGAGCGCGAGGTCGTGCTCGAGGAGATCGCGATGTACGAGGACGATCCGCAGGAGAAGGTCTTCGACGTGCTCGGCGAGGCGGTCTTCGGCACGCACCCGCTCGGTCGCGCCGTGATCGGCACCGCAAAGGTCGTCGGCTCGGTCACCCGCGACCAGCTCAGCGCTTTTCACGACGAGCGCTACCGGCCGCAGGACATCGTGATCGCGGCGGCCGGGTCGATCGAGCACGACGCGCTAGTCGAGCTCGCGCGCGGGCTTGACGTCGGCGTGGACGGGGCGGCGGCGCCCGTGGCGCGCGACGCGCCCGAGTTCACCCGGCGCGTGCGCTTCTGTGAGAAGGACACCGAGCAGTACCACCTGTGCCTCGGCGGCGGCGGGTTGGCGCGCGACGACGAGCGCCGCTTTGCGCTTCGCGTGCTCGAAGGGGTGCTCGGCGGCACCTCCTCGTCGCGCCTGTTCCAGGAGGTGCGCGAGCGCCGTGGCCTGGCGTACTCGGTCTTCTCCTTCTCCAACCTCTACGCCCACACGGGCGAGGTCGGGCTGTACGTCGGCACGCGCCCGGACAACCTCGCACAGGCGATCGCGGTGATCGCCGAAGAGCTCGAGCGCTCCGTCGAAGCTCCGGCCACCGACGCGGAGCTGACGCGATCGCGCGAGAACCTCAAGGGACGCGTTGTGCTGTCGATGGAGTCGACCGGCGCGCGGATGAGTCACCTCGGCGGCTCACTGCTGCACGGGATGCCGATCCTCTCGATGGACGAGCTGATCGATCGGATCGACGCCGTGCGCCTGGCCGATGTCGAGGCGCTCGCCCGCGACCTGTTCTCTCCCGAGCGGCTCTCGATCGCGTGCGTGGGCCCCGACGAGCGCGCTTTCAACGAGGCGATCGCGCCGCTTCAGGCCGGCGCCGGGGCACGCGGCGTGCCGCTCGCCCCGGGGGCGGCGCGGTGATCGCAGTCGCCGTCGCCGGCGCCGCCGGGCGGATGGGGGAGACCGTGTGCGCGGCGGTCGACGGCGCCGACGACATGCAGCTCGTCGGTCGTGCCGACCCGCTGCTGGAGGTCTCGGTCGGCGAGGCGCTCGCCGATGCCGACGTGCTGGTCGACTTCACGACGCCCGACACGGCGCTCGAGAACGCGCTCAGCTGCATCGACGCCGGCGTGCACGCGGTGATCGGCACGACCGGCTTTGACCTGCAGGCGCTGCGTGACGCGGCGTTCGCGCAGAGCCCGCGGCGCTGCAACGTGCTCGTCGCGCCGAACTTCGCAATCGGCGCGGTGCTGATGATGCGCTTCGCCGCCGAGGCGGCGCGACACATGAGCAGGGCAGAGATCATCGAGCTGCACCACGACGCCAAGCTCGACGCGCCAAGCGGTACAGCGGCGCGCACCGCCGAGCTGATGGCCGCCGCGAGCGGCAACGAGCCGCCGCCGATCCACTCGGTGCGCCTTCCCGGGCTGGTTGCGCACCAGGAGGTGATCCTCGGCGACCTCGCCCAGACGCTGTCGATCCGCCACGACACGATCTCGCGCGAGTCGTTCATGCCGGGCGTCCTGCTGGCGGTCCGCCGCGTGGGGGATCTGCCCGAGCCGCTGGTGGTAGGGCTCGAGGGGCTCCTGTTCGACGAGCGGACCTGAGTGAGATACTGCGGCGCATGATTGAGCTCGGCACGATCCTGACGGCGATCGTCACCCCGTTCGACGACCGCTCGCGCGTAAACGAGGAGGCATTCGTCGCGCTGATGCACCACCTCGCGGCCAACGGCTCGGACGGGTTCGTCGTCGCCGGGACGACCGGCGAGGCGTCGACGCTGGCCGAGGAGGAGCAGCTGGCGCTGATCGAGCTGGCCGTCCGCGAGCGCCCGCCCGGCAAGACGATCGTGGCGGGCACCGGCACGAACGACACGCGCGAGGCCGTCTTCCTGACCGAACGCGCGACCGAGCTCGGCGTCGACGCGACGCTCGTCGTCACCCCGTACTACAACCGCCCCAGCCGGCTCGGCCTGGTCCGCCACTACGAAGCGGTCGCAAACGCGACCGACAAGCCGATGCTCGTCTACAACATCCCCAAGCGTACCGGCACGAACATGGCGCCCGACCTGCTAGCCGAGCTCGCGCAGATCGAGCACATCGAGGGGGTCAAGCAGGCGAACGCCGACGAGTTGCAACCGATCGACGGGCTCGCGCTGTATGCCGGCGACGATGCGACCTTCGCGCGGACGCTCGACCTCGGCGGCGCCGGCGGGATCCTCGTCGCCAGTCACGTGGTCGGCAACGAGATGCGCCGGATCGTCGACGAGCCCGACGGCCGCGACGAGATCGACGCCTCGCTGCGTGACGTCTACGAGACGCTGTTCCTGACGGCGAGCCCGACGTGCACCAAGGCGGCGCTCAACCTGCTCGGCCACGACGCCGGTGGGCTGCGCCTGCCGCTCGTCGCCGCGACCGAGGAGGAGCTCGCCGCCGTTCGCGCGATGCTCGTCCGCCACGGGCTGCTCGGCAGCGATGACGACGCAGGGCCCCGCGACCGGGCCTCGTCGGTGCAGGCACGCGGCACGTGAGCCGGGTTCGGATCCTGCCCCTGGGAGGCATCGGGGAGATCGGCAAGAACATGACCGTCGTCGAGCACGACGGTCGGATCGTCGTGGTCGACGTCGGCCTGCGCTTTCCGACGCCCGAGATGGTCGGCATCGACCTCGTGCTGCCCGACTTCACCTACCTGCGCGAACGCGCCTCGGACATCGAGGCGATCGTCGTCACCCACGGCCACGAGGATCACCTCGGGGCGCTGCCGTGGGTGCTACGCGAGCTCGGCGAAGACAGCCCGCCGGTCTACGGCGGCGCGCTGACGATCGCGATGGCGCGCTCGAAGCTCGATGAGCACAAGCTCAAGGGGGTCGAGCTCAACGAGCTGGATCCCGCGGAAACGCTCGAGCTCGGGCCGTTCTCGCTCGAGCTCGTGCACATGACGCACTCGATCCCGGACGCGAGCGCCGTCGCGCTCGGCACCGAGCTCGGCACGGTCTTGATCACCGGCGACTACAAGTTCGACCAGACGCCCGTCGACGGCCCGCCTGCGGACGTCTCGCGCCTGGCCGAGCTCGGCCGGGAGGGCGTGCTGGTGCTGTGCGGCGACTCGACGAACGTCGACCGCCCCGGCTTCTCGCCGTCGGAGTCGGTCGTCGGGCCGCACCTGGAGGACGCCTTCGCACACTGCGAAGGGCGGATCGTCGTGACGAGCTTCGCGTCGAACATCCACCGCGTGCAGCAGGTCGTCGACGCGGCGGCGGCGCTCGACCGCAAGGTCGCGCTCGTCGGGCGGTCGATGCGAAAGAACGTCGGCATCGGGCGCCAGCTCGGGCACATCGACGTCCCCTCGGGCCTGCTCGTCGGTCCCCGCGAGATCAACGACTTCCCCGACGAGCGGGTCGTGATCATCTCGACCGGCTCCCAGGGCGAGCCGCTGTCGGCGCTGCGCCGGATGGCCTATCGCGACCATCGCCAGGTCGAACTGCGCGAGGGCGACACGGTCGTCTTCTCGGCGACGCCGATCCCCGGCAACGAGCGCGCGGTCAACGAGACGATCGATCGCCTCTACCACATCGGCTGTGACGTGGTGACGCCGCGAGACGCTCCGGTGCACGCCTCCGGGCACGGTTACGCCGAGGAGATCAAGCTGATGCTCAACCTCGTCAAGCCGCGTTACGTGATGCCGTTCCATGGCGACTTCAAGCGCCTGCGCCTGCACGCGCAGCTCGCGCAGGACGTCGGGATCGCGCCGGAGGACACCTTCCAGGGCGAGAACGGCCTACCGCTGGACATCGACGAGCGCGGCGCCCGCTTCGGCTCGGCCGAGCAGTCGGGGATGATCTTCGTCGACGGCGTCGAGATCGGCGACATGGCCGACGTCGCGCTGCGCGATCGGCGGATGCTCTCGGCCGACGGAATCTTCATCGTCGTCGTGACGATCGCCGAGCAGGACGGGAGCTCGGTAACGGAGCCCGAGGTGATCTTCCGCGGCGTGCCGTTCCGCGACGAGGCCGACGAGCTCGTCGGCGAGATCCGCGCGACGGTAGAGCGGACGGTCGCGCGCGCGGCGAAGGACGAGATCCGCGAGGTTGACGTCGTGCAGGAGATGGTCCACGACGACATGGCCAAGCTCGTCTATGACCGCCTCAGGCGGCGCCCGATGGTGCTGCCGGTCGTCGTCGAGGTCTGACGGCACACCGGCCTCGCAGGCGCCGGCCGACAGCGAGCTCGATCAGCTGCGCGACCCGGCGGGGCTCGCGTGCTCTGGCGCCTGCGCTGCGACCGCCTCGCCGGTGGCTCCGTCGCCTGGCGCGCCGGACGCCGGCTCGGAGTGCGCCGGCAGCGTCACGACGAACCGGGCGCCGCCGCTCGCGGGAGACTCGAGCACGACGTCGCCGCCGTGGCTGACGGCGACGGCCTTGACGATCGCCAGCCCGAGCCCGAACGAGCCGCCGCGATCGCCGGCGCCGCGCACGAAGCGCTCGAACAGCGTCGGCACCAGCTCTGCCGGCACGCCCGGGCCGTCGTCCTCCACGACGAGCGTCGCTTGGCCGTCACGAACGCCGGTGCTGACGCGGATCCGCGTGCCGGGGGGCGTGTGGCGCAGCGAGTTCTCCAGCAGGTTGATCGCCAGGCGGTGAAGCTCGTCGCGAACCGCGTCGACCGGCGCGGGATGCACGTCGAGGACGATCTCGTGCTCGCCGCTGACGGGGCTGAGCTCGGCGGCCGCCTCGGCGACGATCGACGCGAGGTCGCACGATTCGCGCGGGACGACGCGGCCGACGTCGGTGCGGGCGAGCAGCAGCAGGTCGGCGACGAGCCGGCGCATCCGTCGTGAGGAGCGCAGCGCCGAGCGGGCCGCCTCGCCCTGATCGCCGTCGAGCGATTCGGCGAGCAGCTCGAGGTTGGCGAGCACGCTGGTCAGCGGCGTGCGCAGCTCGTGCGACGCGTCCGCCACGAAGCGGCGCTGGCGGGCGAGCATCGTCTCGGTCTCGCCACGCGCGGCGTCCAGCTCGCGGAGCATCCCCTCGAGCGTGCGCGACAGCTCGGCGACCTCGTCGTCGGCGAGCGGCTGGGGCACCTTGCGTGATGGGTCGCGCGTGCGCGCGATCGTCGCGGCGGTCGACGTCAGCTCGGCGATCGGCGCCATCGCGCGGCGGGCGATCGCCATCCCGGCGAGCAGCGCGAGCGCCGTGCCGGCGAGCACGCCGAGGAGCAGGAACAGCTCGACCCGGGCGACAGTCGACTCGGTGTCTGAGATCTTGCGCCCGTACTGGATGACCACCTGCCCGATCGGCTCGTTGTTGGCGGCCGCGCGGACGACCCCGACGCGGCTGATCACGCGATAGCCGTGGACCGTCCTCGGCGTGCTGCTGGGGGAGCCGAGCGAGGCCGCGTTCGACGGTTCCTTGGCGATCGTCGTGCCACCGAGCGTGAAGATCCGCAGGATCGCGTGGTCGGCCGGCGCCGCGTAGGCCGCGAGCGGGGGCGAGATCGTCACCGTGCGGCGTTCGCCGTTCTGGGTGACGGTGATGTTCAGCTGCGTCGCGAGCTGGTTGATCGTGTCCCCGACCTCGCGGTTGAAGTCCGAGCGGATTCGGTGGACCGTGAACGAGCCGATCGCCATGGCAAACGCGCAGAGGATCACGAACGTCAGCAGCGCCGAGACGCTGGCCAGGCGGGTCCGGATCGGCAGCCGGTCGAACGCGGCTGAGGTGCGCGCGACCCCGCGCGAGAACACGCCGCCGATGCTAGGCGCGGAGGACGTAGCCGGCTCCCCTGATCGTGTGCAGCAGCCGCGGCTCGCCGTCGGCCTCGAGCTTACGACGCAGGTTGGAGACGAACACCTCGATCGTGTTGGTCGTCGAGAAGGGGTCGTAGCCCCAGACCTCGTCGAGTAGGCGCTGGCGTGAGATCACGATCCGCTCGTTGCGCATCAGGTACTCGAGCAGCTCGAACTCGCGCTGGGTGAGGTCGACGGCGCGCTCGCCACGCACGACCTCATGCGTGTCGACGTTGAGCGATAGATCGGCCACGCGAAGGGGCGCGGAGCCGCGTGGGGGACGGCGACGCAGCAGCGCGCGCATCCGCGCGAGCAGCTCCTGGCGCTCGAACGGCTTGACCAGATAGTCGTCGGCGCCGGAGTCCAGGCCCTCGACGCGCGACTCCAGCGCGTCGCGCGCGGTCAGGATCAAGATCGGAACGTCGTCTTCGGAGCGCAGGGCGCGCGCGACCTCGACGCCGTCGAGGCCGGGCAGGCCGAGGTCGAGGATCACGAGGTCGGGCGCGAACGCACGGCCGTTCTCGAGGGCGCTCGGTCCGTCGGGCGCGGAGCGCACCTCATAGCCCTCCATTCGCAGCGAGCGCTGGAGCGCCTGAGCGATGTCCTCATCGTCCTCCACGACGAGGACGCGCGGTGCACGGGAGAAGTCGTTCATCGTCTTTAAGTATCGCCAGCCACTAAAGCGACGTTAAGACGCATCGTAGGCGTTGACGGCGGTTGACCGCGGTGCAGCTCGTGCATGGCGGACGGCGTGGTGACGCCGCTCGCGGCGCGGCTGCCCGCGCCTTGCGCGCCGCGCCACGCGGCGTCCGAGCAGGTTCCGGCGTGTCGGCGTCGAAGTTGCGCGAGATGCCCAGCACGCGTAAGCGCGCCCCTGCGCGCCGTGGCTCGACCCGCGCGAAAGGACGCGGGCGCGGCGGCGCACGGGGTACCCGCGCACGCGCTCGCCGATCGCGTGGCGACGGCCTGCTCGGCCTCGGGTCGCTCTGGCCACGCGGCCTGCCGCGGATCGGCGTGCTCGACGAGCGCGGGCGCGAGGTCGCCGGGCTGGCGCTCGTCGCGCTCGGCGTGTTCATGGGCTTCGTCGTGTACGGCGGCTGGGACGGCGGGCACGTCGGCCACGGCTTGGCCGTCGCGTTCGGATGGACGCTCGGCAAAGCTCGCGTGCTCGCGCCGCTGGCCCTGGTCGGCGCCGGCGGGATGCTGCTGCTGCGCGAGTCGCTGCCGCTGCAGCGCTCGCTGCTGCGTGACCCGCGCGCAATCGGAGCGGCGTGCCTGTTCGCGGGCGTGACGCTCGCGCTCGCCGCCGGCGCGCTCGGTCTCAGCTCGGGCCCGGGCAGCTCGCAGACGGCATGGCACTCGGCGCAGCTGCAGTCGCGCGGAGGCGCCTTCGGCGAGGCGCTCTATCAGATCTCTCACAGGCTCGTTCAGGGCGTCGGCGTCGGCGTCCTCGACATCTTCCTGCTGCTCGTCGGGGTCGTGCTGATCACCGGTGCCTCGCTCGGCGGAACTCTGCGTGCGACGGGCAGCGGCGTCGTCGAGACGACTCGGATGATGCGCTCGCTCGGCGCGCGCCACGCCGACTCGCAGGAGGACGGCCCGCCTGGCGAGGACTTCGACCTCGACGCCTACGCGTCGGCGCTGCCGGGGATGCACCCTCCCGAGCCGGGCGTCGGTGAGCTTGTCGTCCGGGCAACACACGTCGAGGGTCCGGGGCAGGAGACCGACGAGCTCGACGCCATCGATTCACCGGACCTGGATCCGGACGCGACGCATGCGCAGGGCACGGCGGTGCGCCCAAGCGGCGAACGGGCGCGGCGCGCCGGCGCGAGCGACATCGCCGAGGGCGGCGAAGCCGACGAGGACGAGGAGGTCACGGGCGTCTCCCGTGTCGAGCCCGGCGAGCTGACGCCACAGGGCAGGCTGCGCGACGCGGTCACCGACGATCCCGCCTTCGTGTGGAAGGTGCCCGACGCGAGCCAGCTGCTGACGCGCTCCAGCGGCGAGCAGTCGCGTCCGGACACGGCGGGGCAGGCGCAGACGGCGACGGCGCTGGTCGAGGCGCTGGGGCACTTCGGCGTGCAGGCGAAGGTGATCGGCACGGTCGCCGGCCCGCACATCACGCGCTATGAGCTGCGCCTCGCGCCGGGAACGAAGGTCGCGAAGGTCGCCCAGCTGAAGGACGACCTCGCGTACGCGCTCGCGGCGACCGACATCCGGATCCTGGCGCCGATCCCGGGCAAGCAGGCGGTCGGCGTAGAGGTGCCGAACCTGCACCGGCGGATCGTTCGCCTGGGCGACGTCTTTCAGGAGCCGCCGAAGGACTGGTCGCCGCTGACGGTGTGGCTCGGCAAGGACGTCGCCGGCAAGGCGATCGGCGCGGACCTCGCGAAGATGCCGCACCTGCTCGTCGCGGGAACGACCGGCGCGGGCAAGTCGGGCGCAATCAACGCGATGCTGTCGAGCGTGCTGCTGCGCGCGAGCCCGCACGAGGTGCGTCTGGTGCTCGTCGACCCCAAGCAGGTCGAGCTCAACCATTACGAGTCGATCCCGCACCTGCTGACGCCGGTGATCACGAGCCCGCGGATGGCGGCCAACGCGCTGCAGAACCTGGTCAAGGAGATGGAGCAGCGCTACGGGATCATGTCGATGGCGCGCACGCGCGGGCTGGTCGAGCTCAACAAGGCGCGCGCCAAGCGCAGCGAAGCGCCGCTGCCTTACATCCTCTGCGTGATCGACGAGCTCGCCGACCTGATGATGGTCGCGCCGGCCGACGTCGAGGACTCGATCATCCGCCTCGCGCAGAAGGCGCGCGCGGTCGGCATCCACCTCGTGCTCGCGACGCAGAGCCCGCGCGTCGATGTGATCACGGGGATGATCAAGGCGAACGTGCCGTCGCGGATCGCCTTCTCGGTGTCAAGCCAGACCGACTCGCGCGTGATCCTCGACCAGAACGGCGCCGAGTCGCTGCTCGGCCAGGGCGACATGCTGTTCAGCCCCGTCGGCAGCTCGCGCCTGCAGCGGATCCAGGGGGCGTACATAGACGAGCGCCAGATCGAGAAGCTGACGACGCTGTGGCGACGCCAGGGCGAGCCCGAGCTGCGCGAGGAGCTGCTCGAGGAGGTCGAGCCGCAGGCGCCGGAGTCCTCGCCGGACGAGTTCGATCCCGACGAGGACCCGCTGCTGGCCGACGCGATCAGGCTCGTCGCCGAGATGAAGACGGCGTCGACGTCGATGCTGCAGCGTCGCCTGCGCCTCGGCTACACGCGCGCTGGACGGGTGATCGACATGCTCGAGCGTCGCGGCGTGATCTCCGGCTACGAGGGCTCCAAGCCGCGCCAGGTGCTGATCACCGAGGCGGACCTTCCGCGCGTGCTCGACGAAACGGCGACCCGCGCCAAGGATGAGCGTCTGCCGGCGTCGTCTGCGCTCGGCGAGGCGGGCGATCCCGCAAGCGCGAGCGACTAGCCTGTCCGGCAGAAATGGCCGACATCGGTGAAACGCTTCGGGACGCGCGAATGCGCGCTCGTATCGATGTCTCGGAGATCGAGGCGAAGACGAAGATCCGTGCGAAGTATCTGCGCGCGCTGGAGAACGAGGAGTGGGGCCTGTTGCCGGGGCCGACGTTCGTCAAGAGCTTCTTGCGGACCTACGCGCAGGCGCTCGGGCTCGACGGCAAGGCGCTCGTCGAGGAGTACCGCCAGCGCTTCGAGGAGCCCGGTGAGGCGGCGCTCGAGCCGATCGTGGCCGGCCAGCAGCGTAGCCGCACGCGCTCGGGTCCAAGCGGGCGCTCACCGTCGGGTGGTCCGTCGCGCGGCTACGTGGCGATCGTCGGCATCGTGCTCGTCGTGATCGTCCTGCTGATCGTCGGGCTCGTGACCAACGGCGGCGGATCCTCGTCGAAATCATCGAGCACGAGGGCGAGCCACCCGGTCAAGCACAAGCGCACCAAACGCGCGGGCTCGCACGCGGGCACGACGACGCCCGCGCGATCGCCGGCGTCGGTCGTCGCGCTGTCGCTGCTCCCGACGGCGACGGTGTACGTGTGCCTGATCGGCGACAACGGCCGCCGGGTGATCCCGGGCGAAGAACTCCACGCCGGCACGCACACGCCGACCTACCACGCTCACCACTTCACGATCACGCTGGGCAACAGCTCGGTGACGATGTACGTCGACGGCCACGCGCGGGTCGTGGCCCCATCGAGCCAGGCGATCGGCTACTCGATCAATCGCGCGGGCGAACGCAAGCGCCTGGCGCAGGGCAGCCTGCCGACCTGCCTGTGAGCGCGCGCGCTGGAATCGTCGTCACGGGCACCGAGGTGCTGACCGGACGCGTCAGCGACCGCAACGGACCGTGGCTTGCCGACCGCCTGCGCGAGCTCGGCGTCGACCTCGCGTACGTGCAGATCGTCGGCGACCGCCGCGAGGACATGGACGCCGCGCTGCGGTTCATGGCCGAGCGCGGGATGGACGTGGTACTGACGAGCGGCGGCCTGGGACCGACGGCCGACGATCTGACGGCCGAGGTAGTCGCTCGCTTTCAGGGACGCGAGCTGGCGCTCGACGAGGCGCTCGAGCGCCGGATCGCCGAGATCGTCGCGCCGTTGGCGAAACGGTGGCCGAACCTCGACGCGGCTGCGATCGAAGCGGCGACGCGCAAGCAGGCGATGGTCCCGTGTGGCGCGACGGTGCTCGACCCGGTCGGCACGGCGCCAGGTCTCGTCGTGCCGCCGGGCGACGGAGCCGACGGCGGTCCGACGGTCGTCGTGCTGCCGGGTCCGCCGCGCGAGCTGCAGCCGATGTGGGCCCAGGCGACCCAAGCGCGCGCGCTGCAAGTCGCGATCGCGGGCGCGACGACCTACCGCCAGCGCACGCTGCGGCTGTTCGGGATGCCGGAGTCGGAGATCGCCGAGACGTTGCGCGTCGCCGAGCGCGACGGCGTGCCGCTCGAGCGCCTGGAGATCACGACGTGCCTGAAACGCGGCGAGATCGAGGTGGTCACCCGCTATGAGCCCGACGCCGAGGGCGTCTATGAGGACCTCGTCGAGGTCGTCGCCGAGCGCCACGCGAACACGTTGTTCTCAACGGACGGGAGCACCGTCGATGAGATCGTCGCGCGCCGGCTGGGCGAGGGAGGCCGCACGATCGCGACGGCCGAGTCGTGCACGGGCGGGCTGCTCGCCGCGCGTCTGACCGAGCGCGCGGGAGCTTCGGACTACGTCGCGGGCGGCCTGGTCGTCTACTCCAACGCGGCGAAGGTCGCGCTCGTGGGTGTCCCGCCGCAGCTGATCGAGGAGCATGGGGCGGTCTCGAGCGAGGTCGCGCAGGCGCTCGCGACAGGTGCGCGTGACCGTCTGCAGGCGGATCTCGGCGTGGGCGTCACCGGCATCGCCGGGCCCGGCGGCGGCACCGCCGAGAAGCCGGTCGGGCTCGTCTGGCTCAGCATCGCCGGCCCGGGGGAGGCGAGTGTGACGCGCTCGGTCAACCTGCCGGGCGGCCGCGCCGACATCCGTGACCGCGCGACGACGGTCGCGATGCACATGCTGCTCGGCGTGCTCGACGGCTGAGCCGCACGCGTTGCCCGCGAGCTCCGCTGAGCCGGCCACGAGGTCCACTCCAGCTCGCAGCGGGCCACGAGGTCGACTCGAGCTGGCATCGTTGGCAGAGTGTCACGCGGCGCGACAGCGCGACTGTTCGTGGCGGTCGACCCGCCGGAGGAGGTGTGCGGCGAGCTCGCGGCGTGGGCGCGAGCCGCGCTCGGTCGCGTGGGGGCGGCCGATCCTGACCGGCGCGAGCGACCTTCACCGGCGAAGGTGCGCGTGCTCGACGCCGAGACGATGCATGTGACGCTGTGCTTTCTGGGCGGGCGCCCGATCGGCGAGATCGACGCGATCGCAGCGGCGCTGCGGGCGCCGCCGCAAGCGCAGGGCGTCGAGTTGCAGGTCGGCGCGCCGCTGTGGCTGCCGCCGCGCCGCCCGCGCGCGCTCGCGCTCGAGCTGCACGACCGCGCGGACGCTCTCACGCGGCTGCACGCCGGCGTGCGCGATGCGATCGCGGGCGCGATCGACTGGCAGCCCGAGCGCCGGCGCTTTCGCCCGCACGTGACGGTCGCGCGAATCGGGCGGGGCGGTGGCCGGCGAGCCCGCGCCTCCGCACGCCGGCGCGGCCGGTCTGACGCCGACGGTGCGCCGCAGGAGCTGGCTCTGGCGCCGTCGCCGCAGCTGTCGTTCGCGGTGGGCGAGCTCGTCCTGTACCGCTCGCTGCTGTCGCGCGAGGGCGCGCGCTACGAGGCGATCGCGACGCGCGCGCTGGTCGAGTCGAACGGCGATTCGGAGTTGTCTTCTTCGCCGCCTTCGCCGCCTTCGCCGGCGGGCGCGGGCGTGGGGTTCACCAGCGGCGGCGGGCAAGAGGGCGGCGAGCCTTCGACGCCGGGGGCCGCCAGGAAACCGCCTTCGCATTCGGGCGGCGAGCGGTCTTCGCAGGCGTAGGAGCCTTCGGTCAGCGCCGGCGCGCTGAAATCGTCGCAACCCGGTTCGCTCGATTCGTCGTTCGATTCGTCGCTCGCGCCGGGCCTCGGCGGAGCCGGGCAGACGGGCGGCGCGCCGTGGCGCGAGACCGGTTCGCCGCCATTCGAGCAAGCCGGTTCGTCACCGTCGGCGCATTCGTAGGCGCCTTCTTCCCCGAGTGAGGGGGTCGAGCCGTCTTCGCAGGCCGCGCGCGACAGCGCGGGAACGAGCGGGTGCGCCTTCGAGCCGGATGGCTTCTTTCGTTTTTTCTTTGAGTTGATCGATGACTTCTTGTGGTGGCGCTTGGCCGTGCCGTGCGCACGCGTCGAGCGCGCGCTGCCGGCGCAGGCCAGGCGCACGCCGTTCGCGCGAGTGGCGCACGCCGAGACGCGCGAGCTGCTTGCGAGCGTCGGCGCAGCGCGCCACGCGAGCAACGCGGACGCGCACGCGGCGATCGCGATGAGCAGAAGCGGGAGGCTCGGGCGCCGGGCGCAGCTGCGGTTCACGCCGTCTCATCGTCGCTGTGCGTGCGGACGGTGAGACGCGTGGCGGCGGCTGGACGAAACGACAGTGAGGGGTTCCGGGCTCGCTGCGCGACCGCCGATACGAACAGCTGTTCCGTCCGGAGCGCGGTCTAAGTTGCTCGATCCATCCCGACTCGAGGAGTAGATCATGCCCGTGACCGACGACGAGAAGGCAGCAAAGGCGCGCGACGCCGCCCTTCAGGGTGCGCTCACGCAGATCGAGCGCGAGTTCGGCAAGGGCACGGTCATGCGGATGGGCGACGAGGGAGCGCAGGTGCGCTGCGAGGCGATTCCGACGGGCGCGCTGTCGCTCGACCTCGCGCTGGGCATCGGCGGCGTCCCACGCGGACGGATCGTCGAGGTGTTCGGCCCGGAGTCCTCGGGCAAGACGACGATGATCTACCACGTGCTCGCCGAGGCGCAGAAGCTCGGCGGCGTGTGCGCGTTCATCGACGCCGAGCACGCGATGGACCCGTTGTACGCGAAGGAGATCGGCGTCGACATCGACGAGCTGCTCGTCTCCCAGCCCGACTACGGCGAGCAGGCGCTGGAGATCGCCGACATGCTCGTCCGCTCGGGCGCCGTCGACGTCGTCGCGATCGACTCGGTCGCGGCGCTGACACCGCGCGTCGAGCTCGAGGGTCAGATGGGCGACCAGACGGTCGGCGCGCAGGCGCGGATGATGTCCCAGGCGATGCGCAAGCTCGCAGGCAATCTGAACCGCACGCAGACGCTGTGCATTCTGACGAACCAGATCCGCGAAAAGGTCGGCGTGATGTTCGGCTCGCCGGAGACCCAGCCGGGAGGCCGGGCGCTGAAGTTCTACGCCTCCCAGCGACTGGACATCCGCCGGATCGAGACGCTCAAGGACGGCACGGAGGCCGTCGGCAACCGCGTGCGCGTGAAGGTCGTCAAGAACAAGGTCGCCGCCCCGTTCCGCCAGGCGGAGTTCGACATCGAGTACGGCAAGGGCATCTCCACGTCGGGTTGCCTGATCGACCTCGGCCTCGAGCACAACATAGTCTCGAAGTCGGGGTCGTTCTTCTCTTACGGCAACGACCGCCTCGGCCAGGGCCGCGGGAACGCGAAGGCGTTCCTCGACGAGAACGTGCAGATGGCAAAGGAGATCGAGGAGAAGATCTACGCCGCGCTCGGCGTAGGACGCGACCTCGTCACGCCGATCGACCGTGACACGACCGGGTCGTCGCCGAAGGACGCACCTGCGCCACCGCTCGCAAGCGAACCTGTCGTAGCGGCCGCATAACGGGCCGGCCTGGGGACCAGGTCGGCCAAACGGAAGACCCCCAGCTCCACGGCGCTTCGAGCGCGTCGGCGCAACTCGACCCTACGCATCTTTCGGGCCCTGTTCGATGTCGCGCCCCTTGCGCTGCAGCCATCGCCCGAGCGCGATCGACCCGATGATCACGACCAAGAACGCAACGATCACGATGAGCAAGACCACACGCGCAGTCTACGTCCTCGGATACCCGTGTTCGCAACACTGTACGGTCCTAACGCACCCCCAGGGCGGCGGACGAGGGTAGGCGGCATATGAAACAGTCAGCGTCCGCGACAGCTCGCTCTACCCTGTCGCAGAGATGACGAAGACCTACCACCTGACGACGTTCGGCTGCCAGATGAACGAGCACGACTCCGAGCGGATGAAGGGCATGCTCGAGTCGCTCGGCTACGGCGAGGCGGGCGAGCGCGCGCAGGCGGACCTGATCCTCTTCAATACGTGCTCGATCCGTGAGGCGGCGGACAATCGGTTCATCGCGCACCTCGGCGAAGCGAAGCGGCTGAAGCGCGAGGCGCCGGAGCGGATCGTGGGGGTGGGCGGCTGCTGGGCGCAGTCGGTCAAGGAGGAGGTGTTTGAGCGCTTCCCGTTCGTCGACGTCGCGTTCGGCCCGGGCCAGGTGCACAAGCTGGCGGAGTTCTTGACGAGCGACTCGCTGACGGCGCAGGGGTACTTCGAGTTCGAGGGGTTCACGGGGCACCTGCCAGCGCATCGAGAGCGTCCGTTTCAGGGGTGGATGCAGATCAGCGTCGGGTGCAACTGCAACTGCTCGTACTGCATCGTCCCGTCGACGCGCGGGCGCGAGGTGAGCCGCGCGCTCGACGAGCTGGTCGCCGAGGCCGCGGCGATGGCGACGGACGGAGTGCGCGAGGTGACGCTGCTCGGCCAGAACGTCAACTCCTACGGGCGCGACCTGCCGGGGCGCCCGACGTTCGCGAGCCTGCTGGCGGCGATCGACGAGGTCGACGGAATCGACCGGATCCGCTACACGAGCCCGCACCCGAAGGACATGCGTGAGGACGTGATCCGCGCGCACGCGGAGCTTGCGAGCGTGTGCGAGCACATCCACCTACCGTTGCAGTCAGGCTCGTCGCGGATCTTGAAGGCGATGCGCCGCACGTATGACCGCAGCCGCTACCTGGACCGGGTGGCGATGATCCGCGAGCACGTGCCCGACGTGGCGCTGACGACCGATGTGATCGTCGGTTTTCCGGGTGAGAGCGACGAGGACTTCGAGCAGACGCTGGAGGTCGTCGAGCAGGTCGGCTACGACGCGGCGTTCACGTTCGTCTTCTCACCGCGCCGGGGCACGGAGGCCGCGCGGTTGACGGAGGCGACCGTGCCCCACCCGGTCAAGGTGCAGCGGATGGAGCGCCTGCTGGAGGTCGTCCAACGCCGGGCGCGCGAGCGCGCGCAGCGGTTCGTCGGGCGCACGCTCGACGTGCTCGTCGAAGGCAGCTCGCGCACGGACGCCGAGCGCATGCGCGGTCGTACGCGCCACAACAAAGTCGTCAACTTCGCCGGCTTGGCAGAGCCGGGCGAGATCGCACGGGTGCAGATCGAGTCGGCGACGAGCCAGACTCTCGCGGGCGAGGAGCTGCTGCTCGCGCGCGCGAGCTAGGCGAAGGCGGGGACGGCGAAGGCGCCGGCGGGCGCCGGCTCGGACAGGCAGACCTGGTCGCGTCCGTTACGCTTTGCGCGGTACAGCGCCTCGTCGGCTTGCTTGAAGACCTCGGAGTAGTCGAACACGTCCCCGTAGTTGGACGCCCCGACCCCGAAGCTCATCGTGACCACGACGCCGCCGGCGACAGCCTGCCGTGCGACGCCGTCGCGCAGCTGCTCGGCCAGGGCGGCCGCCTGCGTCAGATCGGAGCCGGGGAGCAGGACGAGGAACTCCTCGCCGCCGAGACGGTAGGCGAGGTCGAACGCTCGCAGCTGCTTGCGCAGGTGGTAGGCGACCTCCTTGAGGACGACGTCGCCGACGTCGTGCCCGCGCGTGTCGTTGATCTCCTTGAAGTGATCGAGATCGCCGACGATGATGCCGACGGCCTCGCCGGTCACCTCCGACTGCTGGGCGAGCTCGACCACGCGCGTGCTGAGCGCCTTGCGGTTGAGCATCCCTGTCAGCTGGTCGATCACGGCGTCGCTGCGATGCTGGATGTCAGATCGCATCAGCGGCGTCGACAGAACAGCGACGCAGAGCAGCAGCGCGAGCGGCGCGATCACGTAGACGGGATTGTCGATCACGCGGTGGGCATCGACGCCGAACGCGACGGCGAGCAGGATCAGGCAGTTGACGGTCACTCCGGCGACGACGCCGCGCATCGGAAAGCGCGAGCTGAGCGTGATCACGGGGATCGCCAGCCACGAGAGCGTCGGCTGGTCGGGTCCGCCGCTGAGCGCGACGGCGCCGCCGATCACCAGCCCGCTGACGATCCACGCGCCGAACATCAACAGCTCGGGCTTGACCACGCTCGGCATCAGCCTGTCGGCCACGCCGAACACGAGGGCAGCGGGGATCAAAAAGAGCGCGGGCCACCAGCCGAGCCACGGACCCGACGCGACGAGCGCAACGGCGAGGATCGCCAGCGCGCGCTGCCTGACCGGGCGCACGCGCTCCTCCATGTCGAGCATCCGCTCGCGGTCGAACTCGTCGCGGCAGAGCCATGATTTGCCCGCGAGCCTTGACTCCAACGGCTTCGAGTGTTCCCCGTGCATCAATGCTTGCTCGACGTCCTCCATTTGGGGGATGACAGTGAGCGACCGGACTGGACGAAAGTTCGCCGGCGGGCAGAGCGTCCAGATGACCGAGCGATATGCGAACATATGTTCGTGCGCTGGAGCAACCTGACGATCGAGGAGGAGGAGCAACGCCGGCTCCCCGGCTATCGGGACGAGGCGATCGTCCGCCGATTCGACGCACCCGAGGCATTGCAGACGCGCTTCTACGAGGTCCGCGCGAAATCGGTCCTCAATCGCGTGCCCGAGCAATCGCGGATGCCGTTCCGCTGGAGCATCAACCCGTATCGGGGCTGCAGCCATGCCTGCAATTTCTGTTTCGCTCGTCCCACGCATCGATATCTGGGCTTCGACGCCGGGCGTGACTTCGAGAAGGAGATCGTCGTCAAGGTCAACGCGCCGGAGGTGCTGCGCACGGAGCTCGCGCGTCGTTCGTGGAAGCGCGAACACGTGGCCCTGGGGACGAACACCGACCCGTATCAGTGGGTCGAGGGCCGCTACCGGCTGATGGTCGGAATCTGGGAGGCGCTGCGCGACGCGGCGAATCCGTGCTCGGTGCTGACCAAGTCGCCGCTGCTGCTGCGCGATCTCGACCTGATGCTGGAAATCGCGGCGCGCACGAGCTTCGGCGCGTCGCTTTCGATCCCGACGCTCGAGGAGAAGGCGTGGCGCGCGACCGAGCCGCACACACCCCATCCGCGGGCGCGGCTGGAGGCGGTCGCAGAGCTCAACCGCGCCGGCATCGCGACGGGCGTGCTGATCGCGCCGCTGATGCCTGGCATCAACGACTCGCCCGCGCAGGTGGAGGCGCTGCTCGACCGAGCAACCGAAGCGGGGGCGACGAGCATCGGTGGGATCGGGCTGCACCTGCGCGGTGAGGTGCGCCACGTGTTCATGCGATGGCTGCGCGAGCAACGCCCCGACCTCGTGCCGCGCTACGAGAAGCTCTACAGCCGCGGCGCATACGCTCCGCGTGAGGAACGTGAGCGCCTGGCGCGGATGGTCAGGCGGACGGGGACGCCGTCGGGATTTCGACCGGTCTCACGGCCGGTCGAGCCGATTGTCGACACTCCTGCCCGAGAGCCGCAGCCGAGCCAGGACACGCTCTTCTGAAAGACGCGCGACGCACGATGCGCCGCCTGTACGCCAGCGCCGCTCAGCGCTTCTCGCGCTGCCCGGCCTCCAGCTGGCGCGTGATGTCCTCGGATCCCAGCCGGCGCGCGACGCTGCCCGCGAGCTCCGGGGCGAGGCTCGCGAAGATCGTGCTCGCGCGCAACGGCAGCGGCGCGACGTCGATCTCGCCGCGGTTTCGCTCGATCGCCTTGACCGTCGCCTCGGCCACGTCCTCGGGCGTGCGCGTGCCGACGCCGGGCGGCAACTTGACGTCGGCCTCGGCGAACATCCCCGCGTCGCGGATGAAGCCGGGAAATACCGCTGAGACGCCAACCCCGGTCGTGCGGACGTCGGCGCGAAGCGCCGATGCGAAGCCGCGCAGGCCGAACTTCGACGCGTTGTAGAGGGCTGTGCCCGGCGTCGCCGCCTTGCCGGCCAGCGACGACATGAACAGCAGGTGCCCGCGCCCGCGCGCGACCATCTGCGGCAGCAGCGCGTGGGCGAGGACGATCGGGGCGCGGAGGTTGACGTCGAGCGCACGGTCGATCTCCTGCACGGTGAACGAGTCGAGCGCGCCGGATGCGGGCAGCGCGGCGTTGGCTACGAGTATGTCGACCTCGCCGGCGTCGCGCACGAGTCGCTCGAGCTCTGCCGGCTGGGAGAGATCGACCGCCGCCGTGCGCGCATCGAGTTGCTGTGCGAGCGGCTCGAGCACGTCGATCCGCCGGCCCGTCAGGATCAGCTTCGCCCCGCGCGCCGCGAGCGCCCGCGCGATCGCCTGACCGATCCCCCCGGTTGCTCCCGTGATCAGGACGTTCGATCCCGCGATCTGCATCGGTCCAGCCTATGCCACCCTGGCGGCCGGGGTCGGCTCGTCGCCGCCAACGCGCGTGGCTCTCACCGGCCGTGGTTCGCCGCGGGGAGATACTGAGCTTTCGATGTCCACCGATTCCCCGACAGATCCGGCGATCTTCGCCGTGTTCGGCCCGACCGCCGTCGGCAAGACGGCGATCGCGGTGGCGCTGGCCGAGCGGCTGCGAGAGCGCGGGGAGGACCCAGTCGCCGTGTCGGCCGACGCGCTGCAGGTCTACGTCGGCCTGGAGACGCTCACGGGCGTCGCCTCCGAACGCGAGCGCGCGGCGCTGGAGCACCGGCTGCTGTCGTTTCTGCCGGTCGACGCGACGTTCAGCGTCGGCGAGTACGCGGCGCTCGCGCACGCCGAGATCGACGCTCTGCTGGCCGCCGGTCGCCGTCCGATCGTGGTCGGCGGGACGGGGCTGTATCTGCGCGCCGCGCTCGCCGACCTCGACCTCGGCCCGCCGCCCGCCGCCGGCGCCCGGGAGCGCTGGACGGCAGAGCTCGAACGGCACGGCGCCCTTGCGCTTCACCGGATCCTGGCCCGCCGCGCCGCGTGGGCCGCGCAGGAGATCGACCAGAACAACGGACGGCGGATCGTGCGCGCGCTGGAGCTGCTCGACGCTGGCGAGCTCGAGCCGCCCGACGGCCCGTCGCAGCTGTGGAGCAGCGAGCTGCGGCATCCGACCGTGCTGGCCGGGCTGACGATGGAGCGCGACGCGCTGTATCAGCGGATCGACGCTCGCGTCGAGGCGATAGTGGCCTGCGGCGGCGCAGAGGAGGCCCGCCGTGCCCACGCCGCCGGCGCGTCTGAGACGGCTCGCAAGGCCCTCGGCTTCGACGAGCTGCTCGCCGGCGACGTCGAGCGGATGAAGCGCCGCACGCGCAACTACGCGCGCCGCCAGCTCTCGTGGATGCGAAAGCTCGCCGGCGTGACGATGATCGACGTGACAGGGCGCTCGGCGGCCGAAGTAGCCGAGGAGATCCTAGACTCCTGCCGCCGATGAGATTCGAGAAGTGGCAGGCGCTCGGGAACGACTATCTGATCGTCGAGCGCGACGAGCTCGCGTTCGAGCTGACGCCCGCGCGGATCAGGCGGTTGTGCGATGCGCACACGGGCGTGTTCGCCGATGGCGTCCTGCTGCTGTCGCCGCCGGCGGACCCAGCGCACGTCGCCGACCTCCGGATCTTCAACCCCGACGGCTCCGAGGCCGAGCTGTCAGGCAACGGAGCGCGCGAGGCCGTCCTCTACCTGCGTCGCCGCGGCTGGACCGACCGCGACACCTTCTCGATCAACACCGCCGCCGGGACGATCACACCGCAGATCACCGGTCCGAACACCAGCCGCGTGGACATGGGGCGCGCGAGCCTCGTCTCAGGCGACTTCCCGGGCGGCCCGCCCGACGGCGCGGCCAAGCTGCGCGTCGAGACCATGTCCGCTGGCGACCCCGCCGCAGACCAGCGTGAGTGGAACGTCCAGCACGTGTCGATCGGCAATCCGCAGTGTGCGATCGCCGTCGCCGACGCCGCCGCGCTGACGGCGCTCGACCTCCGCGCGGTCGGCCCACCGCTCGAAGCGCACCCGCAGTTTCCCAACCGGACGAACCTCTCCTGGTTTGCTGAGCTCGACCCCGGCCCGCCCGCGCGGATTCGCGCGCGGATCTTCGAGCGCGGCGCCGGCGAGACCCTGTCGTCGGGGACCGGCGCGAGCGGCGCCGCGGTCGCGTACGTCGTATCCGGCGCCGGCCGCCGCGCGCCCGGACCGCCCGCGGAGCCGACGACGGTGTTCGTCGAGCTCGACGGCGGTGAGCTCGAGGTCGAGGTCGACCCCGACCTCCGCGTTCACCTGTCAGGGTGGGCGCTGCCCGTGTTCGCCGGGCATCTGAGCGACGAGTTCGTCGAGGAGCTCCGCGATCTCGCGTGACCGCGCCGTCGTCAATTCTCAAGTCAGACAGAACAAGGAGCCGGATGAAACCGAGCAAGCGCCTGGAGCGCATCGCGCCATACGCATTTGCCGAGCTGGAGCGCAAGATCGCCGAGAAGCGCGCCGCCGGGGTCGACGTGATCAGCCTCGGGATCGGCGACCCCGATCGCCCGACGCCGCCGCTGATCGTCGAGGCGATGCAGGAGGCGGTCAGCGAGCCCGAGACCCACCGCTACCCGTCCAACCGCGGCCGCGAGGACTTCCGCGCGGCGGTGCGCGACTTCTACGAGCGCCGCTTCGACGTCACGCTCGACCCAGCTCGCGAGATCATCCCGGCGATCGGCGCCAAGGAGGCGATCTTCAACCTCAACCTCGCGTTCCTCGACCCCGGCGACTATGCGCTCGCAGCCGACCCGGGCTATCCCGTCTACACCGGCGGTCCGTGGCTCGCCGGAGGAGAGCCAGTGCTGATGGCGCTCGAGCCCGAGCTCGGGTTCACCCCCGACCTCGGCGCGATCGACGACGACGTCGCGCGCCGCGCGAAGCTGATGTACCTCAACTACCCCAACAACCCGACCGGCGCGCTCGCGCCCGACGGGTTCTTCGAGCGCGTCGTCGAGTTCGCGCGCGCGTACGACATCCTCGTCGTGCACGACAACGCGTACTCCGAGATCGCGTTCGACGGCTACAAGCCGCCCTCGTTCCTGGCGACGCCGGGCGCCAAGGAGGTCGGGATCGAGGTGTTCTCGCTGTCTAAGGGCTACAACATGACCGGCTGGCGCTGCGCCGTCGTCGTTGGAAACGCCAGCGCTTTGGAGACCTACTGGCGGCTGAAGACGAACATCGACTCCGGGCTGTTCGACGCCGTTCAGCTGGCCGGCGTCGCCGCGCTCTCGCCCGAGGCCGACGCCGAGGTCGCCTCGATGAATCAGCTCTACGTGCGCCGTCGCGATCTCGTGTGCGACGCGCTGCAGAGAGCCGGCGTCGACGTGCGCCCGCCGCACGCCACGATCTACGTCTGGGCGCCGGTTCCGGAGGGCTATGAGAGCTCGACCGCGTACGCCGAGCACGTGCTCGAGGAGGCCGCGGTCGTCGTCACGCCTGGAGCCGTCTACGGACCGGCCGGCGAGGGGTGGTTTCGGATCTCGCTGACGACGCCCGACGACCGGCTGCTCGATGCCGTCCAGCGGCTCGGCGCGCTCGCCAAATGATCACGATTGCGGCGCTCGCGGCCTCTAGAATGGGTGGGGAATGCAGAGAACCGATCGCAGATCGGCCAACAACGGCCGCGCGGCGCAGACGTCTGCCTCGTCCAACGGCCAGCACCCCGGAACACAGCCGCAGCAACGAGCGCGACAGCGCGCCTTTTGTATCGCGGCGCTGAACGGCGCAGACGACCTCGCCGAGTTGGGTGAGCTGTTGCTCACCGCGGGCGTCGCCGTCGTCGGGGAGATGGTCCAGCAGCGCGAGCAGCCGCACCCGAACACCTACCTCGGGCCGGGCAAGGTCGCCGAGGCGAAGGCTGCCGCACTCGCCGCCGACGCCAACCTGATCGCCTGCGACGACGAGCTGACCGCGCGCCAGGAGCGCAACCTCGAGGAGGCGATCGGCCTGCCTGTCGTCGACCGCACGACGGTGATCCTCGACATCTTCGCCTCTCACGCCAACAGCGCCGAGGGCAAGCTCCAGGTCGAGCTCGCGCAGCTCGAATACAACCTCGCGAGGATGCGCGGGCTGTGGACCCACCTCGAGCGCCTGGGCGGTGGCATCGGAACAAGGGGGCCAGGCGAGACACAGATCGAGACCGACCGCCGCCTCGCGCGCGACCGGATCGCCGCGTTGCGCCGGCGCCTCGAGCACGTCAAGAGCACGCGCGCCGTGCAGCGTGCCGAGCGCGAGCGAGCCGCGCTTCCGACGATTGCACTCGTCGGCTACACCAACGCCGGCAAGTCCACGCTGCTCAATGCGATGACCGGCTCCGACGTCGGCGTGGGCGACCGCCTGTTCCACACGCTCGACCCGACGACGCGCACGCTGCGCATCGATGGCAGGCCGCACCTGGTGACCGACACGGTCGGCTTCATCGGCAAGCTCCCGCACCAGCTGGTCGATGCCTTCACGGCGACGCTTGAGGAGACCCGTCGATCGGATCTGCTCGCGCACGTGCTCGACGCCTCCGCGCCGGAGGAGCACGTTTCAGCAATGCGCCAAGCGGTCGAGCAGACGCTCGATGAGATCGGCGCGGGTGACCGGCCGCGCCTGCTCGTGCTCAACAAGATCGACCTGCTCGACGCCGATGCGCGCGACGAGCTGCGACTGCGCCATCCCGACGCCGTGCTCGTCAGCGGAGTCACGGGGGAGGGCCTGGACGCGCTTGGCGAGCGGATCGCCCACGAGCTCGCGCACACGCTGCGCCGCGTCGAGCTACTCGTTCCCTACGCCGACGGCGGGAGCCTGGCCGAGCTGCACGAGCTCGCGGGTGATGTCGATCGAGAGGACACGCCAGACGGAGTCCGCGTGCGCGCTCTGATCCCCGACCGCCTCGCACGACGCTTCGAGCGCTTCGCGATCGTGCCCACCCCGCGGCCGGTCGCGTCTTAGCCCCGTCGGCCGTCAGCGCTCGTCGCCGGAGCCTGACAGGACACCGCGCCGCTGGCGCGAGAGCAGCTTGTCAAGATTGTCCTTTGCGACCTGCTCGAGCTCCAGGCCGAGCTCGCTCGCAAGCTGTGCGACGTACCAGAGCACGTCGCCGAGCTCCTTGGCCATCGCCTCGCGCCGCTGCGGCGTGACCTCGCCGCCGTCGTCGCGGATCACCTTCTTGGCGTGGTCGGCGAACTCGCCCGCCTCGCCGGCGAGGCCGAGCGCCGGGTACGTGAGCGCCTCCTGGCGCGGGTACTCGGCGGTGCTTCGCGAGAGGCGCTGGTACTCGGAGAGCTCCACGCCGCGATCCTAGACTCCCGCGGCGCGCCGCGCCGCGAGATGCGCCTCGCGCTCGAGCTCGTCATCCAGCGGCGCCAGCTCGTCCTCGGCGATCCCCAGTGCGCGAGCGATCAGCCAGTCGGCGAACCACACGTTCTTCGGCAGCAGCGGACCGTGCAGATAGGTGCCGATCGTGTTCCCGCAGCGCGCACCCTCAAAGCCGCTTCGCCCGTCGTTACCGTTGCCGCGCAGGACGCGCCCGAGCGACGGCTGACCCGCGTCCAGTGATGTGCGCCCGCCGTGGTTCTCAAAGCCGGCGAGCACGCGAACGTCGCTACCGGCGCGATCGCCACCTCCATCGCGCGCCTCGCCGTCGAAGCGCGCCTCGATCGCCGCGTTGCCGATCAGGCGCCGCGCGTCCTCGCGCACGGTGGTCAGGTCGAGCAGTCCGACCCCCTCGATCCGCTCGTCGCCGAGCGTGTATGAGCGGCCAAGCAGCTGGTAGCCGCCGCACACACCGAGCACGACCGCGTCGCGAGCGGCCGCCTCGTGCAGCGCGTCTCGCTTGCGCTCCAGCAGGTCCTCGGCGCACAGGCGCTGATCGCGGTCCTGGCCGCCGCCGATGTAGAGCAGGTCGTGCGCATCGGCGTCGAGCGATTCGCCGAGCCCGCTCGCGGTGAGCTCGAAGCCGAGCCCGCGCCAGCGACAGCGCCGCTCGAGTACGAGCAGGTTGCCGCGGTCGGCATAGATGTTCATCAGATCCGGATACAAGGCGCAGACGCGCAGCGTGCGCGGCGTTCGGACCGCGCGACCGTTCGGCTCAGACACGCATGACCACCACCGAGCTGCCGATGTGCTCATCGGTGGCCTCGACCGTGATGATCGGCTCGGGGCGAAGCCCGGCCGCGCGCGCGTCGCGCCGCAGCATCGCGACGCTGACACGGTCGAGCTCGATCAGATCGCGCTCGACGTCCACGTCCACGGCGCGCCTCACGGGGCCCGGCTGCTCGATTATCGAGCGCTCGCGTTCGATCGAGACGGTCCGGCGCGATTGGCCGACGCGGATCGCGCTGGTGACGTACTCGAACCCGTCGATGCTCACCCGCTCGGGCGTCGGTCCGACCGATCCATCGGAGCAGTCAAACGGCTCGATGTCGCCGAGTATCGCGCAAGCGACCAGGCCGCCCGGGCGTACGTGTGCGCGCGCGCCGGACAGGAACGCGACGCGTCCCTTAGCGCCTCCGAGCAGCTGGACTGTCTGCATCGGCATGACACACAGTGCGTAGTCGCGCGTTGGGAGATCGAGCGTCCGCGCGTCGGCGCAGACCGTCTCGATGTCTATGCCGGCGGCGCGCTGAGCTAGCGCGTCGAGCAGTGCCTGATCGCGATCGACGGCCGTCACGGGATGACCGGCGCGCGCGAGCGCCAGCGAGACCCGCCCGGTCCCGGCGCCGACGTCGAGCACCGGTCCGCCGGCGCGCTCGGCGAGCTCCAGCCACGCCGGCAGGTCGACCCGATAGCCGCCGCACTCGAGGTCGTGCCAGACGACCGCTCGCTGCGCCGGAGACGGTCCGGTTCGCAGATCGGCCGCCGGGGAGTCGCTGGCGCCGGTCACGACCATGCGCGGCTCAGCTCCCCGCGGGCGACGAGCAGCTCGCGCAGCGCGAGCATCGCGGTGTATGTGGGCAGCGCATACAGCGGCGCGTGTGGCTCGGTCTCGTCCGCGGCTGCCGCGTCCAGCGCGCGGCGAAGGTCGGGCTCGACGACGATCCGCTCGACGTCGATCCCCGAGTACTTGATCCGCATCGCGAGCTCGGCCGAGCGCGTGCCGCTGCAGGTGAAGCGCCGCACCCTCCCGGCGAGCAGCTCGAAGTCGGCGTCCCAGATCCATGACACGTCGCGCCCGTCGGCGATCCGGTCGTTGAGCACGCCGAGGAGGTCGTGCTCGCCCGGCTCGAGCGCCAGCGTGCGCAGGACCTCGTTGGCCCCGGCCGGGTTCTTCACG
>DASXIJ010000098.1:0-41448 GCA_036498045.1 Solirubrobacteraceae bacterium
CTTGTCCTTTGAGTCGACCGGCAGCTGGAACTGCGCGACCGTGTCGATCGTCAGCGTCGCCGCCTCGACCTGGATGATCGTCGGGTCGTACATGTAGCGATCTGCCAGCTTGCGGATCGGCGGCGGCATCGTCGCGCTGAACAGCGCCGTCTGGCGGCTGGACGGCGTCAGCGAAAGGATTTTCTCGACGTCCTCGAGAAAGCCGAGGTCGAGCATCTCGTCGGCCTCGTCGAGCACCAGAAAACGGCACTCGTGCAGCACCAGCGAGTGGCGCGAGATCAGGTCGAGCACCCGTCCGACCGTGCCGACGACGACATGTCCGCCAGCGCGAAGCTGCCCCTGCTGGGTGCGAATCGGTGCGCCGCCGAACACCGCTACGACGTCGACCCCGCTGTGGGCGCCGTACGTCCGCAGCGCTTGGGTCACCTGGATGCACAGCTCGCGCGTCGGCGTCAGCACGAGCGCCTGCACCTCGCGGTTCTCCGGGTCGACGTACTCCATGATCGGCAGCCCGAACGCGGCCGTCTTGCCGGTCCCCGTCTGGGCCTGGCCGATCACGTCGCGTCCCTGCAGCAGCGCTGGGATCGCCTGTTCCTGGATTGGGCTGGGCGACTCGTAGCCGACGTCGGCGAGCGCCTGCAGTGTTGACTCGGAGAGACCGAGGTCGGCGAAGGACTGGGCCATGGTCGTCAGGGCGCCAGCTTACGCATCGCGCGCCGACGCGGGGCGGCAGCGGTCGCGACGAGCGCGCGGCGACGACGGTCGGCGGCCACGCTCACGCCGCCGGGTCGAGCAGCAGCTTGCCGGTCGTCCGCCGCTCGCGCAGGTCGACATGCGCCTGTGCCGCCTGCCCGAGCGGATAAGTCGCGCCGATCACGGCGCGCAGCTCGCCACGGGCGGCGCGCGCAAACAGGTCGTCAAGCCCAGTGGCGAACATCCCCGGGCGCTCGAGCACGTGAAACAGGTAGAAGCCGACGACCGCACGCGAGTGGCGGAGCAGCGAGCCGCTCCTGACCTCGTTCGGCTGCTGCGTCGCGATTCCGCAGACGACGAGCCGCCCGAAGTGCGCGAGCGCCGCATACGACTGATCGAATGAGCTGCCGCCGGCCATCTCGAAGACGACGTCGACCGGCTGCCCCGCGTTCGCCTCCAGCAGCCGCTCGTGCAGTCCCTCGGGCTCCGAGTCGATCGCGACGTCGGCGCCGAGCTCGAGCGCCAACTCGCGCTTGGCGGCACTCGACGCGGTCGCGATCACGCGTCCGGCGCCGAGCGGGCGGCCGAGCTGGACCGCGAGCGAGCCGACGCCACCGGCCGCGGAGTGCACGACGACGCACTCGCCGTCGGCGAGCTTCGCGGCCGTCCGGTAGAGGTGCCACGCGGTCAGGCCCTGGATCACGATCGCCAGCGCCGTCGCGTCGTCGAGCTCGTCAGGAATCGCGTGCACGAGCGCGCGCGGCGCCGTCGCCCATTCGGCGTAGCCGCCGTCGCCGACGAGCGCGACGACCCGCTCGCCGGTGTCCTCACGGATCCCCGCGACCTCGCTGCCGGGTACGAGCGGCAGCTCTGCCGGGCGCACATAGCTGTTCGTGCGCGTGTGCGTGTCGGCGAAGTTCAAGCCTGCGCGCGTGACCTTGATCAGCACGTCGCCCGGACCTGGCTCGGGCTTGGGCAGCTCGACCAGCCGGAGCACCTCTGGACCCCCGAACTCGCTGATCTGGATCGCTCGCATCGGCGGTCAGGCTAGCGGCTGCCCGGCGAGCGCCTGCCCGGCGAACGACCGCGTCTGCCCGTCCCGCGGACGCGTCCGCCGGTCGCGCGGCCACGTCCGGTCGTCGCGCGCCGGCCGTGCTCTAAGGTGCGCGCCGATGTCGATCACAGTTGTCGGCTCGATCGCCTACGACGCGGTCAAGACACCGTTCGGCGAGCGCGAGCGGATGCTCGGCGGCGCCGCGGTGCACTTCGCGCTCGCGGCCGCGTTCTTCGACGAGGTCCGCGTCGTCGGCCCCGTCGGCGACGACTTCGGCGAGTCCGAGCTCGACGTGATGCGCGAGCGCGGGATCGACGTCTCCGACGTCGAGCGCGTCGCCGGCGGCAAGACGTTCTTCTGGCGCGGCGAGTACGGCTGGGACCTCAACTCGCGCGAGACGCTCGACACGCAGCTCGGCGTGTTCGAGGGCTTTCAGCCGAAGCTGTCGGACGCCTCGCGCGCCAGCGACGTGCTGTTCCTCGCCAACATCCAGCCCGACCTGCAGCGCGACGTGCGCGCCCAGCTGCCCGCCGCCCGGTTCGTCGCGCTCGACTCGATGAACCTGTGGATCGAGATCGCACGCGACTCGCTGCTCGGCGCGATCGAGAACGTCGACTGCCTGATCCTCAACGACGCCGAGCTGCGCCAGCTGACGGGCAAGCCGAACCTCGTCTCGGCAGCGCGCGAGATCCTCGCGTGGGGACCGACCGTGATCGTCGCCAAGCAGGGCGAGTACGGCGCCGCGCTCGTCACTCGCGAGAGCTTCTTCGCGCTGCCCGCGTATCCCCTGGAGACCGTGATCGACCCGACCGGCGCCGGCGACTCGTTCGCCGGCGGATTCGTCGGCTTTCTCGCCGCCCATCTGAACGGGATCGGCGGCGATATGCCCGACGCCGGCGAGGGCGCCGACCGCGCCATCTCCGACGACCTGTTGCGCCGCGCGATGGCCCACGCGACCGTGCTCGCGTCGTTCAACGTCGAGGAGTTCGGAACCGAGCGCGTGCAGCGCCTGACGCGACCGGAGATCGTGCAGCGAATGGACGAGCTGCACGCGATCACGCAGTTCAGCGGCTCGCGCTGACGACGCCCGCCGGCGGGGTTGTGCCCCGCCAGCGCCGGGTATACGATCGAGCGGAGTGGATGCGTGGACCTTCATCTGGCTGATGTTCCTGCTGAAGATCCCGATCGTCGCTCTGTTCCTGCTGGTCCGCTGGGCCGTCCGCCAGCCCCCACAGCCTGCGACCGGCGACGACGGCGGAATCGGCCCCCGCGAGCACCCGCATCACCCGCACCACCCTCGCGTGCGCCCGCCGCGGCCGCGGCGCGGCCCTCACGGAGAGCCGCCGGTGCCATCGCCACCGCGTGTGCGCACGCTCGTCGCGCGCCGCCGGCTGCCCCACCGCTGAGCTGGCGCATTCCCGACTGTCGCGGCTCAACTGCGGGACCCGGCACCCGGTTGTCGCATAATCGTTGGCAGAGAACCTTCACGCGTCGATTGGAGAGCAGATGAGCACCGAGACCGAGGCGAGCACCAAGGCGGGCGCGGTCGACGGAGCGGCCGGCGAGCAGACCGCGGGCGACGCCGCGAGCGCTGCCAACGGCGCGACGCGTGCGGACACGCTGACGGTCACCGACAACCGCACCGGAAGCGTCTATGAGCTGCCGATCACCGACGGGACCGTGCGCGCGACCGAGCTTCGCCAGATCAAGGTCGATCCCGACGAATTCGGCATGCTCTCGTATGACCCGGCATTCATGAACACCGCGTCGTGTCGCAGCGCGATCACCTACATCGACGGCGACGCCGGGATCCTGCAGCACCGCGGCTATCCGATCGAGCAGCTGTGCGAGCATTCGACGTACCTCGAGGTCGCCTACCTGCTGATCAACGGCAGCCTGCCGACGAAGCAGCAGCTCGCCGGGTGGATCGACGAGATCACGATCCACACGTTCGTACACGAGAACGTCAAGGACTTCATGCAGGGCTTTCGCTACGACGCCAACCCGATGGGCATGCTCGTCGCCTCGGTCGGCGCGCTGTCGACGTTCTACCCCGACGCCAACAAGATCCATGACGAGCGCGTGCGCGCCATCCAGATCATCCGCCTGCTCGCCAAGATGCCGACGCTCGCGGCGTTCGCGTTCCGCCACAACATGGGCCAGCCCTACGTCTACCCCGACAACGACCTCGCCTACTCGGGCAACTTCCTCTCGATGATGTACAAGATGACCGAGCTGAAGTACGAGCCCGATCCGCGTCTTGCACGCGCACTCGACGTGCTGTTCATCCTTCACGCCGACCACGAACAGAACGCGTCGACCAACGCCGTGCGCTCGGTCGGCTCGACGCAGGTCGACCCGTACACGGCCGTCGCCGCCGGAGTCGCCGCGCTCTACGGTCCGCTGCACGGCGGCGCCAACGAGGCGGCGCTGCGGATGCTCAAACGGATCGACACCGTCGAGAACATCCCCGACTTCCTCGAGGGGGTCAAGCAGGGCAACGAGCGCCTGATGGGCTTCGGCCACCGCGTCTACAAGAACTACGATCCCCGCGCGCGGATCATCCGAAAATACCTCGACGACGTCTTCGACGTGCGCGGCAAGAGCCCGCTGCTCGACGTCGCCACCGAGCTCGAGAAGCGCGCGCTCGACGACGACTACTTCACGTCGCGCAGGCTCTACCCGAACGTCGACTTCTACTCGGGGCTGATCTACGAGGCGCTCGGCCTGCCCGTCGCGATGTTCCCCGTGATGTTCGCGATCGGCCGCACGAGTGGATGGATCGCCCAGTGGAAGGAGATGGTTGCCGACGACGAGCAGAAGATCGCCCGCCCGCGCCAGATCTACACCGGCGATCGCGACCTCGCTTACGTCCCGATCGAGCAGCGCGGCTAGGCGGAGCCGGGCCGCAGGGCGGCCGCACGCGCGCCGGGCTGAGCCCGAGCGGCCGCGGCGGCGCGGCTAGAGCACGAGCGTCGCGCCGTTGACGCGCAGCCACTCGCGGTCCTCGCGCCAGTCGGGCCAGTGGCGCTCGAGCAGCACCCAGAAGCGCGGCGAGTGGTCGAGGATCTGCAGGTGGCACACCTCGTGCCAGACGACGTAGTCGAGCACGTGTCCGGGCGCGAGCAGCAGGCGCCAGTTGAAGCTCATCGAGCCCTCGGCCGAGCACGAGGCCCAGCGCGTGCGCTGCGCGCGGATCGACAGATCGCTGTACGGCGTGCCCGCGCGGGCCGTCGCGTGGTCCAGGCGCGGAGCGATCTCGGCGCGCGCCGCGCGCCGATACCAGCGCTCGAGCGCCGGGCGCGGGTCGCCGTCGGGCACCAGCAGTCGTTCACCGACCCGGTGCACGCGCGTGCGCCCGGGCTCGGCGTGCAGCGTGAGGTGGTCGCCGAGGTACGGCACCGTGCCGGCGCGCGCCGCCACGCGCGCGAGCGCCTCGTGCGCCTCGCCGAGCCGGCGCTCGATCCACGGGCGCAGCTCCCGCACGGCCGCCGCCGCCGCGCGCTCGGGCGCGCGCTGGGGCAGCACGACCTCGACCTCCGCGTGCGCGTGGACGTTGACGCGGACCCTGCGCGCGCGGGCCGAGCGTCTGACGGTGTACTCGATCTCGCTCACGCACGCCAGATTACGGATTGCGCCGGGCATAATCCGGCTGGATGGCAAAATCGCTGGTCAGGCTGCCGCGCGACGTGCGCGAGCCCTATCAGGTGTATCTCAACGGGGTTCCGCAGCAGCTCGGGCGCGACTTCTCCGTGCGCGCCGGCTCGCTCGTGTTCGACCAAGAGCTGCGCAAGGACCGGATCAGCGGCTGGCGCTGGCTGCTCGGAGCGTGGGGCGTCGGCACCTACCGCCAGAACGACTCCGTCGACGTGCGCTACGACGCGCCCGACGGCTCGCCGCGCGTCGCCGAGGGACTGGAGATCGAGGCCGGGTAGATCGCGCGCTCCCACGGCCGCGCCAGCTTCAGCGCGCTGAGGATCGCGCGCGTGGCCGGTGAGCGGTTGAGCGTGTAGAAGTGGATCCCCGGCGCTCCTGCCGCGAGCAGCTCCGAGCACTGCAGCGTCGCGTACGCGACGCCGAAGTCGAGCACCGCCTCGGGGTGCTCCTCGCGGGCGTGCAGCTCGGCTCGCAACCCGGCGGGGAGCTCCGACCCGGACATCATCGCCATCCGCTCGATCTGCCCCACCTGGGTGATCGGCATGATCCCCGGGATGATCGGCACGCCGATGCCCGCGCCACGCGCACGCCGCACGAAATCAAAATAAAAATCGTTGTCGAAGAACAGCTGCGTGATCAGGAAGTCGACGCCCGCCTGAACCTTCTCGCCGAGGTAGGACAGGTCCGACTCGGGGCTCTCGGCGTGGATGTGCGTCTCGGGGAAGCACGCCGCGCCGATCGCGAAGTCGTAGTCCCCCGAGATCAGCTCGACCAGCTCGCGCGAGTACTCCAGGCCGCCCTCCGTCTTCGTCCACGCCTCCTCGCCGGCCGGCGGATCGCCTCGCAGCGCGAGCACGTTGTCGATCCCCGCCGCCCGCATCTGCTCGAGCGTGCCGCGCAGCTCATCGACGGTGGCCCCCACGCACGTGAAGTGCGCCATCGCCTCCAACCCGAAGTCCTCGCGGATCCGCTTGACGATCTCGATCGTCTTCGAGCGCGTCGAGCCGCCGGCGCCGTACGTGACCGACACGAACGACGGCTCCAGCGGCTTGAGCTCGGTCAGCGCCGCGTACAGGTTCTGCTCGCCGGCCTGCGTCTTGGGCGGGAAGAACTCGAACGAGAAGACCGGCGTCCCGGCGCTGAGGATCTCGTCGATGCGCATCTTCCAATTATGCCCGCGAACGCCAAGCGGCCAGCTGGGCTCGCGTCAAGCGGCCCAGCGCTCAGGCTCGCCCGCGATCAGCTGCGCCTCCCCGAGCGCCTGCAGATGCGTCAGATAGCTCAGCATTTCCGACAGCAGCCACTGTGCGTTCTGCTCCGACAGCGAGTCGCCGTACACGCGCGGCACGATCTCAAACGCGCTCAGCGGTCCGGCCGCGAGCGCCTCGCGGACGAGGGCGAGTCGTTCGTGGACGAGCTTGCGGTTGCCTTCGATGTGGGCGTGCACGTCGGTGAACGTGCGCCCGTGGCCGGCCATGCACAGACGCGCGCCGAGCTTCTCCACTACGTCGAGCGAGTGCAGGAACTCGCCGACCGGGTCCGGTGAATTGCCGTACTCGAAGTACAGCGAGATCCGCCCGAGCAGGTGGTCGCCGGAGATCAGCAAGCGTCGCTCAGGCTGGAACAGGCAGACGTGCGACGGCGAGTGACCCGGCGTCTCATACGCCGTCCACGGCCCGAGCGCCGTTTCGATCGTCACCCCCGTGAGCAGGTCGCGGTCGGGCTCGATCACCCCCGCGAACCCCATCGAGGTCGGTTTGCGCTCCGCCGCATACCGTTGCAGCGGCTCCGCCGGCACACCGCTCTGGCGGGCAACCTCCAGTCGCCGGGCGAACACGGCCTCGGGATTCTCGACGATGCTGTTGAGCAGCTCGTGGCTGGGGTGCATCCAGATCTCGCAGCCCGCCAGCTCGGCGATCACCGGCGCCTGTCCGCAGTGATCGGAGTGGGCATGCGTGCAGACGATCAGGCGCGTGTCCGCCAGACGCAGATTGACCATCTCCAAAGCGCGTTCGAGGTTGGCCAGCGAGTCGTCCTGCTGCATTCCCGTGTCGAACAGGACGAACCCGTCGCCCGCGGCGACCGCCCACGCGTTGCAGTGCGGGACGCCCGGCCACGGCAACGGCAACCGCAGCCTGTAGACGCCCGGCAGCACCGTTTCGCCCCGCCCGAGCTCGCGCTTGCGCGCACGCGACCCCCGCGGCGCGCTCGGGCGATTTCGCGCATCTGCCACGCGGGGCAGACTAGACTACCCCTGCAAAACGGCACGGTGAGAAAGCGCCACGGTGAGGAGGAGCGATGGCTGAGCAGCAGGACGACGACGCGGGCAAGGCCGCGACGAGCAAGGCCGCGACGAAGGTCCAGGAGGCGGCCGACAACGTCCGCCAGGCGCGCTCCGGGCGCCGGCGGATCACCAAGAGCAGCCCCGAGTCCGTCGCCCGGCGCTACTTCGACGCGATCGCCGCGCGCGACCTCGACACGGCCGTCGCGCTGTGGGCCGACGGCGGCCGCGACAACGTCCGCGGGCAGGCCGACGTCGTCGCGCCCGACGGCGTGCGGACGTTCCTCGGCGACCTGCTGGACGCCGTCCCCGACCTGCGCTTCGAGGTGATCTCGACCACGACCGAGGACGACCGCTGCGCCGCGCAGTGGCGGCTGAGCGGCACCTTCGCCGGCCCCGGCTCGCTGTCGGGCATCGCGCCGACCGGCGACCGCGTGACGATGGAGGGTGTCGACATCGTCACCGTGCGCGACGGCCTGATTCAGGGCAACGACGCGTTTCCCGACTCGATCGCGCTGCCGCGCCAGATCGGAATGATCCCGCCGCCCGGGTCGCGCGCCGACCAGCGGCTGACCGGGGCGTTCAACGCGAAGACCGCCGTCAGCTCGCGGCTCGCCGGCGGGGACGCCGAGCTGATCGCCGAGGGCGTCTGGGTCGTCCAAGGCCAGCCCGGGCGCTGCAACGTCTACCTGATCGAGGACGAAGGCGGCGTGACGCTGTTCGACGCGGGAGCGCGGACGATGGCGCGCGCGCTCGCGCGCGCCGGCGCGACGCTCGGCGGGATCCGCAGGATCGTTCTCGGGCACGGCCACACCGACCACCGCGGCTCCGCGCCGTCGCTCGGCGTGCCCGTGATCTGCCACCCCGCCGAGATCCAGGACGCCGAGGGCAGCGGCGGCTTTCGCTATTGGCCCGACCGCCTGCAGGGGCTGCCGTTTCCCCACCGCCAGGCCCAGCGCCTGATGCACCGCTACGCGTGGGACGGCGGCCCTGTGAAGATCGACGGCACCGTCAGCGAGGGCGATCAGATCGCCGGCTTTGAAGTGATCGAGATCCCGGGGCACGCTCCCGGGCAGATCGCGCTGTGGCGGGAGTCCGACCGGCTCGCGCTCAGCAGCGACTGCTTCTACACGCTCGACATGTGGGGCCGTGACTCACAGCCGCACGTGCCGTTCGCCGTCTACAACTTCGACACCGAGCAAGCGCGCGCGAGCATGCGCAAGCTCGCCGAGCTGCGGCCCGACGTCGCGTGGCCGGGGCACGCCAAGCCGCTCACCGGCGACGTCGCCTCGCGGCTGATGCAAGCCGCCGACGCCTGAGCGTGGGCAGGCGCGCTCGCACTCGCGACCGGCTGCGCGCTCCCAGCAGCGACTACACCGATCCCGACGGCAATGTGCTGACGCTGCGCGGCTCGCTGAAGCCCGCGGCCCGGCGCGAGTTCGCCCAGACGCTCGCCGGCGCGGACGCCGGCGCGGGCGCCCGCGCGGCCGCGACCCAGGAGGATGCGTGGCAGCGCGCCGTCGAGCTGCTGTTCGAGCGACTCGCCGTCCGCTGGACGATCGCCGGCGCGCCGATTGAGCGCCAACGCGACCTGCTCGCACGCTTTCGCGTCGCCTCCCCTGCCGAGCGCGCGTGGGTGCGCGAGGCGATCCGCGAGCACTGCGCCGCGAACTTCCCCGACGTCGACGCGCCCTAGCAGTCGCGGCCGACTCAGCCGTCGAGCAGCTCGAGGCGCGGACCGTGTGCGCCGCCGGCGGCGACGAACCGTGCCGTCGCCGGGCTGAGGACGAACGCGAGCGTCGCGCCCCCCTCGCAGAGCACCTCCAAGCGGCGCCCATCGTCGTCGAGCGCGACGACCGTGCCCCGCTCGAAGCCGCCGCCGAAGTGCGCGATGCGCACTGACGAGCCCACGCGGGGCATCGGACGCGACGGGCCGAGCATGGATCGATGCTAAGCGACCGGTTACGGGTTCGGCGCTCGATACCTTGAGTTCGATGCGCCGAACGAAGATCGTCGCCACAATCGGACCCGCGTCGCGCGAGCCGCAGACGCTCTTGGCCATGGTCGAGGCCGGGATGGACGTCGCGCGGCTGAACTACTCCCACGGGACGCTCGACGAGCACGCCGAGACCGTCCGGCGCGTTCGCGACGCGGCCGGGCGCGCCGGGCGACCCGTCGCGATCCTGCAGGACCTGCCCGGGCCGAAGCTGCGGATCGGCGCGCTGCGCGAGGACGTCGTCGAGCTGACGCCCGGCGAGCCGCTGACGATCACGTGCGGCCGCGACGGGGTTCCCGGTGACGCTCACCACATGAGCATCTCCTGGGAAGGGCTCGCCGACGCGCTGCAGCGCGACGCGATCCTGTACCTCGCCGACGGCTCGGTGCGCCTGCGCGTCACCGCGGCGCGCCCTGCGAGCAGCGAGATCGAGACGATCGTCGAGGTCGGCGGCGCGGTCGCGTCGCGTCAGGGGCTGAACATCCCCGGCCCGGTCGATTCGCTGCCGGCCGTCCCCGAGGAGGACTTCGCGCTGCTGCGCCATGGCGAGTCGATCGGCGTCGACATGGTCGCGCTGTCGTTCGTCCAGCGCCCCGACGACGTCGAAGCCGTGCGCGAGCACACGCGCCTGCCGCTGATCGCCAAGATGGAGAAGCCACAAGCGGTCGAGCGCGCGGCCGAGATCCTCAAAGCGGCCGACTGTGTGATGGTCGCCCGCGGCGACCTCGGCATCGAGCTGCCGATCGAGCGCGTGCCGATCGTGCAGAAGCAGCTGCTCGAGCTCGCCGGCTGGATGGCGCGCCCATCGATCACCGCGACGCAGATGCTCGACTCGATGGTCGTCTCCTCGCGCCCGACGCGCGCCGAGGTCGCAGACGTCGCCAACGCGATCCTCGACGGGACCGACGCGGTGATGCTCTCGCAGGAGACCGCGATCGGCGCCTACCCCGTCGAGGCCGTCGCGATGATGGCGGCCGTCGCCGTGCAGGCCGAGGCGATCGCGCCTTATGAGCGCTGGAACGAATCGCGCGTGCGCCGGACCGAGTCCGACCCGGCATACACGATCGCCCACAACCTGTGCCTCGCCGCGCGCGAGCTGCGCCTCGACGCGCTGGTCGTGCCGACCCTGTCAGGCCGCTCGGCGCGGCTGGTCTCCGCGCACCGCCCGACCGTTCCGATCTACGCGCTCTCGCCCGGAAAAGAGACCGTGCGCCGCTGCGGGCTGATGTGGGGCGTGCAGGCCGCATCGATGCGCCGGCACGAGACGACCGAGGCGCTGATCGCCGATGCCGCCCGGCGGGTGGTCGAGCTCGGCTGGTGTCAGAAGGGCGCGCGCGTCGGGATCACCGCCGGGCTGCCGTCGGGGCGGCCGGGGACGACGAGCCTCGTCCAGATCCAAGAGCTCTGACGGCGCCGCTCAGCCGCGCGCGAGCTCGAACCACACTTTCGTGTCGCCGCACGACTCGACGCCCCAGCTCGTCGCGACTTTCTCGAGCAGGTACAGGCCGTAGCCGTCGTGCGCGCTCGCCGGGTCACGCGGGCGCGGCGTGAAGCCCTCGCCGGCATCCGTGACCGTCACGCGGATCATCCGCTGCCCGAACGTCGCGTCCAGCCCCACCGGCTCATCCGCGGCGGCCGGCGAGTGGCGAACGGCGTTGCTGACGACCTCCGAGACGAGCAAGATCAGCGACTGCTCGAGCGAGCCGTCGACGCCGAGCTGTCCGCAGCGCTCGGCGATCGCATAGCGCGCGAGCGCCGGCGCCTGAACGGTGCGGTCGAGCACGAGCTCCAGCTCGGCCGGGTCGCTCGCGCCGCCGCGCTCGCCGGCCCCGGCCGCTTGCCCATCGGCACACGTGTCTTTGAAGCGGTTGGTCATCAGGCCGTGCTCGGGTCGACGAACGGCAGCTCGTCCTCGACGCCGCTGACGCGGAACACGGTCAGCGCCTGCGGTGTCGGGCGGGTCAGCGCGAGCGTCCATCCCTCGGCCGCGGCCCGCTGGTCGAGCACGATGAACAGGCGCAGCCCCGAGGAGTCGACGAAGCCGACGCCGGCGAGGTCGATCGTGATCTGCGAGACCCCCTCCGCAAGCATCGCGTCGACCGCCTGCTGGACGCGGGGCACCGTCGCGATGTCGAGCTCCCCGGTCAGGGTCACGCGTCCCTTGGAGCCGTCATTCGTGCTGTCCATCTCGAATGGCGTCTGCGGCACGAGAACTCTCCTTTATCCGTTTCGTCCGGCGTGCACGCCCAGCAGGTCGCGCTCGCGCTGCTGCGTTGCCCGCGCGCCGGTGAACCGCATTATCACGATCGCCGTATCGTCAGCCTGCGCGCCGACCTGAAACTCCTCAAGCGCAGCTGCAAGCCCGTCGCACAGCGCGCTCGGCGTCGCGTCGCCGAGGCCGCCGAGCGTCTCGCGCAGGCGCGCGGCGCCGAAGCGCTCGCCGCCCGCCCCGACCGTGTCGGTCACGCCGTCGGTGAACGCGACGAGCGTCTCCCCCGGGCGCACCGAGACCGCGCGCTCGGGCCAGCGCGTTCGCTTGAGCGCCCCAAGCATCGTGCCGTGCTCCCCCACGTCGACGATCCCGTTCTCGCCGACCAGCAGCGGCAGCGGGTGTCCGCCGACCGCGATCGCCGTCGCGTCCGGCGACGTGCGCAGGCAGAGCGCCGTGCACAGCGATGCGGTCGGGCGCTTGCGCAGCGCGGCGTCGACCCGCTGGAGGATCTGCGCCGGGCGCGAGTCGAATTCCGACGCCGCGCGCGCTGTGTGGCGCACGAGCGAGGTCAGCGTCGCCGCGCTGACGCCCTTGCCCGTGACGTCGCCGATCATCATCAGCCACTCCTCGCCGGCCTGCCAGAGGTCGTAGAAGTCGCCGCCCACCTCGCTCTCATGGCCGGCCGGCCGGTACAGCGCCGCGACCTCCCAGCCCGGAATCTCGGGGATCGCATCGGGCAGCAGGCTGCTCTGCAGCGTCAGCGCAACCGCCGAGCGCTCGCTGTACAGGCGTGCGCTCTCGACCGCCAGCGCCGCGCGCGCGGCGATCTGTCCGGCGAACTCGACGTCGCTGGAATCGAACGTGCGCCCCGATTCGGCAGACACCATCGTCAACGCGCCGATCGTCCGCTCGCGGATCGACAGCGGCACGATCAGCACCGAGCGCATCCCCACCTCGCGCAGCAGGCTCAGGTGCTCGTCGTCGAGCGCAGCGGCGACGAGCAGCTCGTCGGGGATGTCCGTGTACAGCTGCGACTCGCCCGTGCGCAGCACCAGGCCGAGTCCCTGATCGGGGTTGAGGACTTTCGGCTCGAACGCGCGCAGGCGCTCGGCCGTGAGGATCTTCGCCGGGTCGATGTGGGCGATCGCGACCGGCTCGCGCGCGCCCTCCTCGGTGAACAGGTCGACCGCGCACCAGTCGGCGAGCTGGGGCACCGCGAGCCCGGCGACGTTGCGCAGCGTCTGCTGGTAGTCCAATGACGACGCGAGCACATCGGCGGCGCGCGTGAGGAACTCCATTCGCATCGCCGCGCGGCGCGACTCGGTGACGTCCTCGATGATCGTCACGGCCGCCTCGACGGCTCCGCCGGGGTCGCGAACGGCGGTCGTCTTCAGCAGCGACCAGCGCTCCTCGCCGCTCTCGCGGTCGACCGCGCGAAGCAGCAGCGGCTCGGGTTGCTCGCCGTGCAGCACGCGCACCGACGGCAGGTCTCCCAGCACGATCGGCTCGCCGTGCTCGCCGGTCGTCTCCCACGCGCCGAGCAGCTCCTGTGGGTCCGCCTCGCGCAGCTGCTGCACCGTCTCGAGCCCCATCCGGTCGAGCGCCGCGCGGTTGGCGTAGATCAGACGGTCGTCGCGGGCGCGGATCGTGATCGCCTCGCCGAGCGAGTCGAGGATCACGCCGAGGCGTTCTTCGCTGCCGGCGAGCGCCCGGCGCAGCTGCTCGACGAGCTGCCCGGCGTTCTGCGCCGCGTCGCCCATCGCGTTCGGGTCGCTGGACATCGGCCGATTATCGCCACAATCGCGCGCCAGCGCCAGCGTTGCAGCAGGACGGGCGCGAGCCGTCGCTGCGCGCCGCCCCGGCCGCCGGCGGGACGGGCGACGGCGTCAGCGCGACCGTCGCGGGCCTTTCGCTCAGCGCGCGCCGACGCCGGAGCGCCCGTAGAAGTCGGCCTCCTGGCGACCGAGCTCGGTCGTCGGCGCGTCGCCGTACATCCACTCGCGCGCGATCCGGTGCCAGTTGGCGCTCGCGCCGAGCTGCGAGAGCACCGCGAGCGTGAGCATCTCCATCCGCCGCCCGAACAGATGCTCGGGGCGCATGTCCTGGTGGCGCATCTCGCGAAAGTGCGACGAGCGCGGGTCGGAGCTCTCGATCATCGCGGCGGTCGCGATCTGCGGCGAGAGCTGCACGATCTCGTCGGTCGTGTACCACCAGATCGCCGATTCGATGAACGCGAGCAGATGGTCCGGGTCGACGCGCGCGGGATCGGGAAGGAAGCCCGAGTCGGCCAGCAGCCGGTGCAGCGCCGCCGAGTTGCCCTCGACGACCGCGCGCTGGGCCGCGAGCTCGAGGTCGACCGGGCCCTCGTCCAGGCGCTTGAACAGACCGAAGTCCAGGAACGCGACGCGCCCGTCGTCGAGCAGCAAGAAGTTGCCCGGGTGCGGGTCGCCGGAGAACTGGCGGTGGCGGTACAGGCACCCGAGGAAGAACCGAAAGACGATCTCGCCGATCCGGTTGCGTTCGTCCTGCGAGCGCGTCTTCAGCTCCTCGAAGCCGACGCCATGGACGTATTCGCTGACGAGCACGCGCTCGCGCGAGAGCGAGCCGACGACCTCCGGCACGAGGATGAACGGGTGCCCGGCGAAGATCCGCGCGAGCGAGCGCTGGTTCTGCGCCTCGAGCTCATAGTCGAGCTCCTCGACGATCCGCTCCTTGACCTCCTCGGCGATCGCCTTGACGTCGAGCCCAGGGGTCATCCGCTTGAGCAGGCGCATGATCATCTCGAGGTTCTGCATGTCCGCGCGCACGGCGCCGGCGACGCCCGGGTACTGGACCTTGACCGCGACGTCGCGCCCGTCGTGCAGCGTCGCGCGGTAGACCTGCCCGATCGATGCGGCCGCGATCGGCCGCTGCTCGAACGACTCGAACACCTCGTCGATCGGCTCTTCGAGATCGTCCTCGATGACCTTGCGCATCTGCTTGAACGAGACGGTAGGCGCGGCGTCGCGCAGCTTGGCCAGCTCGCGCTGGAACTCCTCGCGATGCTGCTCGGGCACGAGCCCGACGTCGAGGAACGACATCACCTGCCCGAGCTTCATCGCCGCGCCCTTCATCGTCCCGAGCGCAGCGACGATCTGCTTGGCGGTCTCGAGCTGGCGGCGCGCCATCGCCTCCTCAGAGGCCTCGTCGCCGCGCGTGACGTTCGCCGCGCGCGTGCCGAACTGCTTGACGGCCTCACCGGCGGCGAGCGATGCGACCGTCGCGGTGCGCCGCACGCGCGAGGTCGGGATCTTCTCGTTCTCTCGCGCCATGCGGGTTCATCCTAGGGCCCGCGCCGCTGGGGGCGAGCCGCCGGCGGGGCCCGCCCGGACGAACGGCCGAGGCCGAAACGTCTAGCCGCTGCGTTGAACGCGTGAGCCCGGAACGATGTCGTCGCTTCCGTCGGGCCAGCGGATCCACGCCTTCGTGCCGCCGTCGTAGTCCTGGCCAAGCAGCACGAGCGTCGCCGGCTCGCCGAGCGCCGTGCACGGCTCGGCGCCCTCCGGGTCGAGCCCGCGCCAGACGCGGATGAAGCCGTTGTCCTGCCACTCCTGGGCGACCGTCGTCGGCTCGGAGTGCCCCGGGTAGATGATCGTCTCGCCCGGCAGCTCCATCAGCGTGCCCATGATCGAGTCGCGCAGATCGGCATACGTGCTGTGCCCGGGCGCTTTGACGCCGCCGACGGAGTTCTTGAACAGCGTGTCGCCGGTGAACACGACCGCCTCGCCGCCGCTGAAGCCGCCGGGCGCGACGCTCGCCGACGAGCGGCGCGAGCCGCCGCCGGCGTGGGAGGGTTCGCCCACTAGGAACGAAAGCATCCCGGCCGTGTGTCCCGGCGTGTGCAGCGGGCGAACCTCGAGCTCGCCGAGCGCGACCGTCTCGCCGGCCTCGATCGGGGCCATCTGCGGCCCGGCCGGATCCCCGCCCGCGTCTTTCGCAGCCGCCGCGATCAGCTCGAGCTCGACCGGGCTGATCAGCACGTCGAGCTCGGGCCAGCGCTCGCGCAGCGCGCCGACGTCGGACACGTGGTCGAAGTGGTGGTGGGTGAGCAGCACGTGCGTCGGCGTCAGGCCGAGCCGGTCGGCCGCGTCGATCAGCGGCGAGACGGGGCCGCCGGCGTCGACGAAGAACGCCGGGCCGCCGTGCCCGTCGGCAACGAGGTACGTGTTCGACAGGAACTGCGGGTGCATCGACGTCTCGACGATCACGCGGCCATCCTACGCCTGGGCGACCAGCCCGGCCAGGTGGTCGAGGTAGCGCTCGTCGCCGACCTCGCGCCGCCATTGCAGCGTCCCGACGGTCTCAGCAGAGGCGACGATCCGCTCGTGCGCCGCCGCCAGGGTGGGCGCCGTCGTGACGAGCGCGACCGCGCGCGAGGTGCCGAGCGTCCGATAGGCGTTCTTGCCGACCTGCAGCGCCGATGCGAAGAACACCTCGCACCCTCCGCGTTCGAGGGCGGCAACGTCGAGCTCGAACTCGTATGGCGTCGGCGGCGTGGAGCTCGGCAGTGCGTAGTCCGGTGAGACGAGATACAGGACGAGCGACGCGTCCTCGCGCAACGCGACGTCCTCGCGCGCGAGCTCTCCGTCGCAGATCCGCCGCATCACACGCGGCCAGCTGCCCTCGAACAGGCTCATGATGTTCATGCACTCCGGATCGCCGAAGCGGGCGTTGAACTCGATCACGCGCACGCCGTCGGCGGTCGCGAAGAAGCCGCTGTTCATCACCCCCGTGAAGCGCCGCCCTTCGGCGCCGAGGCGGTCGATCACGCGCTGCACGATCGAGCACGCCTGCGCGTAGTGCGCGCTCGACATGAACGGGAGCGTCGGCCCGGGCGTCGTCAGCGACCCCATCCCCCCCGTCCCCGGACCCTCGTCGCCGTCGAACCGATACGGGTAGTCGTACGTCGAAGGCGGAAATACGACCGTGCTGCCGTCGCTGATCGCCTGGATCGTGAACTCGGCGCCGACGATCTTCTCCTCGATCAGCACTGCGTCGCCGTGACGGCGGTCGGCGAGCAGCGAGCGAGCGTAGTCGGCGGCGTCGGCGTGGCTTGCCAGATGCGGCCCCATCACCTTGACGCCCTTGCCGCCGGTCAGGCCCGACGGCTTGACGACGACCGGCGCATCGCCGAACGACGCGATCGCCTCGTCGACGCGCTCCGGCGCCTGCACGACGCGCAGACGCGGCGTCGCCTCGGGCGCGACTTCGAGCAGCAGCGCCCGCGCGAACACCTTGTTCCACTCGATCTCGGCACCATCGCGCGTCGGGCCGACCGTGGCCGTGCCCTGCGCGAGAAGCGCGTCGACGACGCCCGCCTGCAGCGGCTCGTCGGCGCTGACCATCGCCAGCTCGATCTCGTTCTCGCGCGCGAACGCAGCGACCGCGGCGGCGTCGCAGACGTCGCCGGTCTGCAGCCGGCCACCGGACGCGTCGGCAAAGCGCAGCAGCGACGGGTTGGAGTGACCCGCGAACGCGTACAGCTCGCTGTACTCGGCCATCCTCGAGGCGAGCGCGCTCTCGCGTCCGCCGTGGCCAACGATCAGGGTTCGCACGCGGCCAGTCTAGAGTTCACGCCAATGGGCGCCGCGCCGGCCGACGGAGCAGATCAGGCGACTGCGACCCCCGACCGCGTGACCGAACAGCGGCTGTACGCGCAGCTGCTCGCCGGCAGGCCGGCCCGTACCCCGATCGAGGTCGCCGAGCGGCTGCTCGCGATCCAGGCACAGGACGGTCGCGGCGCACGCCTGGCCGTCCGCGCGCGCTCGCAGGGCGTGACGGCGGCCGAGGTCGACGCGGCCATGGCCGAGCGGCAACTCGTCGTCAACTGGCTGAACCGCGGCACGCTGCACATGGTCCGAAGCGAGGACCACTGCTGGCTGCACGCGCTGAGCGCCCCGACACTGCTCACGGGCAACGCCCGGCGGCTCGCGCAGCTCGGAGTGACGCCGGCGGCCGCCGATCGTGCGGTCGTCGCGATCGAAGGAGCCCTCGCCGACGAGGGACCGCTCGTCAGGAGACAGCTCGGCGAGCGGATCGCCGCACGACGTGTCCCGACCGAGGGTCAGGCGCTGATCCATCTGCTGATGCTCGCCTGCCTGCGGGGCATCGCGCTGCGGGGCCCGATGGTCGGACGCGAGCAGGCATACGTGCTCGCCCGCGACTGGCTGGGCGCCGGCCGGCCGGTGGCACGGGAGAAGGCGCTGGCCGAGCTGGCCGCGCGCTACCTCGCCGGCCACGCGCCCGCGGACGAGCGCGACCTCGCGCGCTGGAGCGGGCTGCCGCTCCGCGATGCGCGTGCCGGACTGCGAGCGATCGCGACGCGGCTTCGCACTCGGCGCGACGGGCTGCTCGAGCTGGCGGGCGCCCGACGGCGCGCGAGCTCGCCGCCCACGCCGCGCCTGCTCGGCGCGTTCGAGCCGCTGCTGCTCGGCTGGACCTCGCGCGAGGCAATTCTCCACGGCCACGCGCATCGCGTGGTCAACGGCGGGCTGTTCCGCCCGTTCGCGCTCGTCGGCGGCAGGGCCGTCGCGACATGGGCGATCCGCGGTGGCGCGGTCGAGCTGGAGCCGTTCGGATCGGTCAATCGCGACGACGCACAGGCACTTCAAGCCCAGGCCGACGACGTCCTGCGGTTTCTCGCGTAGGTCGTCGAGCCCAGTCACGAACCGATCTCCGATACAAGGCGTGGCGGCGCAGATGATCCGCTTCTGTCAGCCCGGGGTGGTCAAAATCGTCGCCGGGATCGCGGGTCATGCCGAGCCGCTCCATGACCGCGCGCGAGCGCGCGTTGGCCACCCTCGTAAACGACACGATCTCCTCCAGGCCGGCTACATCAAACCCGAAGGCAAGCGATGCCCGGCCGGCCTCGGTCGCGTAGCCCTGGCCCCAGGCGGATCGCGCCAAGCGCCAGCCGACCTCGACCGCCGGGGTGAAGTGTGCCTCGAACGATGGCCTGTCCAGACCCGTGAAGCCCACGAACTCGCCGGTGGCTCGTAGCTCCAGCGCCCAAAGCCCGTACCCGTGCCGATCAAATCCAGCCTCGATCGCGGCGATCAGATCATCGGTCTCAAAGCGGCTGAGACGAGCCGGGAAGTGCTCCATGACGAGCGGGTCGGCATTCAGCGCGGCGAACGGTTCGTGGTCGGCTTCACGCCAACGGCGGAGCAGCAGCCGCGCTGTGGTGAGCTCGTTCCCGGCGGACATCGCACACGGTCGGCTCGGTGATCACGGCTCCGTTCGGGACCCGATCAGCGTACGCACCACGCTCACACGGCCATCACTGACCGTGAGGATGTCGATCCCGCGGACGGCGGGGCTGCCGGGCGGGCCAAAGCTCCAGGCCTGCGCGGCGGTGTCCGGGCTGACGTATGCCAGGCCGTCCTCCTCGAGCACGAAGTCCACGGGAGCATCGTCGAGAATCTTCTGGGCACGGCCATCGAGCGCCTGCCACCCGACGACCTCGGCGTCCGGGTCGATGAACCTCACGTCGTCGGTGTACGTACGCTCGATCGCCGCCCGGCGCTTGTCAGGATCGCGCTCGGAAAAGACGTCGCGGTTCATCTCGAGCAGCTCGTCTGGATCTGGCATCTCAGTGATCCTTTCATCGGCTCTGTACGCATAGCGAAGCGAAGCTACCGATCGCGCGAACCCCTCGACCGAGCGACGCTCAGTCAGCCCACCAGTCTCGCTGACCCTCCACATCTTCCCTCGGGTTCTCGCCGAGGTTGGGCGCGCCGAAGACGAGGATCTCGAGGCCCTCCGGCCCGGCCTCGTACCCTCGCCACGTGGCAGGCGGAACGCGTACCACGTCCCACTTCCTGACCTCCACGATCTCGTCGTCGAGCTTCATCCGCCCGCCCCCGCCAACGACCACGAACACCTCCTCCTGCTCCTTGTGCGTGTGGCCGTACGGGAACCGGTAGTCGGGCGGGATGCGCTGATAGCTCAGGCCGGACTGCTCGAGCTCCAGCGCCTTGCCCGCGAGACGGAACTCCAGGTCCGGCGAACCGTCGAAGTTGGACCCCACGTCCACCAGATCCTCTCTCAGGTTCCTCAGCGTGAACGGCATCGCCGCAGCCTAGCCGGGCACGTAGACTCCGGCGCATGGCACTCATCCACACCTGCTACCGGATCACGGACATCGACCGGTCGGTCGCGTTCTACGGAGCGCTCGGCTTCCAGGAGGTCGGCCGGCTGCCGATCAAAGACGAGGCGGTCAACGTGTTCATGAACCAGCCCGACGACGGCGATATGCCGAAGCTGGAGCTGACCTACAACTTCGGCGTCGACTCCTATGACATCGGCACCGGTTACGGCCACATCGCCGTCACGACCGATGACCTCGATGGGATGCTCGCGAACCTTGCAAAGCAGGGGATCGAGCCCGAGAAGCCGCCCTATTCCGTGCGTGAGGGCGGCTCGCGGCTTTGCTTCGTGCGTGATCCCGACAACTATCGCGTCGAGATAATTGAGCAGCCGTAGCCCGTGGGTCGCGGCACGGTCTGAGGACACGGAACGCGAGACCTGACGTTCGGGTACGGTCGCGGTTCTACGTGCGCCGACCAAGGGGGAGCTATGAGTGAGGAGAACGTCGAGTTCGTCAAGGGTGTCTATGGCGCGTTCGCGCGAGGCGATGTCCCGGCCGTACTCGGCGCGTTTGCTGACGACATCGAATGGTTCGAGGCCGAGGGTATGCCATACGGGGGCTTCTACCGCGGCCCCGACGCCGTCGCGCAGAACGTCTTTGGGCCGATCACAGAGGACGTCGACGGCTTCGCGTTGGTCCAGGAGGAGTTCATAGCGTCCGGCGCAACCGTCGCCGCGGTCGTCCGCTACACCGGTACCGGCAAAGCGACTGCGAAGGCGCTCGACGTGCCCGCCATGCACGTCTGGGATATCCGCGACGGCAAGCTGGCGCGCTTCCGTCAGTTCATCGACACGGTCAAGTACGCAGAGGTCGTCCCTGCGGCCTGAGTTGCAAACCGACCACTACCTCGACGGCTGTCGCGTCGAGATTTTGGAGATGCCCACCTAGCGCGCCGAGGTGCTCGTCCCCGGAGGGGCGAGTCGAAACGTGTCGCTATGAGACCATGGCGTGACATGATCGACGCCGCGCAGCTGCGTGCAGTGCAGGAACCGCTCAAGGAGCGCTATCGCGCGGATCCCGACGCGGCCGTCGTTACGCTCGCCGCAAGCGGGGAGCTCGGGGAGGGCGTGAGCTGTTCTGTGCGCACCGGCTCCGCTCTGGCCGCGGCGGGGCTTCACCCAGCCAGCGGTGGAGACGGCTCCCAACTGTGCTCTGGGGACATGTTGCTCGAGGCCCTCGTCGCCTGTGCCGGCGTCACCGCTCGGGCGGTATCCACATCGCTCGGGATCGCCGTGGAGAGGGGCACGATTTCGGCTGAGGGTGATCTTGACTTTCGTGGCACGCTGGCAGTCAGCAAGGAGGCTCCGGTTGGCTTCCGTGCAATCCGCCTCCATTTCGACTTCGTGAGCGATGCGGACGACGCAGATCTGGAGACGCTGGTCCGTCTCGCCGAGCGCTATTGCGTAGTCCTGCAGACGATCCGGCACTCACCCGAGACGACCGTCTCGTGCAGCCGCGCCGGGACACATCTGGCCTCCTAAGCTTCCCGCAGGCGTATCGTCCGCGTCTCAACTACGGAGGAGGGGGAATGAGCAGTCGCAACTTCGCTGGGCTGGTCGTGCTCGCGACGCTCGCACTCGGTTGCGGCGCCGGAAGCGCGTTTGCCAGCCAGCGGGCGTCGAGATCGCAGGCCAATGCGGTGGCCCAGGCGGTTAGGAGCAGCCCCGTGGGCGGCATCGACACGGTGCCGACGAGGCGCTATACGGTCGGCAAAGTACGAATCTCGACAGTCAGCCGGGCGTGGGCGATGGCATCGCTCGTCCCGACCAGAGCGGCTCGCAACACGTTCCAGACGGCCACCGTCGTAGCGGTGAGGCTGGCCGGCACGAGGACGTGGGTCGTGGTTGACCTCGGCAGCGCGCAGGTCGGATGCGGGATTGCACCCAACACGGTGATCGCGGACCTGCTTGGCCTGAAGAGCGGAGAATCCCCCTGCCTTCCCGGAGAAGGGATCACGTAGGCGAAGTGGCGACCGAGATCTGGCAGCAGTCCGACGGGGAGGAGATATGAGCGAGACGCTTCGCAGCATGATCGCCGCGGCTCGCGGCACCGTGACCGAGGTGCCGCCCGCGGAGGCCTACGAGGCGCAGCAGAGCGACGATGTTCACCTCATCGTGGATGTGCGCGAGCCGCATGAGTTCGACGAAACGCACGTCCGAAACGCGGTGAACGTACCCCGGGGGGTGTTGGAGCTGCGCGCGGATGCCGACGCACCGTCGGCCGACCCAACGCTCTCGGGCGGGAGATCGGAGCGGATCATCCTCTACTGCACCAAGAGCCCGGGCGCGCGGTCTCTACTGGCGGCACAAACGCTGCAGAACATGGGCTATGAGAGCGTCGAGGTCCTCGGCGGCGGCCTGGAGGCGTGGACGGAGGCCGGCCTCCCGGTCGATCGCTCCGCGCCCTGACACGCTGCCGCGAACTGCTCGAACCCGCGGCGGATCATGTCCACGTTCTGCTGCGACATCGCTCACTGAGTATCTCGCACGTTCAGGCACCGATCGAGATCGCGGGCGATCCTGGTCGACTGCCGCGATACCCTGACCGCAGCGATGTCGGACACGGCCAAGGTCGCCAAGAACCTCGAGCGCTTCGCGCAGGCGGTCGCAGCACATGATCGTGAGAACCCGACGCACAGCGCTCACGGCATCGGCCTCGCGCACTTCGACATGGAGCGACTGGGCTTCGAGGAGGGAGAGGAGATCCTCCCGGGCATCACGATCCACGCCGACAGTGGCGTGACCGGAAACTTCCGCGTGCTGTGCGACGGCGAGCACGACGAGCAGCTCGAGGAGGCCGAGCAGGAGGTCGTCGAGGCGGTCTCGACGCGATCGCTGCCGACGGGCGCTCCGGGCGCGGCGCCGTACCCGTTCGAGCAGTAACGGGGCCCGAGCCGGTTACTCAGCGCGCGTCTTGCTCGATCCGCTCGCGGATCGCCGCGACGAGCCGCTCGATCGTCGGACAGGCCAGGCTGTGCCGCGCGCCGGCGCGGATGACCGCGCCGGGGATCGCGTCGATCTCCGGCGGGCGCCCTGCGGCGATGTCTCGCTGCATCGAGCTGCCGAGCGTCGCGTGCGCGCGATCGAGCTCGGCGAGCGCCTTGTCGGGCTCGACGTCGTCGGCTCCCTCGGCGCGCGCGACAGCAGACGCCTCCTCGATCGTCGCGATCAGCTCCGCGCGCAGCGCCGGCGTCTCGCGGATCTCACCGATCAACTTGTCGTGGGCGCTCGTCGTGCAAGCGAGAGCGTTCAGCCGAACGAGCTTGGACCACATCACGCGCGCTTCTGAGCGTTCGCCGATCGGCTCGACGGAGCGCGCCTGGACGCCGGCGCGCGACAGCGCCTCGACGAGCGCGTGCATCGGCTCGGCTGCTGTCTCGTAGCGACTGGCCATCTCGACGAGCAGGAACTTGCTCGTGTGCATGACGACGCCCGGCTGTGGACGATCGGCCTCGACGCGGATCGTGCCGGCGAGCACCGTCTCCGGGGCGAAGCGCCCGCGCAGCAGCGAGATGTGGTCGAGCCCGTTGAGCAGTGGCAGCACGATCGCCGGATCGACGACAATCCGCCGCAGTGCCGCCTCCAGCCCCGCCGCCTTGGTCGCCACGAGCAGCGCGTCGACGCGCTCGTCCAGGCGCGCGATCGCGCGCGGGTGCGCGACGAGCTCGCCGAGCGTAACGCTCGAGATCCGCAGGCCGTCCTGGGCGATCGCCGCGGCGGTCGGCTCGCGCGCGACGACCGTCACGGTCTCGCCGGAATGCTCGAGCGCGCCGGCGAGCAGCCCGCCGACGCCGCCTGGGCCGAGCACGGCGATCTTCACCGCGCTGCCGCCGCGGGCTCGCGCGCGTCGAGCAGCACGCCGGGATTCATCACGCCGGACGGGTCCACCGCCGCCTTGGCGCCGGCGAGCGCAGCGGCGAACGGCTCGGGCCGCTGCTCGTCATACCAGCGGCGGTGATCGCGCCCGACGGCGTGGTGGTGCGTGATCGTGCCGCCGGCGGCGATCAGCTCGTCAGACACCGCGCGCTTGACGTGCCACCACTGCTCGGCCTCCTCGCCGCGTCGCGCGGGCGCGATCACTGTGAAGTAGACGGCCGGCCCGTCGGGGTAGACGTGCGTGAAGCGCGCGGTGACGCGTCCGCCCTCGCCGCATGCCTCGCCCAGCGCATGCTCGGCGCGTGCCGTCACGCGCTCGTGAAACGCCGGGAAGCGCTCCCACGTGATCGCCGTCTCGAACGTCTCCGCGAGCACCCCGAGCGCAACGAGCGCGTCGCGCGCGTACGGCGCGCCGAGAAAAGCCTCGCGCCACGCGCCGACCGCGTCGCCAGCGGCGGCCGAGCGGGCGGTGTCCGGGACGGCGCCACCGTGCTCGCGGCAGATCGCAAGCCCGCGCGCGAACGCGTCGTCGACCGGATGATCGGTCGACTCAAAGCCGAGCACGAGCAGCGCATGGGCGCCGTCGCCGGCCATCGTCATCGCCGCCTCGCGCGCGTCGATCAGCCGGCAGTTGCTGGGCGACAGCCCCGACTGCGACAGCTCGCGCACGCACTCGGCGCCGGCGGCGAAGCTCGCGAAGCGCACGCCGGCCGAGCGCCGGTGTGCAGGACGCGGCTGCACGCGCACCCACGCACGTGTGATCACGCCGAGCGTGCCCTCCGAGCCGGCGAGCATCCGATCGGGGCTCACGCCCGCGCCCGAGCCCGGCAGCCGGCGCGACTGCCATGCACCGGTCGGCGTGATCGCGCGGACCGACTCCACGAAGTCCTCGATGTGGGTTGGCCCCGTCGCGAAGTGCCCGCCGGCGCGCGTCGCGATCCAGCCGCCGAGCGTCGCGTACTCGAACGACTGCGGGAAGTGGCGCAGCGTCAAACCATGCTCGGCGAGCTGGCGCTCGAGCACGGGGCCGGTGGCGCCGGCCTCGATCAGCGCTGCGCGCGAGACGGCGTCGACCTCGCGGACGCGATCCAGCGCGCGCAGGTCGAGCGTGATCGCGCCGTTGTAGCTCGCCGGCACGTCGGGGGTGACGCCGCCGACGACCGATGTTCCGCCGCCGAACGCGATCGCCGCGACCCGCTCGCTCGCGCACCACTCCAACAGCCGCTCGATGTCGGCCTCGTCGCGCGGGCGTGCGACGAAGTCGGGCGGATGCTCAAAGTGCCCGCGGAAGCCAGCCACCACGTCGACGTAGGACTTGCCGAGCGCGTGCGAAGCGCGCGTGTGCGGATCGGCTTGACAGATCTCGGTCAGCTCGGCGGGCGGGCTAACTCGCGGCGGCGCCAGCTCGACGTCCCGCAGCGGCGTTGGGGACTCGATCTCACCGAGCGCCAGGTCGAGCTGCTCGGCGACGGCGCCTGCCGTCGCGCGCAGTGCCTGCGGCGTCGGCTGCTGGTCCTCATAGCCCCAGCCCCAGTGCTTGAAGCGACGGATGTTCACGCGCGCGAGTCTATGCTCGTTAGCCTCTGCGGCGGCGCTGCGACGCCATCGCCGGACACGCCCAGATGCACAGCTCGACCGACCAGACCGCAACCGAACAGCCCGAGATCCTTGCGCGCGGGCCGTGGGAGCTCGACCGCATCCAGGCGCGCTGGCGCGAGGAAGAGTTCGAGCCCTCGCCGGCACACTCGCAGGAGGCCGACCGCGCGATTCGCGGGTTGCGCGAGCGCGGCTCACCCAGCCACGACGGCTTCGCCGCTCGGCTGGTCGACTTCCGCGTCGACGACGGCGGTCTGGCGATCGAGCTGCAACCGATGCGGTGGGCGCTGCGACTGGTGGCCGGTGACGCCGGGCATAGCGTCGCCGCGCTGTGCGTCACGCGCGCAGCAGACGGGCGCTGGCTGGCCGGCCGCCGAGCTCCGTGGGTCGCCTCGTGGGCCGGTCGCTGGGCGCTGGGCGCGGGCGGGGCCGTCGACCTCGGCGAGAACCCCGCCGAGACGCTCGTGCGCGAGCTGCACGAGGAGTGGTCGGTCTCGCCCGAGCGCGTCCGCGGGGAGGCCCTGATCTGCCTGCCGCAGAAGCTGATCATGTTCGTCGGGCAGGCGTGGATCGCAGCCGGCGACGAGAAGGCGGTTCGTCCCGACGAGGAGCACGACGAATACGCGTGGTGGCCGCGCGAGATCGATGAGTGGCCCGCCGAGGCCGGCGAGGCGCTCCCGCGCATGGCGCGCTGGCTGACTGCGTGATGCTCGTGCGGGACGCCGGCGAGCGACCGCGCGCCGCCGGTAGTGTGACCCGCACATCCCCGCCTCGGGTCGGGGTTGGACCGCTGACGTTCGCACGCCTGAAGTGGACGTCGTTCGCGCACTCGTGCGTCTACCTCGCGCTGCTGGTGTGCGCGTTCGCGGCGGGCAGCCCGCAGCCGCTCACGTTCGTGCTCGGCCTCACGCACGGGCTGCTGTGGATCTTCATGTCGATCGCGTGCCTGACGGCCGCCCGGCTGCGGATCGTCTCGCTGCGGCTGGCCGTCGCCGTCGTCGTGCTCGGCGGCGTCGGGCCGTTCTTCGGCAGCTATGAGTTCATCCGCGAGCAGCGCCGCCGCGACGCAAGCTCCGGCGCAAACAACGCCAGCGCCCCGCGCTAGAGTAGACAGTCGATGGCCACAGGCACCACGGCGGAGCAGATAATCGACGTCGTGACCCCTGCCGCAGGCGAGTCGGTCACCGAGGGAACGATCCTCGAATGGCATGTCGGGGTCGGCGATCACGTCAAGGCCGACGCGACGATCGTCGAGATCTCCACCGACAAGGTCGACGTCGAGTTGCCGTCGCCGGCGACCGGCACGGTGACAGAGCTGCTCGTGCAGGAGGGCGACACGGTCACCGTCGGCCAGGTGATCGCGCGGATCGCCGTCGGTGACGCCGCGCCGCGCGCCAGCAACGGAGGCGCAGCGTCAGCCGCGCAGGAGCGCAAGGCGCCCGAGCAAGAGGCTGAGCAGCAGTCACGAGCCTCCGCCGCGACCGAGCAGGCCGACGGAGGCGGCGCCACTGACGCCGCGGCTGGGCCGAGCGACCCCAAGCAGCCGGCGAGCGGCCAGCTCGTCGACGTGGTCACACCGGCGGCCGGCGAGTCGGTCACCGAGGGAACGATCCTGGAATGGCGCGCGGGGGTCGGCGACTTCATCAAGGCGAGCGACACGATCGTCGAGATCTCGACCGACAAGGTCGACGTCGAGCTGCCGGCCCCGGCGAGTGGGACGGTGGCCGAGCTGCTGGTGCAGGAGGGTGACACGGTCACTGTCGGTCAGGTGATCGCGCGGATCGCCGTCGGAGACGGCAAGCCCACCGCGGGCGCCCCGGAGAGTGCAGACGGCGACGATGAGCGCGCCGCGTCCTCCCTCGCGAGTGGAGACGGCGTCGCGGTCGCGCCCGCCCCAACCGCGACGAGCGCTCCCGGCGCAACCGGCGCGACTGCGTCTGCCACGACGCCCGACGGCGCAAAGATCTCGCCGGTCGCAGCGCGCGCGGCGGCAGCCGAGGGCGTCGACCTCTCGCGCGTCGCCGGCAGCGGGCCGTCGGGACGGATCGTCAAGTCCGACGTGCTATCGGCGGCGGCGGGCAATGGCAGCGCGACGCGCGCCCCCGAGACGGGTGCCAATGGCGCCGCGCGGGCTCCGGCCGAGGCAGAGGTCAAGCCGCTGCGCGGCGGCGCGGCGGCGCTCGCGCAGTACATGGAACAGTCGCGGTCGATTCCCACGGCGACGAGCTTTCGCACGCTGACGGTGACGACGCTCGACGAGCGCCGCAAGGAGCTCAAGGCCGCCGGTCGCAAGGTCTCGTTCACGCACCTGATCGGCTATGCGATCGCGCTCGCCGCCGAAGAGCTGGGCGTGATGGCCGATCACTTCGTCGAGATCGACGGCAAGCCCGCACGCGCGCACGACGGACAGGTGAACCTTGGCCTGGCGGTCGACGTCGAAAAGAAAGACGGGACGCGCACGCTGATGGTCCCTGTGATCCGCGACGCCGCGCGAATGCCGTTCGACAGCTTTCTCGCCGCCTACAACGCGCTCGTTGAGAAGGCCCGCACGAACAAGCTCACGGCCGACGACCTCGTCGGCGCGAACATCACGCTGACCAACCCGGGCGGGATCGGCACGATCGCGTCGGTCCCGCGGCTGATGCCCGGACAGGGAACGATCGTCGCGACCGGCTCGATCGCCTACCCGCCCGGCCTCGCCGGTGTCGGCGCGACGATCGGCGCCGAGAAGGTCATGTCGATGACCTCGACGTACGACCACCGGATCATCCAGGGAGCCGAGTCCGGACGTTTCCTCGGGCTGATCGAGGAGCGCCTGCAGGGCGCCCACGACTTCTACGAGGGCGCGTTCGCGTCGCTTGGGGTCGAGCTCGGCGCGCCGCCGCAGGCTCCCGCTCCCGTCCCCGCGCCAGCATCCGCACCCACGCCCGCGCCGGCGCCGGCAGAGGCGGGCCCACCGGTGGGCGAAGAGCTGTTGCGCGCGGTGCAGGCTGCGAGCACGCTTGTCAGCCGCTACCGCAGCCACGGCCACCTCGCCGCGCGACTGGACCCGCTGGACTCAGAGCCCGAGGGCGACCCGGGGCTCGACCCCGAGCCGCTTGGCCTGACGCCCGAGATCCAGGCGCAGATCCCTGCCCGCGTGCTGAACATGTACGTCCCGGGCGCGACGCTCGCCGATGCGCTGCCCCATCTGCGCGAGACCTACTGCGGCACGATCGCGTATGAGATCGAGCACATCGCGTCGCACCGTCAGCGCACCTGGCTGCGTGAGCACATCGAGTCGGGCGCCTTCCGCCAGCCGCTGACCAACGAGGAGAGCCGCTGGCTGCTGCGCCGCCTGGTCAAGGTCGATGCGCTCGAGCGCTTCATGCACAAGGCCTACCTCGGCCAGCACCAGTTCTCGATCGAGGGACTTGACATGACCGTGCCGATGATCGACGAACTGATCAAGCTGTCGGCCGCGCACGGCGGCAAGGAGGTCGTCATCGGGATGGCCCACCGCGGCCGGCTGAACGTGCTCGCGCACAACCTCGGCCGCCCGTACGACACGATCTTCGCCGAGTTCGAGGGCGCGTCGACGCTCGAGGCCGTAACGACGATCCCGCAGGGCGGCACGGGCGACGTCAAGTACCACCACGGGGCGCAGGGCACCTACCAGCTCGACGGGGGCGGCACGATCCGGGTCAACCTCGAGTCCAACCCGAGCCATCTCGAGTACGTCTATCCGGTCGTCGAGGGCGCCACGCGCGCCGCGCAGACCACGCGCCAGGGCCCGCACGCCCACCAGAACACCGACGCGGCAGTCCCGATCGCGATTCACGGCGACGCGTCGTTCCCGGCGCAGGGAGTCGTCTCGGAGACGCTCAACCTGCAGGCGCTGGACGGCTACAAGGTCGGCGGCACGGTGCACATCATCACCAACAACCAGGTCGGCTTCACCACCGATCCCGACGACGCGCGCTCGACGCGCTGGGCGTCTGACCTCGCCAAGGGCTTCGACGTGCCGATCGTGCACGTCAACGCCGACGACGTGCAGGCGTGCATGAGCGCCGTGCGGCTCGCGTTCGCGTTCCGCCAGGAGTTCGGCCACGACGTGCTGATCGACCTGATCGGGTACCGCCGCTTCGGCCACAACGAGTCCGACGAGCCGGCCTACACCCAGCCGGAGATGTACGCGAAGATCAAGACGAAGAAGCGAGTGTCCGAGGTTTGGGCCGACCGCCTCGTCGCCGACGGCGTCGTCACGCAAGAGGAAGTCGAGCAGCAGGCGCAGGAGGTGTGGGACCACATGACGCTCCTGCACCAGCGCCTGAAGGCAAAGATCGAGGCCGCCGAGCATGGTGAGCACCCGACGGGCGACTACGAACTGGACCGCTCGCCGAGCCCGGAAGTACAGACGGCCGTGCCGGCCGCCCGCCTGCACGACCTCGGCGAGGCGCTGTTGCGCGTGCCCGACGGGTTCACCGTGCACCCCAAGCTCGTCAAACAGCTCGAGCGCCGGCGCGAGGCGCTCGACGCCGACGGCGGGATCGATTGGGCCCACGCCGAGGCGCTCGCGTTCGCGTCGCTGCTGACCGAAGGCACGCCGATCCGCCTCACCGGCCAGGACACTGAGCGCGGCACGTTCAGCCAGCGCCACATGGTCCTGCACGACGCGAAGACCGGCCAGACGGTCTGCCCGATCCAGAGCCTGCCCGACGCGCTCGCGCCGCTGGAGCTCCACAACAGCCCGCTGTCGGAGCTCGCTTGCATGGGCTTCGAGTACGGCTACAGCCAGGAGGCGCCCGAGACGTTCGTGCTGTGGGAGGCGCAGTTCGGCGACTTCGTCAACTCCGCGCAGGTGATCGTCGACCAGTTCATCGTCTCGGGGCTGGCCAAGTGGGGCCAGACGTCACGCCTGACGCTGCTGCTCCCGCACGGCTACGAGGGATCCGGACCCGAGCACTCCTCGGCCCGCCTCGAGCGCTTCCTCGCGCTCGCCGCCGAGGGCAACATCCGAGTCGCCAACCCGACGACGCCGGCTCAGTACTTCCACCTGCTGCGCCGCCAGGCGCGGATCGCCAAGCAGCGCCCGCTGATCGTGATGACGCCGAAGTCGCTGCTCCGCCTGCCGCAGGCGAGCAACTCGCTAGCCGACCTCGCCGAGGGCACGCGGTTTCATCCGGTGCTCGCCGAGCCGGGCGTCGACGACTCCCACGTGACCAGGCTGATCCTGTGCACCGGCAAGGTCTACTACGACCTCGTCGGCCACCCCGAGCGGGCGTCGCACCCGGGCCTCGCGGTCGCGCGCGTCGAGCTGCTCTACCCGTTCCCCGAAGGCCAGATCCTCGAGCTGATGCGCCGCTACCCCAAGCTCGAGGAGGTCGTCTGGGTGCAGGAGGAGCCGCGCAACGTCGGCGCTCGCGCGCACATGTTCCCGCGCCTGATGCAGATCATGCCGCACGACATCCGCTTCGGCTTCATCGGACGGCCGGAGCGCGCGAGCCCCGGCGAGGGCTATCCGGCCGCGCACATCGCCGAACAGAACCGAATCGTCACGACCGCGATCGACCTCGACAAGGCGATCTCGCAGTACCCACGCAAGACGCCCGGAGAGCGCTGATGTGGGCTCTGTTCAAGCGATGGCTGGCGATTCGCCAGCAGCGCAAGCGCAAGAAGCGCCTCGGCCGCTAGCTGGCGCCCTCCGCCGAGCCGCGCTCTAGCGGTTTTTCCAGACGGGGTCGCGCTTCTCCTTGAACGCGCTCGCCCCCTCCTTGGCGTCCTCTGACGCCATCACAGGACCGGTGATCTCGGCCTGCTTCTGCCACATCTCATCGCTGCTCCAGTCGAACTGCTCCTGGAGGATCTGCTTGGAGCCGATCAGCGCGAGCGGGCCGCTCTTTGAGAGCTGCGCTGCCAGCTCCATCGCCACGTCGACCGCCGCGCCCGGCTCGGCAAGGCGGTTGACGAGGCCGAACTCGTGGAAGCGCTCGGCAGGCATCCAGTCGCCGGTGAGCGCCAGCTGCATCACGACGTGGTAGGGCATCCGTCGGGGCAGGCGCAGCAGCGCGCCGCCGGCGGCCACGAGCGAGCGCTTGGCCTCGGGGATCCCCATTTTCGCCCCCTTGGCGGCGACGATCAGGTCGCACGCGAGCGCAACCTCCATGCCGCCGGCGAGAGCGAAGCCCTCGATCGCGGCGATCAGCGGCTTGCGCGCAGAACGCTGGGCGATGCCGGCGAAGCCGCGGTCGCCGAACCACGGCGATTCGCCTTTGACGAACGCACCCAGATCCATCCCGGCGCTGAAGTAGCCGCCCGCGCCGGTCACCACGCCCACGGTCAGCTCGTCGTCGGCGTCGAGCTGGTCGAGCGCGCCGGCCATTCCCTCGGCGACAGCGCCGTTGACCGCGTTTCGCATCTCCGGGCGGTTGATCGTGATCAGCAGGACGTTTCCGCGTCGCTCGCTGACGACCGCATCGGACGTCTGCACGGCTTGCTCGGCGCTCATCGGCGGGGCTCCTTGGTCGAGGGCTGGCGAGGTGGAGCCTACCCGCCGGACGCCGCCGGCCGTCAGTCGAGCTGACGCGGCGGCTCGTCGTCGGGGCCAGCGTGCGGCTCGACGTCCCGCGCGCCGGCGTCGAGCGACTGGCGGAACTCGCGGATCCCCTCACCGAGCGCGCGGGCGAGTGCGGGCAGCCGCTTGGGGCCGAGCACGACGAGCGCGACGACGGCGACGAACAACAGGTGGACGGGACTCTCGATACCCATGACGGTTGCGCGCTCCGCGCGCGCTTGGACGCGGCGCGGGGGGTGCGACGAAGGCTACCGCGACGGCCGATCCGAGCCGTAGGCTGCGTGCGTGGCTGCCCAACCCGCCGCTGTCGGACGCCCCTATCCGCCGCCTGGAGAGCCAGAGCCGTTCTGGCCGGCGCAGCTGAGCGTTCTCGCGGCGATCGGCATTCAGCTGCTGCTGCCCGAGCGGCTCACGGTCGGGCCGTCGTGGCTGGTTCCGTCGCTGGAGGGGCTGCTGCTCATCGGGATGTTCATCGTCACGCCGAACGTCGTCGAGGAGGAGCACCCGCGCCGCCGGCGGATCGCGCTCTCGCTGACCGCATTCGTCAGCGCGGCGAACATCTTCTCGCTCGGCGCCCTTACGCACTACCTGCTGCACCACAAAGTCGCAGAAGGACGCGCGCTGATCATCTCGGGCGTACTGATCTGGCTCACCAACCTGCTGATCTTCGCGCTGTGGTACTGGGAGATGGATCGCGGCGGACCGGGCAAGCGCGCGTCGGGAAAAGATCGCCCGCCCGACTTCCTCTTCCCGCAGATGACCGACGACCGGATCGAGCCGCTCGACTGGCGCCCGAAATACGTCGACTACCTGTACGTGTCGCTGACCAACAACACCGCGTTCTCGCCGACCGACACGATGCCACTGACGCCGATGGCCAAGGCCATCATGGGCGTGCAGTCGGTCGTCTCGCTGCTGACGATCGGGCTGATCGTCTCGCGCGCGGTCAACATCCTCTAGCGGTTCGCGGCCTCGGACAGGCTCACCCGGCGCGCGAGGGCGTCAGCCGCGGCTCGAGCGCGAGTGCCTGCACGATCAGCTCGCGCACGTCGGCGCCGGCGCCGAGGGCGCTGGCGCGGCGCAGCGCTTCGAGCGCGCCCTCGCGGTCGACCAGCCGCAGCCGCAGCCGCCCGAGGCGCTCCCAAGCGCCGGCGTCGGTCGGGCCGCGGTCCGCCGCGCGCGTCGCGGCCTCCTCGGCGAGGTCGACCGCGCCGATGTCCTCGTAGATCCGCGAGGCGAAGCGATGAGCAGCGGGGCGCACACCGTCGACGCGCGCCCAGTCACGTACGGCGCGTGCGGCCTGCTCGAGTTTGCCGGCCTGCCAGAACGCGAGCGTCATCAGTCGCAGCACGGCGACGTTGTCGGGTTCGGCGTCGCGCGCGTAGATCAGGCGCTGGGCGGCAAGCTCGTACTCGCCCTCTGCCATCGCCCGCTGGGCGGCGAGCATGAAGCGTTCGACGCGCTCCTCGCCGGGGTCGGGCTTTGAGAAGTCGACGAAGCGCATGCTGCCAGCCGGGACGGTGCGGACGCCGTGGCTGAATTTGACGCGCGCCCACTGCTGGACCTCGTCGCCGCCGTCGGGATCGCCGGTGAAGTAGATCCCGGCGACCGTGCCGACCCCCCACTCGGGGTAGGACAGGCAGCGCGCGTAGCGGTGCACGACCGAGTGATCGGGCACGCGGCTGGCGAACGGGTCGTGCTTGGCTTTGTCAGCCGCCTGGGCGCGGGCGCGCTGCTCGGCTTCATAGGCGCGCCGGCCGGCTTCCTCGCGCTCGCGTCGCGCGGCCGACGCGCTCGCCCGCACCGCGTTGCGCGACACCTTTCCGCCGCGCGAGCCCTCAGCGAGGCGCTCGAGCTGGTCGGCGGCCTCGTTGATCGCCTTGAGGTGGCGCTCGTGCTCGAACTGCCTCCCGGCGGGGGCGATGTCGGGGTGCCAGCGCTTGGCCATCCGCCGCCGGGCGAGCTGCACGTCGCGCTTGTCGAACGGCGCCTCGAGCTCCAGCAGGAGCAGGTGCTGCTCGACATCGAGGACCGTTGTAGGCATGACCCGACAACGTTAGCGAGCGCGGCGACCTCCTATCCTGGCTGCCGATGTCCTCTCAGTACATCTTTACGATGCACCGCCTGTCGAAGCTGCACCCGCCCGACAAGACGGTGCTCGACAACATCACGCTCGCGTTCTATCCGGGCGCGAAGATCGGCGTGCTCGGCTACAACGGCGCCGGCAAGTCGACGCTCCTGAGGATCATGGCCGGCGTCGATCAGGAGTACCGCGGCGACGCGCAGCTGGCCCCGGGCGCGAGCGTCGGGATGCTCGAGCAGGAGCCCCAGCTCGACGAGTCAAAGGACGTCAAGGGCAACGTCGAGGACGGCGTCGCCGAGACCAAGGCGCTGCTCGAGCGCTTCAACGAGCTCGCTGCGAACTACTCCGACGAGGTCGCCGACGAGTTCGGCGCCCTGCAGGCGAAGATCGAAGCCGCCGACGCGTGGAACCTCGACACGCAGCTGGAGTACGCGATGGACGCGCTGCGCCTGCCGCCGCCCGACGCCGACGTGAGCACGCTCTCCGGGGGCGAGCGCCGGCGCGTTGCGCTGTGCCGGCTGCTGCTGCGTGCGCCCGACCTGCTGCTGCTCGACGAGCCCACCAACCACCTCGACGCCGAGTCGGTCGCCTGGCTCGAGCAGCACCTGGCCGAGTACAAGGGCGCGGTCGTCGCGGTCACCCACGACCGCTACTTCCTCGACAACGTCGCCGGCTGGATCCTCGAGCTCGACCGCGGCAAGGGGATCCCCTACGAGGGCAACTACTCGAGCTGGCTCGAGCAGAAGCAGGCGCGCCTGGCCCTCCAAGCGCGCTCGGAAAAGGGCCGCGAGCGGACGATCGCCGCCGAGCTGGAATGGGTGCGCACCAACCCGAAGGGCAAACGCACGAAGTCCAAGGCGCGCCTGGCGCGCTACGAGCAGCTGATCGCCGAGGAGCGAAACGTCAAGCTCGACGAGGTCCAGATCCACATCCCGCCGGGCCCGCGCCTGGGCGAGAAGGTGCTGATGGCTGACGACCTGCGCAAGGGCTTCGGCGACAGGCTGCTGATCGAGGATCTCAGCTTCGATCTGCCGCGCGCCGGGATCGTCGGCGTGATCGGCGCCAACGGCGCCGGCAAGACGACGCTGTTTCGGATGATCACTGGCGAGGAGTCGCCCGATGGCGGATCGATCGAGCTGGGCGACACTGTCCAGCTCGCCTACGTCGATCAGTCGCGCGACGCGCTGGACCCGGGCAAGACCGTCTGGGAGGAGATCTCCGAAGGCTACGAGCACCTCAAGGTCGGCGAGCGCGAGGTCAACTCGCGCCAGTACACGGCCGGCTTCAACTTCAAGGGCTCAGACCAGCAAGCGAGGATCGGCTCGCTGTCAGGAGGCGAGCGCAACCGCGTGCACCTCGCGAAGCTGCTGCGCAGCGGCGGCAACCTGCTGCTGCTCGACGAGCCGACGAACGACCTCGACGTCGACACGCTACGCGCGCTGGAGAACGCGCTGCTCGAATTCCCCGGGTGCGCTGTGATCATCTCGCACGACCGGTGGTTCCTCGACCGCGTCGCCACGCATGTGCTCGCGTTCGAGGGCGACTCGCACGTCACGTGGTTCGAGGGCAACTTCGAGGCGTATGAGGAGCACCGCCACGCGCTGCTCGGCGCAGCTGCCGATCGCCCCCACAGGATCACCTACAAGCGCCTGGTCCGTGGCTGACGCGAGCGTCGCGGTCACGGGGTTCGACCGCGACACTGCGGTGCGCGAGCTGTCGCGTGACGGCGACGACGGCCGTGGCGCCGGGGGCGCGATCTTCGCCGCCGACATCTCGCCCGACTGGCGTGCCGGGCGCGGGCCGCATGGCGGCTACCTCGCGGCGATCATCCTGCGCGCGCTCGTCGAGACTGTCGCCGAGCCGACGCGCGCGCCGCGGTCGTTGACGATCCACTACGCCCGCGCGCCGAAGCCCGGGCGGGCGACGATCGCGACGACGATCGAGCGCGCGGGTCGCTCGCTGAGCACTCTGTCTGCGCGCGTCGAGCAGGACGGGTCGCTCGTCGCGCTCGCGCTCGCCGCCTTCTCGCTGCCGTGGAGCGCGGCCACCGAGCTGGCCGAGCTGCCGATGCCCGACGTCGCGCCCCCCGAGCCGCGCGGCGAGCCGGGCCTTCCATTGTTCGACGGGGCGCCCCCGTTCACGCGGCAGCTCGTCCTGCAGCCGCGGATCGGTGCGATCCCGTTCACGGGCTCGAGCGAGCCGATGGAGATCGGCGCATGGCTGGGGCTCTCCGAGCCGCGCGCGATCGACGCGCTCTCGCTCGCGTTCTTCAGCGACTCGCTGTTCTCGCCGCCGTTCGTCCGGATGACCACGCGCGCCACCTCCCCGACAATCGATCTCACGGTCCACTTCCGCGGGGAGAGCCGGACGGCGGCCGCCGGCGCCGACGCCGACGAGCTGTGCTTTGCGCGCTTTCGCACTGGCGTCGTGCACGAAGGGTTCTTCGAGGAGGACGGCGCGATCTGGTCGGCCGACGGGACACTGCTCGCGCAGTCGCGGCAGCTCGCGATCCTGATGGCGCTGCCGATCGGTTAGTGTCGGCTAATGAGCGATTACACAGCGAAGCGCATCGAGGACATGCAGGCCGGGTTCGGCGGGGGGTTCGTCAAGGCCCGCGCCGAGCTCGGGGTGACCGCGTTCGGCATGCAGGTGATCCAGCTGCCGCCGGGCGTTGAGAGCTACCCCGAACACGACCACGCCGAGACCGGCCAGGAGGAGGTGTTCGTCACGCTGTCGGGCTCCGGCTGGATGGACATCGAAGGCGACCGCGTCGCGATGGAGCCGCAGACCCTGATTCGCGTCGGGCCGGCGACCAAACGCAAGGTCCTGCCGGGGCCGGATGGGTTGCGGATGCTCGCGATCGGCGGCTGTCCCGGCGAGGGATACAAGATCGTCGCGGCGACGGAGCTCGAGACCGCGTAGGGCGTTGGTCGGCGGTCGACGTCGCCCGTCGGGCCGCGAAGCGGCGGGCGGCGGCGGCCGTCAGGCGGCGAAGCGCCGGTCGGAGCCGAGGCGCAGCGTGGCCGCTGCGATCAGGCGTGCGGCCGCGTCGACGTCGTCGAGCTGGACGAGCTCGACGGGCGAGTGCATGTAGCGAAGCGGCACCGACACGAGCGCCGTCGGGATGCCGCCGCGCGCGAGGTGGACGGCGTCGGCGTCGGTGCCCGTGGCGCGCGCGCTCGCCTCGAGCGTGAATGGGATCTGCTCAGCCTCGGCCGCCTCGAACAGCAGCTCGAACAGCTCCTGGTTGAGCGTCGAGCCGCGGCTCAGGACCGGTCCGGATCCGAGCGGATGAGCGCCACTTTCCTTGACGTCGATCCCAGGCGCATCGGTCGCGTGTGTGACGTCGACGACGATCGCCGCGTCCGGCGCGAGCGCGAAGGCGCTCGTTCGCGAGCCGCCGAACGTGATCTCCTCCTGCGTCGCCGCGACAGCCGCGAGCTCCCACTCACCGCCCCCCGCCTCTGCCACCAGCCGCGCCGCCTGCAGCGCGACGAACGCGCCGATCCGGTTGTCCAGCGCGCGCGCGGTAATCCGCCCGTTCGGCAGCGACGCGGGCTGCGCGTCGATCACGGCGACGTCCCCGATCCGAACGCTCGCGCAAGCCTCGTCGCCGTCGCGGGCGCCGATGTCGATGTGCAGCTCGCGCAGCTCGGGGACCTTCTTGCGCTCCTCGTCGCGCAGCAGGTGGATCGGCTTCTTGCCGACGACGCCAGTGACCGGCCCGTCGCGGGCTTCGATCACCACGCGCTGGCCGATCAGGATCTGCGCGTCCCAGCCGCCGACCCCGCGAAACCACAGGTACCCGTCGTCGTCGATGTGCGTGACGATCAGGCCGATCTCGTCGATGTGCCCGATCACCATCAGACGCGGCGGCGAAGAGCGAAAGCCCTCCTTCGGCGAGACGACCGCAACGGGGGTGCCGACGACGTCGGTGCTGACGGCCGCGAACTCACCGGCAGCTGCGCTCCAGACCGCCGCGGGCACGCCCTCATAGCCCGACGGCCCGCGGGCGGCGAGCAGCTCGAGCAGGACCGGAGGCGCGTCGGTCGGAGACTTTGCGTGTCCCTCGACCGGCGCCTCGCCGACCTCCGGCGGGTCCATCCCGGGCGGATCGGCCGCGCTCATCTGGAGAGCAGCGTCCGCAGGACGTACTGCAGGATCCCGCCGTGTCGGAAGTACTCGGCCTCGCGCGGCGTGTCGATCCGAACGCGCGCGTCGAAGGCCACCTCGCCGCCGCCGTCGCGCGCCGCGCTGACGCGCACCGTCTGCTCACCGCCCCCTCCCTGCACCGCGGCGACTGCGCCAGCGATGCCGTCGATCGCGAACAGCTCCTCGCCGGTGAGCCCGAGCGACTGCGCGTCCTCGCCGTCGGCGAACTGCAGCGGCAGCACGCCCATTCCGACGAGGTTCGAGCGATGGATCCGCTCGAAGCTCTGCGCGATCACCGCGCGCACGCCGAGCAGCCGGGTCCCCTTCGCGGCCCAGTCGCGCGAGGATCCCGAGCCGTACTCCCGGCCGGCGAGCACGACCAGGGCTACGCCTTCGTCTGCGTAGCGCATCGCCGCGTCGTAGATCGACGTCTGCTCCTTGTCGGGGAGATGGCGCGTGACGCCCCCCTCGGTGCCCGGCGCGAGCTGATTTCGCAGGCGGATGTTGGCGAACGTGCCGCGCATCATCACCTCGTGGTTACCCCGGCGCGCGCCGAACGAGTTGAAGTCGCGCGGCGAGACCCCCTGTTCCTGCAGGTAGAGGCCAGCCGGGCCGTCGCGCTTGATCGCGCCGGCCGGCGAGATGTGGTCGGTCGTGACGCTGTCGCCGAGCCACGCGAGAACCCGTGCGCCGCGCAGCTCCGAGACGGGCTCGGGCTCGGCCGGCATCTGCTGGAAGTACGGCGGCTGGCGCACATACGTCGAGTGCTCGTCCCACTGGAAGCGCTCGCCCTGGGGCACGTCGAGGCCGTTCCAGCGCTCGTCGCCGGCGAACACCTCGCCGTAGCTCTTGCGGAACATGTCCGCTCGGACCGCCTCGCCGACGGTCTCGGCGATCTCCTGCTCAGAGGGCCAGACGTCGCGCAGGTAGACGTCGGCACCGTGCTCGTCCTGGCCGAGCGGGTCGTGCAGCAGGTCGACGTCCATCGTGCCGACGAGCGCGTATGCGACGCACAGCGGCGGCGACGCGAGGTAGTTCATCTTCACGTCCTGGTTGATCCGCCCCTCGAAGTTTCGGTTGCCCGAGAGCACCGATACGACCGCCAGGTCGCCGTCGTCAACGGCGTCGGAGATCTCCTGCGCGAGCGGGCCCGAGTTGCCGATGCATGTCGTGCAGCCGTAGCCGACGAGGTTGAAGCCGAGCTGCTCCAGCGGCTCAGTCAGGCCAGCGCGATCGAGGTATTCGGTGACGACCTTCGATCCAGGTGCGAGCGACGTCTTGACCCATGGCTTGCGCTGTAGGCCGCGGGCGAGCGCGTTGCGCGCGAGGATCCCCGCGCCGACCATCACCGACGGGTTCGACGTGTTGGTGCAGCTCGTGATCGCCGCGATCACGACGTGGCCGTGGTCGAGCTCGAACGCCTCGCCGCCGACGGTCACGCTCCTGGCGGTGCCGTTGTGCGGCAGCGTCGCCGTGCCGCCCTCGGGCAGCTGCGGCTGGGAGACGCCGAGCGCCGCAGCGTGGCCGGGCTCGTTGGCGGGCGGGTCTGAAGCGGGATAGGACTCGGCCACGGCCTCGTCCTGGGCGTCGGCCTGGTCGCCGTCGCTGGGGATGTAGTCGCGCAGCGCCTCCTGGAAGACCGCTTGTGAGCTGCTCAGCGCGACGCGGTCCTGCGGGCGCTTGGGCCCGGCGAGGCTCGGTTCGACGGTCGCGAGATCGAGCTCGATCTCGTCGGAGAAGGTCGGCTTCTCCGAGGACTCGTCGTGCCACAGCCCCTGCTCCTTGGCGTAGGCCTCGACGAGCGCGAGCTGCTCGGGCGGGCGCCCGGAGAGCTCGAGGTAGCTGAGCGTCTCTGAGTCGATCGGGAAGATCGCGCACGTGGAGCCGAACTCAGGCGACATGTTGCCGATCGTCGCGCGGTCGGCCAGCGGCAGGCCGGCGAGGCCGGCGCCGTAGAACTCGACGAACATCCCGACGACGCCGCGTCCGCGCAGCATCTCGGTGACGGTGAGAACGAGGTCGGTCGCAGTGGCTCCCTCGGGCAGCTCGCCGTGCAGGCGGAAGCCGAGCACCTGCGGGATCAGCATCGACATCGGCTGGCCGAGCATCGCCGCCTCGGCCTCGATCCCGCCGACGCCCCAGCCGAGCACTCCGAGGCCATTGACCATCGTCGTGTGCGAGTCGGTGCCGACGAGCGTGTCGGGGTAGGCCTGACCCGTCTGCTCGTTGGGAAAGACAACGCGCGCTAGGTACTCGAGGTTGACCTGGTGGACGATCCCCGTGTCGGGCGGCACGACTGCGAAGTCGGCGAACGCGCCCTGCCCCCAGCGCAGGAACGAGTAGCGCTCCTGGTTTCGCTCGAACTCGCGCTCGGCGTTGACCGCGAAGGCCTCGCGCGTGCCGAACGCATCGACCTGCACCGAGTGGTCGATCACGAGCTCGGCGGGCACGAGCGGGTTGATCTTGCTCTGGTCGCCGCCCATCTCGCTCATCGCGTCGCGCATCGCTGCCAGGTCGACGATCGCCGGGACGCCGGTGAAGTCCTGCATCACGACTCGAGCGGGGGTGAACGCGATCTCCTTGGACGGCTCGGCCTTGGCGTCCCAGGTGGCGAGCGCCTCGATGTCCTCCTTGCGAATCGCCTCGCCGTCCTCGTTGCGGAGCAGGTTCTCGAGCAGGATCTTGAGGCTGAACGGAAGCCGCGCGACGTCGTACTTGGACTGCAGCGCGTCGAGCCGATAGATCTCATACGAACGGCCGCCCACGTCGAGTGTTCTCTTGGCGTCGAAGCTGTTGGCTTGCATGTCAGATCTCCTGGTCTAAGTCAGAAATACCTACTCTAAGACCCTGCGTGCCCCAGTGGTCTCGCACGCTAACCGGGGCGGTCCTACGTCGGTCTTAGGGATGTCTTCGTCCGGTCTTGCACCGGTACCCGATGCTGCCCGGCATGAAGCTCGTCACCCGCACCCTCGCCGGCGTTGCGCTCGGGTCGCTGGCGCTGCTCGCCGCCGCCGGCGCATACACGGAAAGCCACCGCGTCCCCGATCAACCATGACCACCGAATTCATTCCAGACGTCGAAGTAGTGATCCCGGTCTACAACGAGCGC
>DASXIJ010000099.1:0-12741 GCA_036498045.1 Solirubrobacteraceae bacterium
ACCGTCCAGCGCTGGACGCCTTGGCTGGGCGCCGTGCGGCGGCTGAAGCGGCTGCTGGCGGACACCGATGACCTGATCCTGGCGCAGGTGCGTGAACGGCGCGAGGCGTTCGAGCGCGCCGAGCTCGGCGACGTCTCGCCCGACGTCCTGGCGATGCTGCTCGCCACCCGCCACGCAGATGGCGAGCCGATGAGCGAGCACGAGCTCCGCGACGAGCTCGTGACGGCGCTCGTCGCCGGGCACGAGACGACCGCCTCGCAGCTGGCGTGGGCGTTCGAGCAGCTGGCGCGCGCCGACCGCGTCCAGCGGCGGCTGCGCGACGAGCTCGACGCCGGCGACGACGAGGCGTACCTGACCGCGACGATCAACGAGATCATGCGCCGCCGCACGGTCGTGCCGAACGCCGAGCCGCGACTCGTCAAGCAGCCGATCGAGATCGGCGGGATCGAGTACCAGCCGGGCATCGTGTTGTTCGCGAGCGCCCACCTGCTGCATCACGATCCGGCGATCTATCCCGAACCGTACGCGTTCAGGCCCGAGCGCTTCCTCGACAACTCGCCCGGCACGTACACGTGGACCCCTTTCGGAGGTGGGCGGAGGCGCTGCCTCGGCGCGAGCTTCGCGCTGCTGGAGATGAAGCTCGTGCTGCGCGCGGTGCTCTCGCGCCACGAGCTTCGCTGCGCGAGATCCACGCCCGAGACGACCCGCCGGCGCGGCATCACGTTCAGCCCATCGCGCGGGAGCCGGGTGATCCTCACCGCGCGGGGCGGCGCAGGCGCCGGCGTAGACGCCCCCGCGGTCGCCCCCGCCGATCCCGTTCCGGCCTGACGGCGAGCGCTGCGTTCAGCGGTGCCAGCGCCTGGCGCTGTGGCCGACCGGATGGCGAGTCGGGCGCTGCGGGCAACGGGCTGCGCGCCGCTCGCTATTCGCCGACCGGCTGGCGCGCGAGCTCGTGGCGCACACGCTCGCGCGACGCGGCATAGCGAATCGCCTCGTACACGATCAGCGCCGTCAGCACCCCGGCGATGATCGCGAGCGTCCCGAGCGCCGTGACGTGCCGTGTCGCCGGGATCAGGGCGAGCAGCAACAGGGCGCACACCAGCCGCCGCACGCTCAGAGTCCGCATGTTGCGCAGGCGAAACGCGACGTGGGCGAGCAGGTAGAGGGCCGTCCCGCCCAGCAGGGTCGCCGCCGAGACGAGCGCAAGCGGCTGCCCGACATGCTCGAGCGTCACCTTCAGCCCGACTGCCAGCAGCGCGACCCCCGCGATCATCGGGAAGTGAAGGTAGGAGTACGAATCACGCGCGATCCCGTTGCGCTGACGCCCTTCGCTGGCTTTCTCCAGCCGTCGCCGCGCGACGATCGCGGTCACGTCGAAGTACACCCACCACAGCGCCGCAGCGACGATGACGCCGAGGACGCCCGCGGCGACGACGCCTGCTCCGATCGACGCGCGCGCGCCGACGCCGAGCGCGACGATCGACTCGCCGAGCGCGATGATCACGACCGCCCCGTGGCGCTCGGCGAAGTGGGCCGGAACGAGCCGCCAGCCGTCCTGACCGAACACGAACGGGCCACCCATGTCGAGCAGCAGCGCGATCCCCCAGATCGCCACGCGCAGCGTGCCCGACGCCGCGGCGGCGACGAACAGCAACCCCGCGCCGACCGCCGTGCTGGCGGCGAGCCCGAGGACCGAGCGGCGCAACGCGGGGTCGTCGCGGCTCGCCAGCAAGAACAGGAAGATGTGCGCCGCGCGCACGACGGCGTACGCGGCCGCGAACAGCAGCGCGTCCTTGCCGAACGCGCCCGGAACGCACAGCGCCGCGACCAGGAACGCCGCCATCGCGACGAAGATCGCCAGCCGCACGGCCCCCTCCTCGGGGTCGACGACGCTCGTCAGCCACGCATAGCCGACCCACGACCACCACAGCATCCCCAGAACGAGGATCCCCTTGAGCACGCTTCCCCACGTCGGCGTATGCGCAATCAGCGTCGTGCACTGCGTCAGCGCGAGCACGAACACGAGGTCGAAGAACAGCTCCAGCGGCGTCACGCGCTCGTCTTCGCGCCGCACGGCGTGCACGCGGTGAGAGTCGCTCGAACGGGACGCGCTCACGCGGCGCATCTTCGCAGCCCCCGAGACGGTCTCGGTCGACTCAGCCGGCGTCGGCGACGCGCGACGGCGCCTCGCCCCACAGCTCCTCGAGGCGATAGAACGAGCGCGCCTCGGGCGTGAAGATGTGGACGACCACGTCGAGGTAGTCCATCAAGATCCAGTCAGCACGGCCCGCGCCCTCGACCCGGCGCGGGATCGTGCCGTGCTCGCGCTTGAGGCCCTCGAGGATGCCGTCGTGGATCGCTTTCGTCTGACGCGTCGTGTTGCCCGAGCAGACGACGAAGAAGTCTGTGTAGTCGAGCACCCCGCGCAGGTCGAGCTCAACGAGCTCGAGCGCCTTCTTGTCCGCCGCGAGGCGGACGATCTCGCTGAGCAGCTGCTCTCCGGTAACCGGCTGGCCCCGCGTGCGCGAGCTCTGCTCTGCGGTCACCGGCTGGCCTCGCGTGCCCGCGCTCGGTACAGGCCGTGCTCGACGATGTAGCCCGCGACGCCCTCACCGACGAGCGGCGCGAGCGGCTCCTCCGCTGCGGCGCGATCGCGCGCGAGCGACGACGAGATCTCGATCACGGGCGTGTGGAGAAACCGGACCCGACCCTGTGCCGGGGCCAGCGGCGCCAGTGCCTGCAGTACGCCGCGCCGGTCGGTCCCCGAACGGGCGGCGACGGCGAGCCGTGCGAGCTCGAGCAGCCGCCGCGGATCGCGCCAGCTCGGCAGCGTCGCGGCGGTGTCTGCTCCGACGATGAAGGTCAGCTCGGCGTCAGGATCGCTCGCATGGATCGCGCCCAAGGTATCCACCGTGTAGGACGGCCCGTCGCGTTCGAGCTCGTGCGCACAAACCGACACGTCCTCGCTGCCCGCGACGAGCAGCCGGCACATCGCCAGGCGCGCGGCGCTCCCCGGGTCGCGCTCGACCGGCTTGTGCGGCGGCATCCGCGCAGGCATCAGCACGACGCGGTCGAGCGTCAGCTCGCGCAGCGCGTCGCGCGCGATCGCGAGGTGTCCGAGATGCGGCGGGTTGAACGTCCCGCCGAGGATTCCCAGCGAGCCAGGCTCCACGTGCCCGGCGCGAGGCTCATTCGCGGACGTGCCCGTCGCCCTCCACGAGGTACTTGAACGTGCACAGCTCGCGCAGCCCGATCGGGCCCCGCGCGTGCAGCTTCTGCGTCGAGTTGCCGATCTCAGCGCCCATCTCGAACTCGCCGCCGTCGGTGAAGCGCGTCGACGCGTTGACGTACACGCACGCCGCATCGACGGCGAGCTGAAACGCGCGCGCGGCCTCGGTGTCGCGCGTCACGATCGCCTCGGAGTGCCCGCTGCCGTAGCGGCCGATGTGCTCGATCGCGTCCTCCTCTGACCCGACCACGCCGGCGGCAATCGTCAACGCGAGGTACTCGGCTGCCCAGTCTTCGTCCGTCGCCGGCTCTAGCGCACCTCGCCCCCGCTCACCGTCGCGCGCGCCGCTGGCGCCACGCGCGAGAGCCAGCACGCGCTCGTCGCCGCGCACGAGCACGCCGGCGGCGGTCAGCGAGCGCACGATTCGCGGGACGAAGCTCGCGGCGATGTCGGCGTGGACGAGCACCGTCTCGGCAGCGTTGCAAACACCCGGGCGCTGAAGCTTTGAGTTGAGCACGATCGCCTCGGCCTGCGCCTCATCCGCGCTCGCATCGACGTAGACGTGGCAGTTGCCCGACGCGGCGTAGATCACCGGCACCGTCGCGACCGACTGCAACGCCTCCTTCAGCCCCTCACCGCCGCGCGGGATGATCAGGTCGACCGTATCGCGCTGGGTCGCAAGCTCGGCCAACTCGCCGCGGCCGCCGCCCGAGACGAGGCTCACGCTCGCGTCGGGGAGTCCGGCTGCCGTAGCCGCATCGGAGGCGATCCGCGCGAGCGCCGCGTTTGAGTGCTCAGCCGACGACGACCCGCGCAGGACGACCGCGTTGCCCGACTTCAGGCACAGCGCCGCCGCGTCGATCGTCACGTTCGGACGCGCCTCGTAGACGACGGCGACCACTCCCAGCGGCACGCGCACCTTGCGGACGTCCAAGCCGTTGGCCAGGCGCCGCCCTTCGATCACCTCGCCGACCGGGTCGGGCAGCGCGGCGATCTGGCGCACCGCCGCAGCGATCGAGGCGATCCGCGTCTCATCCAGACGCAGTCGGTCGAGCAGCGCATCGCCGATCTCCGCTTCGGCGCCGAGCTGCATGTCGCGCTCGTTCGCGGCGAGGATCTCGTCGGTCCGCCGCTGCAGCGCTGTCGCGAGCGCCTCCAGCGCGGCGTCCTTGACCGACCCGTCCAGCCGCGCGAGCGTTCGCGACGCGCGCTTGGCGGCGCTACACAGGTCGGCTACCGATGCGACTGCCGTGGCCATCGCCCTACAGGGTACGACCAGCGCGCGGGCGCACGCTCAGTCGACCACGAGATAGTCGCGATGGACGGCCTCCTCGCTCGCGCGCGGGAGAACCTCGCGCGCGATGGCCGACTTCATCCCCTGCACCTGGCGCAGCTCCTGCGCCGAGTAGTTGCAGATTCCCTTGCCGAGCGTGTGTGCGTGGGGCTCGCCGTCGCTTGCGACCTGAGCGATCTCGACCGCGTCGCCAGCGTCGAACTCGCCGACGACGTCGACGACACCCACCGGCAGCAGGCTGGCGGCGCCGTCGCGCAGCGCACGCGCGGCGCCCGCGTCGACCAGCAGGGTCCCGCGCGCCGGCTTTGCGTACTTCAGCCACAGCTTGAACGAGCTGTAGCGCGCCTCGCGCGCGGGGAAGCGGGTGCCCTCGCGCTCTCCCGCCAGCACCGCCCGCAACGCCTCGGGGCGCACGCCGCTGCAGATCGTCGTCTCGATCCCTGCCGCCGTTGCCATGTCGGCGGCGACGACCTTCGAGCGCATCCCTCCCGACCCGAGCGGCGACGTCGTGTGGCCGATCTCGAGCTCGTCCAGGCCGGCGAAGTCGTCCAGCTCACGGACGATCTTCGCGTCGGGGTAAACCCTCGGGTCGGCCGTGTACAGCCCGTCGATGTCGGTCAGCAGGATCAGCTCCTCCGCCGAGACGAGCACTGCGACCTGCGCAGCCAGGAAGTCGTTGTCGCCGAAGGAGATCTCGTCGGTCGCGGTCGTGTCGTTCTCGTTGATCACCGGCATCACGCGCCACTCGAGCAGCGTCGTCAGCGTCTGGCGCGCGTTGAGGTAGTGGGTGCGCGCGCTCATGTCGAAGAACGTCAACAGCACCTGCGCGCTCGTGACGCCGTGCTCGCGCAGCAGCTCGTCGTAGATCCGGTACAGCTTGCCCTGGCCGACCGCGCTGGCCGCCTGCAGCGCCCTGATCGAGCTCGGGCGCTGGGCCAGCTCCATCACTCGCATCCCACGCGCGATCGCGCCGCTCGTCACGACGATCGGCTCGCCGCCCTGCGCGTGCAGCGCGGCGAGCGACTCGCACGCGCTGCGCAGCACCTCGATCCGCGGCTCGCCGTCGCTGTCCGCGACGACGCTCGAGCCGAGCTTGACGACCACGCGTCTCATCCGTTGAGCTTATTTGCCCTCGCCGCGCGGTCCGGCGGAGCTAGCGCCCGGCGACGCCGCGCCGCGCCGCGCCGCGCCCTACGCGGGCGCCTCGGGGTCGAGCTCGAACGTCTCGCCCGCGATCTCGATCTCATCGCCCGGCTGAAAGCCCTCGGCCTGGAGCGCCTTGAGCACGCCGATCCGCCGCAGGCGGCCCTCGAAGTGTGCCATCGCGTCCTCGTTGTCCACGTCATAGCGCGCGAGCAGCCGCTCGATCCCCCGCCCGCGCACGGCAAAAGCGCCCGGGCGAAGCTGCTGCACCGTGAACCCGCTCGTGGCACCCGGCCGGAACACCATGTGCTCGGCGAGCGCCTCGTCCTCTCCCGCCGCGGCGGTGACGGCCAACCCGGCGCGAGCGTCGCCGATGTCTGCCTTCTCGGTCTCCCCGGCGTCTGCACCGGCCGGCGCCGGCACGCCGAGGTCGGGCACGCGTCGCAGCAGCTCGCTCGCGAGCTGTGCCAGGCCCGCGCCGGTCGCGCTCGACGTTGCGATCACCGGCGTGTCGCCACCGAGGCGCTCCTCCCACGCCGCGACCGCCGCACTCACCGAGCGCTCGTCGAGCAGGTCGCACTTCGACAACGCGAGCACGCGCGGGAGCCGCGCGAGCCGCTCGTCGTGTGCGGCGAGCTCGCGCTCGATCGTCGCGTGGTTGAAGACCGGATCGGCATCCGCGTCACCCGTCAGCTCCGGGGCGACCTCGAGTACGTGCACGAGCAGGCGCGTGCGCTCGACGTGCGCGAGGAAGTCGTGACCGAGCCCCGCGCCCTCGCTCGCTCCCTCGATCAGCCCCGGGATGTCGGCGATCACGAGCTGGCGCTCCTCGCCTTCGAGCACCCCGAGCACCGGGGCGAGCGTCGTGAACGGGTAGTCGGCGACCTTCGGCGCCGCGCGCGTCAGGCGCGCGAGGAGCGATGACTTGCCCGCGTTCGGCAATCCGACCAGCCCCACGTCTGCAAGCAGCTTCAGGCGCAGCTCGAGCCAGCCCTCCTCGCCGGGCAGGCCGCGCTCGGCAAAGCGCGGCGCCTGGCGCGTGGGCGTCGCAAAGCGCTTGTTGCCGCGCCCGCCCGGCCCACCCCGGGCCACCGTCGCGCGCTGGCGGTGGGCGAGCAGTTCCCACGCGCGCCCCGCGAGGTCGCCGCCGTCCTCGCCCTCCGGCGCGGCGATCTGCGTCCCCGGCGGGACCGCGATCTCGAGTGTTTGCCCATCGGCGCCGTGGCGTTGGGCCCCTTCGCCGTGGCCGCCTCGCCCGGCGCGGTAGTGCGTCCGGCGATGGAGCTGGTGCAGGTCGCGCAGCGAGTCGTCGCAGACGACCACGACCGCGCCGCCGTGGCCGCCGTCGCCGCCGTCCGGACCGCCGCGCGGCACGTGCGCTTCGCGGCGAAAGCTCGTCGCGCCGTTGCCGCCGGTGCCTGCCTGGACATGGATCCTCGCGCGATCGTGAAGCATCTCGGCAGCATCGTGACAGCCGCCGCGATGTGGCTAGATGTACACGACCTCGAGCGAAGGAGCGATTACACGATGAGCACCGACCCCGCAGCAACCAGCGACCGCGTACTGCTGATCACCGGCGCGTCGACCGGCATCGGCGCTGCGACGGCGAGGCACGCCTCCGCCGCAGGATGGCGGCTCGTGCTCGCCGCGCGCTCGCAGGACAAGCTCGACGAGCTCGCCCGCGAGCTCGGCGGCCCCGAGCGCGCGCTCGCCGTCCGCTGCGACGTGACCGACTGGGACGAGCAGCAGGCGCTTGCCGAGCGCGCGCTGTCGGCGTACGGACAGCTCGACGCCGCGTTCGCGAATGCCGGCTTCGGCGGCGCTCGCGGGTTTCTCGCAGACACGCCCGAGCACTGGCGCGAGATGGTCCTCACCAACGTCTACGGCGCCGCGCTTACGCTGCGCGCGACGATCCCCGCGCTCAAGCGCTCGCGCGGACATCTGCTGCTGACGTCGAGCGTCGCCGGGCGGCGTGCCCTGCCGGGGTCGTTCTACTCGTGCACCAAGCACGCCGTCACCGCGATGGGCGAGGCGGCGCGGCAGGATCTCAACGGGACCGGAGTGCGCGTCACGCTGATCGAGCCCGGGATGGTCGACACGCCGTTCTTCGAGCGCCGTCCAACCGAAGCGCTGCACGACGACGACATCGCGCGCGCGGTGATGTACGCGCTCGCCCAGCCTCCGCACGTCGATGTCAACGAGATCCTGATCCGTCCGACCTCCCAGGACGGGTGACCGCTACCCCGACGCCAGACGCCGGGCGAGCCACAGCTCGGTCACGGCCGCCGCACTGGCGACCGCGATCGTGCCGAGCGCGCCTGCCGGCGGCAGCTCCGCGCGGGCTGAGAACGTCGCCAGCGCGTCGACCGCGTCGGCCGTCGCACACGCCACCTGCGTCTCGGCCGCGAAGCGTCGATCGCGCAGCGAGCCCAGCGCGAGCGCCCCGAGCGCGACGTCGCGCACTCCGAGCGAGTGCGCGAGGTAGCGCACCGCCGGGTGCCGCGCGTGCTCGCCCAGCCAGCGCGACGTGATCTCCTCGGGCGCGACCAGCACCGCGACGCCGAGCGCCACCCGTCCGAGCGCGAGGGCGCCGGCGGCTGGTCGCGGGGCGACCCTCACGATCGCGCGCGCCGCGTTACGACGTCGCGTCGCCGGGCAGCACGCTGACCGTGCGCCCGCGGCGACCGGTCGTGAACTGGACCGTGCCGGCCGAGCGCGCGTACAGCGTGTCGTCCTTGCCGATGCCCACGCCCGGGCCCGGACGGAAGCGGGTGCCGCGCTGGCGCACGATGATCTCGCCGCCCGTCACGACCTGTCCGGCGAATGTCTTGACTCCGAGCCGCTGTGCGTTGGAATCGCGTCCGTTGCGGCTCGAGCCGAGCCCCTTCTTATGCGCCATCGGAGGGCTCCTTCTTCGCTTTCACGCTGTCTGCTTTCGCGTTCGGTTTTGCTTTGGCCGGTTTCGCCGCCGACGCTTTCGGTTTCGGTTTGGCGGCCGGTTTCTCGGCGGCTTTCGTCGCCGGCGCCTTCGCGGCCGGCTCGTCGGCGACCGGCGCGGCCGCGGCCGGTTTGGCCGCTTTCGCTTTCGCTTTGCCGTGCGCGATGTCGGTGACCTCGATCTGAGTGAGATCCTGGCGATGTCCCGTCCGCCGCTTGTAGCCGCGCTTGGGCTTGAACTTGAACACGCGCAGCTTCTCGCCGCGGACGTGCGCGACGACCTTCGCCGTGACCTGCACCGACTCGAGTCCCGCCTTGTCGAACACGGCGTCATCCGAGCGGTACAGGATCGGCTCGAGCGTGATGTTCGAGCCGGCCTCGGCGGCAAGGCGCTCGACGAGCAGCCGCTGGCCCCGCTCGACGCGGTACTGCTTGCCGCCGGTCTTCACGATCGCGTACATGTCTTGTCCGGGTCTCTCAGATCTCGTTTGCGTGCGCTGCCGTGCGCGCCGGAAGGGCGCGACGGAGCTCTACTCCGGCGTCGCCTTCGCCTTGGCAGCCGAACGGCGTCGCCCGCCCCTGCGGCCACGACGCCGAGGCTTGGATTGTAGGTCATCCGCCGCCGCCTCGCCCCCTGGCGACTCGGCTGCCACGTCGTTTGCGACGACCTCGTCCTCGGGCTCTGAGTCGACCGCCGTCGGCGTCTCGTGCAGTCCCGCTTCGCGGCGTGCGTCCGCGCCCTCGCTGTCGGCCGGGGCGCGACGGCCGCGCGCGCGCGAGCGCGCTCGCTCGCCGGCGCGCCCACCCTCGCCCGCGCCCGATGTGCGGCGCCCGCCACGGGCGCTGCCGCGTGCGGAGCTCGTGCGCGCCGGCGGACGGACGATCTCGCCCGCCTCGTCGAGCAGGAACGCGCTCGCAGCGGTTCGCCCGACCTGGTCGATCCGGACCATCCGCTTGCTTCCCACCTCCGACGCGGCGCCGGCGATGGAGATGATGTAGCCGTCGATTTTCGCCACCGCATCGTCGACGTCATACATGTGCGGCTCGACGATCTCGACGAGCACCTCATCGCCCTGACGAAACGGCAGCGCCCGCTCCTCGACCTGCTCGCGAGTGCCTTCGAACGTGATCGCGAAGTGATCGAGCGCGAGCCCTTCCGAGCCCTCGAACAGAAACGACTTGCCGGTCTCTGCCTCCAGGGCGTGCAGGACGCGCGAGCCGTGACCGGTGAACTCCGCCGTCACGCGCGGGTTGATCTGGACGAGGAACGCGTCCACTTCGGGACGCTCTGCCGCAACGTCGCGCAGGCGCCGCTCGAATTCGATCGCGATCGTCTCCTCGGAGCGGATCACACCCTCGCCGTCGCACGTCGGACACGGGCGGCTCATGATCTCGCGCACGCCCTCCGTCACGTTCTGGCGTGTCATCTCGACGAGCCCGAGCTTTGAGATCTCCGCCGTGAACGTCTTCGTGCGGTCCTCGTCGAGCGTCTTTCGCAGCACCTTCATCACGGCGTCGCGATTGCGCGCGCGCGCCATGTCGATGAAATCGATCACGATGATCCCGCCGATGTCACGCAGTCGCAGCTGGTTGACGACCTCCTCGGCCGCCTCGAGGTTGGTCTTGGTGATCGTTTCCTCCAGGCCCGCCCCCTTGCCGCGCCCGATGAACGAGCCCGAGTTGACGTCGATCACCGTCAGCGCCTCGGCGTAGTCGATGATCAGGTAGCCGCCGCTCGGCAGATCGACGCGGCGCGAGAGCAGGCCGTCGATCGCCTTGTCGACGCCGTATGCCTCGAACAGCGGCTGCTCTGACTCCCACAGCTCGACGCGCTCGACCAGCTCCGGCGCGGTACGCGTGAAGAACGACACCAGCCGCCGGTACTGCTGCTCGTCGTCGACGATCGCCCGCTCGAAGTGAGCCGAGAAGATGTCGCGCACGACGCGCACCGAGAGGTCCGCCTCCTGGAAGACGAGATCCGGGGCCGTCGTGTCCTCGACGCGTTTCTCGAGCACCTCGTGGAGCTTGTGCAGGTACTTCAGCTCGCGTTCGAAGTCCTCGCGCTTGGCGCCGTGCGCCGCCGTGCGCACGATCACGCCGCCGCCGCCGATCTCGAGTTTGGCCGTCTGGCGGCGCAGGCGCTCGCGCTCCTTGTCCTCCAGGCGCCGGGAGACGCCGATGCCCTCGCCGGTCGGCGCGTACACCATGTAGCGGCCCGCGATCGTCAGCTCCATCGACAGGCGCGCGCCCTTCGTCTTCAGTGGGTCCTTGACGACCTGAACGACGATCTCCTGCCCCGGCTTGAGCAGGTCGGCGATCCGTCGCCCACCGCCCGAGCCGCGACCGCGTCGCGGCGTCTCGACGCCCGGCAGCACGATCTCGTCGACGTGCAGAAATCCGTTCTTCTCGAGGCCGATGTCGACGAACGCCGCCTCGAGGCCGGGCAGGACGTTGTCGACCTTGCCCTTGTAGATGTTGCCGACGATCGAGCGGCCGCCGCGGCGCTCGATGTACAGCTCGGCGATCCGGTAGCCGGCCTGGCTAGGACCGCCGCTGCCGCGTTTGCGCGCGGTCGCCGGTTTCGACGAAGCCCCGGCTTTGCGGCTGGCCGAGGCACGCGCGGGAGCGGGCTCTCCGCCCGCCTCCAGAAGCGCGACGCGCGTCTCCGCGCGGTCGACGCTGACAAGTACTTGCTTTTTCAAGATGAGCTCTTTCCATGTTGGACCGGGGCGTCTGCGCTGTCGCGATCGCCCCGTCGGCCGCCAAGCGCTCCGCGACTACGTGCTCGTCGGTGCGGGCAGCAGGTGCATACCCGATCTGACGGCGGTCTGGCTGGAGCTGGGGGGCGGACATTGGTGTCAGTTAGCGAAAGACGCGGCCCTTCAAAGCTTGGGAGGCTCGCGCCTGGATGTAGATCGACTGCAGCAGGCCCATCGCCAACAGCGTGGTGATGACCGACGACCCGCCGTAGCTCAGGAGCGGTAGCGGAACGCCGGTGATCGGCATGATCCCGATCGTCATTCCAACGTTTACGAAGACCTGAAACATCAGCATAGCCGTTACCCCGGCCGCGACGAGCGACCCGAAAAGGTCCTTCGACATCACCACGATCCGCAGCGCGCGCCAGATCAGCAGGCCGTACAGCAGCAGCACGAACGCCGCGCCGACGAACCCGTACTGCTCGCCGACGGCCGCGAACACGAAGTCCGTGTGGTCCTCCGGCACGTAGTTCAAACGGGTCTGCGTCGCGTTGATCCCGCGACCCGTCTTCTGGCCCGAGCCGATCGCGATCTTGGACTCCTCCTGTTGGTAGCCTTCCTTCTGGGGGTTGGTCGACGGGTGCAGGAACGCCGTCAGGCGCTGCACCTGGTAGGGCTTGAGCACGTGCACGCCGACCGCGGGCGCGGCGACGAGCACGAACGTGAGCGAGACGAGGCCGAGCGCGACCAGCGCCGTCAGGTGCTTCCACGGGGTGCCCGCGATGAACAACATCGTGAACGCGATCACGACGTAGACCAGGCCCGAGCCGAGGTCGGGCTGGGCGATCACGAGGATCGCCGGCACGAGCGCCGCGAGCATCACGAGCGCCGTCGTGTCGCGGTCGCGCAGGCGCCTGGCGCGGTCGACCACGAGCCCGGCGAGCGCGACCATCAGCAGCACCTTGCCGAGCTCCGACGCCTGGAAGGAGAAGAACGGGAGGCTGATCGCGCGCTGAGACCCGCGCGCGGTGTGACCGACCCCCAGCACCGCCAGGATGCTGAAGATCAGCGCCCCGTAGACGACGTATTTGAGCGGGCGCAGACGCGCGTAGTCCAGGCGCGAGAGCGCGAGCATGATCAAGAAGCCGACGATCAGGTAGGTCGCCTGCCGGTCGACGTAGTAGTTCGGCTGCGTCGGGATCAGGTTTTTCGTCGCGCCGCCGAGCGTCACGATCGAGAAGACGCCGAGCGCGGCGACCGCGAGCGTCAGCACCGGGTCGAACGGCAGGCGCAGCGTTCGCGCGCCCGTCGCGGGCGGCGCCGTCGGCGCCTCGGGCGCGGTGATCGGGCTGAGCGGCGTCAAAACGTCCTCGACGTCCCGGCGACGAACTTCTTCGGCTTGCCGAACCACTGCGACGCGAGCAGGCGCGCGATCGGCG
>DASXIJ010000100.1:0-6169 GCA_036498045.1 Solirubrobacteraceae bacterium
GAGATCATGCAGAAGTTCCGCGATCAGGCCGAGCGCTTCGGCGCGCGACTGGAGGCAGAGGACGTCGACCGGGTCGAGCTCGCCAGCGAGCCGGGTGGGCTGCACCGCGTCTGGGTCGGCGACGCCGCGCACCGCGCGCGCACCGTCGTGCTCGCGATGGGCGCCGAGCACAAGAAGCTCGCGGTTCCCGGCGAGGAGGAGCTCTCCGGCCGTGGCGTCAGCTACTGCGCGACGTGCGATGCGGCGTTCTTCAGCGGCGCTTCGACGCTGATCGTCGGCGGCGGCGACTCGGCGATGGAGGAGGCGATCTTCCTCTCGAAGTTCGCCTCGAAGGTGACCGTCGTCCACCGTCGCGCGGACTTCCGCGCCTCGAAGATCATGCTCGAGCGCGCTCGAGCGCAGGAGAACATCGAGCTGCTGACACCGTACGTCGTCGACGAGTTCGTCAAGGGCGAGACCGGCGCGCTCGGCCACGCGTTGCTGAAGAACACGGAGACCGGCGAGGAGCGCGAGCTGATGGTCTCGGGCGCGTTCATCGCGATCGGCCACGAGCCGCAGTCCGGCCTCGTCGCCGGACAGGTCGAGCTCGACGAGAACGGCTACGTCCAGACCGACGGCAAGTCGACGCGCACGAACCGGCCTGGCGTGTTCGCCGCCGGCGACCTCGTCGACCACACCTATCGCCAGGCGATCACCGCCGCAGGATCAGGCTGCGAGGCCGCGCTCGACGCCGAGTGGTACCTGCGCGACACGCCCGAGGTGCCGACGCCCGAGGGGATGCCCGAAGGCGACCTCGCCGAGGCTCAGTGGTCGAGTCCCGCGGTTCAGCCCGCGGACGCCCTCTAACACAGTTACGCACGCGAGCGCCCGAGAACACCGCGACGCGCCGGTCAGCGGGCGTCTACAGAGCGCCCTCGAGCTCCAGCAGGAAACGCTTGCGGTCGACGCCGCCACCGTAGCCGCCGAGCGCGCCGCCACTTCGCAGGACGCGGTGGCACGGGACGACGATCGGGATCGGGTTCGCGCCGAGCGCGTTGCCTGCCGCGCGCGAGCCTCGCGGGCTGCCGGCCTCGGCTGCGACCTCGGCGTAGCTGAGCACGCCCCCGTACGGGATCTCGGCGGTGACGTCGAGCACGCGCCGGCCGAACCGGCCGACGAGCGTCCAGTCGAGCGCCAGCGCGAAGCCACGCCGGCGCCCGGCGAAGTACTCGTCGAGCTCGCGCCGGACAGGGTCCAGCTGCGTGTCGGCCACGACGATCCGCGGCGACACGCGCTGGGCGAGGCGCTCGAGCACGCCGTCGACGTCCTCCTCGGGGAACGCGAGCTTGACCAGCCCGCGCTTGGTCGTCGCGGCGAGCAGCGGGCCGAACGGCGAGTCGACCGGCGCGTAGCTGACGTCGGCCAGGCCCTCATCCGCGATCCGCCGCGTCAGCCGCCGCGCCGCAGCGGCCGCGGCCGTCTGCTCGTCGTCGTGCCCGCGGCGCAGCACGCGCTCGACGCGGTCCTCGTGTTGGGCGATTGCTCGACTCATACCTCGACCACCTTTCTCAGCTTCGTCAGTCCCTCGTGCAGTGAGCGCCGCGCGGCGTCCTCCGAGCAGCCGATCGCGCTCGCGATGTCGCGGTGCGCCAGGTCTGCGACGTAGCGCAGCACGACCGCCGAGCGCTGGCGCGCGGGCAGCGCACCGACCGCGCGCCACAGCTCGCCGTCGCTCTCACTGGCCGCCGCCGCCGCCGCGGCCCGCCGCGAGTCGATCGCGATGACGTCGGCGACCGGCTGGGCGCGGCGCGCCCTGGCGCGCAGCGCGTCGAGCGCCTTGCGGTGGGCGATCGTCAGCACCCACGCGCGCACGTCAGAGCCGGCGCGCAGTCGCGGGTACGCGCGCAGCGCCGCGACAAAGGTCTCCTGGAAGCAGTCGTCCGCCTCGGTCGCGCCGACCGTCGCGACGAGGTAGCGCCAGACGACCTCGCGCTCGGCGTCGAGGAATGCCTGAAACGGGGGCGGCTGTGCGGCGCTCACGTATGGATAACGCCGGGGCGCCGAGATTCGTGAGGTCGGCGCCTCACGTCTCGGCGTCGTACTCGAAGAACCCCGCGCCCGTCGAGCGGCCGAGGCGCCCGGCGCGGACGAGCTGCCGCAGCGCCGGCGCCGCGCGGTAGCGGTCCTCGCGGTACTCATCGGCCAGCGCGTCGAGCACCGCGAGCACGTGGTCGAGGCCGATCGTGTCCGCCCACGCGAGCGGTCCGTGCGGATAGCTCAGGCCGAGCGTCATCCCGCGGTCGATGTCGTGCGCGCCGCCGACGCCCTCGCCGAGCGCGAACGCGCACTCGTTGACGACCTGACAGACGATCCGTCCGAGCACCAGCCCGGGCGCGTCCCCGACCCACGTGACGTGCTTGCCGAGCGCGTGGAAGAAGCGCTCTGCTCGCGCCGCCGCGAGCGGCGACGAGCTCTCGTTGCGTGTCAGCTCGACCAGCTGCGCGTCCTCGAGCGGGACGAGCGCGTGAAAGCCGATCGCGCTGCCGCCCGGATCGAGCGCCGCGAGCGAGCCGGCCTGGCAGAGGATCGCGTGGGCGCCGCCCTGCGCCGGCTCGTGCGCGACGGCTCCGGCCCGCTCGTCCGCGTCGTCGACCGGCGCGCGATCGCACTCGACGATCAGCGCCGGCAGCACGCCGCCGGTCTCGTCGTGCGGCGAGCGCACCTCATAGCCGGCCTCTGACGCCGCGTGGCGCAGCTCCTCGGCGAGCACCCCCGACCCGGCGATCACGACGACGCCCTCGCCGCCGCCGGGGGCGCCCGGCTCGGGCGGTGGCGCGTCCTCGGCGCGGTACGCGCCCCTGTCGGGGGGGTATGTGTAGTAGCCGCGCCCCGTCTTGCGCCCGTGCAGGCCCGCCGCGACGTAGCGTGCGGCGATCGGCGACGGCCGCCAGCGAGGCTCGCCGAAGCTCTGCGCGAAGAAGCTCTGTGAGATCTCGAAGCCGACGTCGACGCCGACGAGGTCCATCAGCTCGAACGGGCCCATCCGAAAGCCGCCCTCCACGCGGCAGATCCGGTCGATCGTCTGCACGTCGGCGATCCGCTCTGCCAGCAGGCGTAGCGCCTCCAGCCCGAACGGGCGGTTGCAGCGGTTGACGAGGAACCCGGGGCCGTCGCTGGCGTGGATGACCGTCTTGCCCATCGCGACGCCGGTCGCGTCGGCGACCGCGAGCGCGCGAGGCGAGGACTGCTCGCCGGCGACGACCTCGACGAGCGCCATCAACGGCGCCGGGTTGAAGAAGTGCATGCCGACGACGCGCTCGGGGTTGCTCGCCGCCGGCGCGATCGCCGTGACCAGCAGCGATGACGTGTTCGTCGCCAGCACGCATCGCTCGTCGACGATCTGCGACAACCGCGCATACAGGTCGTGCTTGAGCTCGAGTCGCTCGGGTGCGGCCTCGATCACGAGCTCGCACGGGGCGAGCTCGTCGAGCTCGCCGACCGCCACCAGGCGCTCGCTTGCGGCAGTCGCCTGCTCCTCTGAGATCCGCCCCTTCGCCGCTTCTTTGCGCAGGCCGTCGCGCGCCCGCTCAAGACCCGTGGCAAGCGCCCGTTCGATCGGGTCGTGCAGCAGCGTGCGAGCTCCCGAGCGCGCGGCCAGCTGGGCGATCCCCGAGCCCATCGTGCCTGCGCCGAGCACGCCGATCGTGCCCGCCGCACCTGTCGTCTGCTCATCCATAAAACACCTCCACCGATCCCGGCGACGCTGCGTCGAGCGCGGCCGGCCGCTAGGCGGGCACCAGCGCGCCGATGCCCGTCTTTTCGCGGCCGATGATCAGTTTCTGGATCTGCGACGTCCCCTCGTACAGGGTCGTCACACGAGCGTCGCGGTAGTAGCGCTCGACCGGATGGTCGTCGACGTAGCCGGCGCCACCGTGCACCTGGATCGCGAGGTTCGCGCACTCCAGCGACGCCTCGGTCGCGTGGAGCTTGGCGATCGACGTCTCCAGCGTGTTCGGCTTGCCCTGGTCCTTCAGCCAGCCCGCGCGCCAGACGAGCAGGCGCGAGGCCTCCGTCTTGACGGTCATGTCCGCGATCATCGCCTGCACGAGCTGGAAGCTCGCGATCGGGCGCCCGAACTGTTCGCGCTCCTTGGCGTAGGAGACCGACTCATCGACGCACCCCTGGCAGATCCCCACGCACCCGGCCGCGACCGAGTAACGGCCGGAGTCGAGGTTCGACATCGCCACTTTGAAGCCCTGGCCCACCTCGCCGAGGACGTCGTCGTCGGAGACCTCCACGTCTTCCAGCGCGATCGACGCCGTGTCGGACGCGTGCAGCCCCATCTTGTGCTCGATCGTCTGCGGTTTGAAGCCCGGCTGGTCGGTGTCGACGATGAAGCACGCGATGCCCTTGTGACCGAGCTCGGGGTCCGTCTGGGCGAAGATCAGCGCGACCTTCGCGTAGTTCGCCATCGAGATCCACATCTTCGCGCCGTTTATGACCCAGCCGCCGTCGGTCTTCTTCGCGCGCGTGCGCTGATTCGCCGCGTCCGAGCCCGTGTCCGGCTCGGTCAACCCGAAGCACCCAAGCCACTCGCCCGAGCACAGCTTCGGCAGGTAGGAGTGCTTCTGCTGCTCCGTGCCCCACTTGAGGATGCCCGAGCACACGAGCGACGTCTGCACCGAGATCACCGTGCGGATCGCCGAGTCGCCGCGGCCGATCTCCTCGACGATCAGGCCGTATGACAGGTAGTCGAGGCCCGCTCCTCCGTACTCGGTGGGCACGATCGCGCCGAGGTAGCCCTGCGCGGCGACCTTGCGGACGAGGTCCACGTCGAAGTGGTGGTTGCGGGCGTTTTCGCGCGACTGCAACACGATCTCGTTGTTCGTGAAGTCGCGCGCCGTGTCCCTGATCAGGCGCTGCTCGTCGGTCAGGTCGAAGTCCATCAGGCGCTGCTCCTCTCGCTCGCTTGAAGCTTTGGCGTCGTCCACGGCGCCGTTACACGCCGCTCGATCTCCTCGGCGATCCCGTCGATCGCGATCCGCTCCTGGGCGAGCGAGTCGCGATCACGCAACGTCACCGTCCGGTCGGCCAGGCTCTGGTGGTCGACCGTCACGCACAACGGCGTGCCGATCTCGTCCTGGCGACGGTAGCGCTTGCCGATCGAACCGCCCTCGTCGTACTCGGCCTGGACGACCGTGCGCACGGCCCGGTGAATCTCGTGCGCGAGCTCCGGCTGGCCTTCCTTGCGCAGCAGCGGCAGCACCGCGACCTTGACCGGCGCCAGGCGCGGGTGCAGGCGCAGCACCGTGCGTGTCTCGCCCGCGCCCTCGCCCTCGGCGACGACTTCCTCGTCGTATGCGTCGACCAGGAACGCGAGCGTCGCGCGGTCGGCCCCGGCGGCCGGCTCGATCACGTGCGGCACGTAGCGCTCGCCGGTCGCCTGGTCGAAGTACTCGAGCTTCTCGCCCGAGTACTCGGCGTGGCGGGTCAGGTCGAAGTCGCCGCGGTTGGCGATGCCCTCGAGCTCTGACCAGCGGGCTCCGCCGACGGAGTCGGCGGCACCGCCGGCGGAGCCGGTGGTGGGAAAGAGGTATTCGACGTCGCTCGTGGCAGACGAGTAGTGCGACAGCTCATCCGCGTCGTGCGCGCGCAGGCGCAGGTGGTTGGGGCGGATCCCGAGGCTTACGTACCACAGCTCGCGCTCTGCCAGCCAGTGCTCGAACCAGCGCTCGGCTTCGTCGGGCGGGACGAAGAACTCCATCTCCATCTGCTCGAACTCGCGCGTGCGGAAGATGAAGTTGCCCGGCGTGATCTCGTTGCGAAACGACTTGCCGACCTGGGCGATCCCGAACGGCGGCTTCTTGCGCGCGAACTGCAGCACGTTCTTGAAGTTGATGAAGATCCCCTGCGCCGTCTCCGGGCGCAGGTAGGCGATCGACCCCGACTCCCTCACGGGGCCGACCGTCGTCTCGAACATCAGGTTGAAGTCGCGCGCGTCGGTCAGGTCGCACTCGTCTGCTTCGCCCGGATGCTTGGACGGTTTGCGCCCGCACTGCAGCTCCTGCAGGTGGTCGGCGCGAAACCGCTGGCCGCACGTCTTGCAGTCGACGAGCGGGTCGGTGAACCCTTCCAGGTGGCCCGACGCCTCCCACACGCGCGGGTGCTGGAGGATCGCCGAGTCGATCGC
>DASXIJ010000101.1:0-17226 GCA_036498045.1 Solirubrobacteraceae bacterium
TACAACTGGTCGCCGGTCGTGACGATCATCTTCTTCTCGGCGCTCATCTTCTTGATGTGGCGCACGTTGAAGGTGATGCCGCGGGTCAAGCCGCAGCAGATCAAGCCGGCGTCCGACCAGTCGGTCTCGTTCGCCGACGTCGCCGGCGTCGACGAGGCGAAGGCCGAGCTCGAGGAGCTCGTCGAGTTCCTGCGCGACCCGCGGCCGTTTCAACAGCTCGGCGCGCAGGTGCCCAAGGGCGTCCTGCTGCACGGGCCACCGGGCACCGGCAAGACGCTGCTCGCGAAGGCCGTCGCGCACGAATCGGGAGCGCGCTTCTTCGCCCAGTCGGCGGCGTCGTTCGTCGAGATGTTCGCCGGCCTCGGCGCGGCGCGGATCCGCCGGCTGTTCGCGATCGCACGCAAGCACGAACCGGCGATTATCTTCATCGACGAGCTCGACGCCGTCGGAGGCCGCCGTGGCTCCGACATCTCGGGTGAGAAGGACCAGACGCTCAACCAGCTGCTCGTCGAGATGGACGGGTTTGCCTCCAGCGGCCGCGTCGTCGTGATCGCGGCGTCGAATCTGCTCGAGAAGCTCGATCCGGCGCTCCTGCGACCCGGACGCTTCGACCGGCAGGTGTTCGTCGCGCCGCCCGACGTGCGCGGACGCGAAGGCGTCCTGGCCGTGCACACGCGCGAGAAGCCGCTGGGCGACGTCGACCTCGGCCTGGTCGCCCAGCAGACGAGCGGCCTGACTGGAGCCGACCTCGCGAACATCTGCAACGAGGCGGCGATCTTCGCGACGCGACGCGCGGCGACGTCGATCGGCGCGATCGACTTCGACTCGGCGATCGAGCGCGTGATCGCCGGCGTGCAGTCGCGACGCGTGCTCAACGACCACGAGAAGCAAGTCGTCGCCTTCCACGAGGCCGGGCACGCGTTGTGCGGCGAGCTGCTGCCGTCGGTCGACCGCGTGCACCGGATCTCGATCGTCCCCCGCGGCCAGGCGCTCGGCTACACGCTGAACCTGCCGGCCGAGGACCGCTACCTGAAGACGCGCGAGGAGCTGCTGGACTACATGACCGTGCTGCTCGGCGGGCGCGTCGCCGAGCAGATCGTCTTCGGTCAGGTGACGACCGGGGCATCGGACGACCTCAAGCGGGTCGCCGAGCTCTCCCAGCAGATGGTGCACGACTTCGCGATGGGCACCGCCGACGGCGGGCGTGCCCCCGACGGCGACGTGCGGCTGTCGGAGACGACCCTGCGGATCCGCGACGAGGAGCGCCGGGAGCTGATCGAGGAGGCGCGTCGCGCGGCCCAGCGGATGATCTTCGCCAACCGCGTGCAACTCGACGCGCTGGCGCGCGAGCTGCTCGAGCACGAGGTGCTCGAACGCGACTCGATCGAGCGGATCATGGCCGGCGTGCCGCGCCTGGAGCGCGCGCCGGGCGTCGGGCTGCGCGTCGTCGCAGCCGCCAGCGTCATCGACGTCGCGTCGATCGTCGACGCGGCTCCGCGCGATTAGCGCTCCGACCCGGCGGGTCAGCCCGCCCGGCCGCCGTCCCTCCGCACCGATCTGCCCGCGCGGGCGCACTGAATACACTGCGGGGCGTGTTTGCACGGATCGACCACATCGGCGTCGCCGTCGCCGAGATCGAGCCGGCGCTTGAGCTCTACCGCGACAGCCTCCAGCTCGACCTCGCCCACCGCGAGGTCGTCGAGGAGCAGGGCGTCGAGGCCGTGCTGTTGGACGTCGGCGAGAACCACGTAGAGCTGCTCGCGCCGCTCGGTGAGGACACGCCCGTCGGCAGGTTCCTCGCCAAGAACGGCCCTGGGCTGCACCACGTCGCCTATCAAGTCGACGACATCGACGGCACGCTCGACGCGCTCAGGGCCGCCGGGGTGAAGCTGATCGACGAGCAGCCGCGGACCGGCATCCGCGGCTCGCGCGTCGCCTTCGTGCACCCGCGATCGACCGGCGGGGTGCTGACCGAGATCGTGCAACCGGCCGGAGCGCTCTGATGCCCACGGCGAGGCAGCAGATCAGCATCGGCTTCCAGGGCGGACAGGTTCTCTCGCTGCGCGTATCCGACGATAATCTCAAGGCGCTGCACAAGGCGCTCGGCGACACCGGCTGGCACGAGCTCGACAGCGACGAGGGGCCCGTGCGGCTCGACCTCGGGCAGGTTGTCTACGTGCGGTCGGAGAGCAGTGATCTGCGCGTCGGTTTCGGCGCCTAGAAGTGTCCGTTGACGAGCGGCTGCTTGTCGTCGCTCGCACGTGGGGGCACACGCCGGCGCGCGAGCGGGCGGTGTCGCGGTTCTCGCGGCTTGGCGAGCACGCCGGCGTCTGGCTGGCGATCGGCGCGGCGGGCGCTGCGTTGGATCGGCCGCGGCGCGGGTGCTGGAGGCGGGCGGCGGGGACGGTCGCCGCGACGTACGGGCTGAACACGGTCATCAAGCTGGTCGTCCGTCGCCGCCGGCCGCAGCTCGCCGGACTGCCACCGCTCACGAGCACGCCGAGCGAGCTCAGCTTCCCCAGCGCGCACGCGTCGACGTCGTTCGCCGGGGCGCTGCTGTACTCGCGCCTCGGGATCGCCCCGGTGCCGCTGTACGCGCTCGCCACCGGGCTGTCGCTGTCGCGCATCTACCTCGGTGTGCACTACCCGTCCGACGTGGTCGCGGGGGCCGCGCTTGGCGGGGCGATCGCGAGGATCGCGGCGTCGCGCGGCGGCCGATGTGGCTCCGCGAGCGGCGGGGACTTCGCGTGAGCACGCGGATCGGGATCGTCGGCATGCCCAACGCGGGCAAGTCGTCGCTGTTCAATGCGCTGACCAACGCCGGCGCCGAGGCGGCGAACTACCCGTTCACGACGATCGAGCCGAACGTCGCGGTCGTGCCGGTCCGCGACGAGCGCCTGGAGGCTGTAGCGCAGACGGTTGGGGCGTCGGAGATCGTCTGGGACACGATCGACTTCCACGACATCGCCGGCCTGGTCGCGGGCGCGCACGAGGGCGAGGGGCTCGGCAACCGGTTCCTGGCGAACATCCGCGAGACCGATGCGATCGTCCACGTCGTGCGGGCGCACGGCGACGACAGCGTCGTACATCCCGAGGGCAGCGTCAACGCGCTGCGCGACATCGAGACGATCGAGACCGAGTTGATCCTCGCCGACCTCGAGCAGGCCGAGCGGCGCCTCGAGCGCCTGACCCGCCAGGCGCGAAGCGGCGAGCGCGTGCTCGTCGCCGAGGAGGCGTGGCTGAAGCAGGTCGTCGCCGAGCTCCAGGCCGGCCGTCCCGCACGCGGCGTTCCCGTGCCCGCGGATGCGCCCAACGCGGCGCGCGACCTCGGATCGCTGACGGCCAAGCCGGTGCTGTTCGTGGCCAACGTCGACGAGGGCTCTGAGGAGGTGCCTGCCGAGATCCGCGCCCACGCCGAGTCCCAGGGCGCGCGCGCCGTCGCCGTCTCCTCGCGGATCGAGTCCGAGCTGGCCGAGCTCGACGACGAGGACGCGGCGGCGATGCGCGAGGAGCTCGGCGTCAGCGAGTCCGGTCTGCAGCGCATCGTGCGTGAGGCGTTTGCGCTGCTGCGGCTGATCGCGTTCTTCACCGCCGGCGAGGCCAAGCCGGCGCAGTCGTGGCACCTGCGCGATGGGCTGACTGCGTGGCACGCCGCCGGCGAGATCCACTCAGACATCCAGAAGGGCTTCGTCCGTGCGGAGGTGATCGGCTGGCGCGAGCTCGTCGACGCCGGCGGCTACGCCGGAGCGCGTGAGCGCGGGACGCTGCGGCTGGAGGGTCGCGACTACAAGATGGCCGATGGAGACGTGATCACGGTCAAGTTCTCGCCGTAGCGAGCTTCTCCAGGCGCTCGGCGAGGCGCCGCATGCCGAGCTCGCGAGCGGCTGCCGCTCCGGCGGCGTGGTCGGTCGGTTGGTCGGGCGGGACGTCGACTTCGATCAGCTGCAGCGTCGCGATCTGCTTGAAGTCACGCAACTGCGCGTCGTGCTCGCGCAGCGTCGCGGCCGTTCGTGTGCTCATCTCGCCGGTGTCTCGGCGGACCTTCGTCGCCAGCGTATGCGCCGCGTCGAGCACGTCCTCGAGCGAGCCGTAGCGGCGGATCAGCTCGGCGGCCGTCTTCGCGCCGACGCCCGGCGCGCCGGGCAGCCCATCGGACGGGTCGCCGCGCAGGGCGATGAAGTCGGCGACCAGCCGCGGCTCGACCCCATAGCGCTCGCCCACCTCGGCCGGCCCGAGCTCGGCGGTGCGCCCGCCCTTGCCGAGCTCGAGCACCGCCACGTGCTCGCTGACGGCGCCGTACAGGTCGCGGTCACCGGTGATCAAGAGCGCGCGTCCGCCGCCGGCCTCCTCGGCGCGCGCGAACGAGAACATCACGTCGTCTGCCTCGAGCGTCTCGCTCGACGCCCCGATCCAGCCGAAGCGCTGAAGCAGCTGCGGCGCCAGGCGCCACTGCCACGCGAGCTCCGGTGGCATCGGGTCGCGATGGGCGTGATAGGGCGGGTAGAGCTCGACGCGATACGCGGCCTGCTCGGCGCCCATGCAAGTGACGACCGCGCGAACGCGCTCGCCGGCTGGCAGCGAGTCGATCGCGCCGAGCAGCGCGTTGACCGTCCCCAGCAGCGCATTGACCGGGTGACCGTGGCCGTCGACAATCGATTTCGGCAGCGCGAAGAACGATCGGTACAGCAGCCACGGGACGTCGGCGATCAGCAGCGGTCCGCGCGCGGGCATCCGCGCAGGTTAGGCGCCTCAGGGACCGACCACGCCGCCGCTGCCCGGCCCGCTGGAGGAGGCGACGGCTTCGGGGCTCGCTCCCGCCGCGACGCCCCCTGCGTGTTCGCCCGACGGCGCGACGACCGCCGGCGCGGGCGCGCTCGACTGCGACGACGCGCTGCGATCGGGCTCCGGCGTGGTCGCCGGCCCTTCGCTCTTGCTGAAGTAGGCCCACGTGCTGTACAGGCCGAGTCGTTCGGCCAGCGCCGGTCCGCTGATCGCCGTCGGACCGCCGGACCCGAGCACGTTCGCGGCGACAATCCGTGGCGAGGCGCCGCGCCGGACCACTTCGATCCCCTCAAAGCGCCCGCGCACGAGCCCGTGCAGCTTCGCCGCGACGCTCGCGAAGCTGAGCGTGAGCTTCCACGCGTGGAGGTTGCCGCGCTCGTAGGGGTCGGCGACGCTGCGCAGCCACGGCTGCGGCTGGGCGCCGATGAACGAGTTCTCGACGTCCTCGGTCCAGCCGCCCGAGCTCGCGAAGAAGTAGGTGATCGCCGGCTTGCCGCCGTAGGTGACGATCTGCCCGGCCGTCGCGGCGACGGCGGCGTCGGTCTGTGGCGTGCGCGCGGCGACGCCGCGGTAGACCTGCGAGCGCGTGTCGGCGTAGACGTCGAACTTCGCGCCCCCGGCGTGGGCCGTGAGCGCGTACGTGCGGCTCGCGACAGCCTGGGCCTCGAGCGCTGCGAGCGGCCAGCTCGAGGACATCTCTGCCGAGACGACCCCGCGCACGTAGCTCTCGAGCGCGACCTTGTGGACCTTGGCGCCGAGCAGTACGCGGATCTGCACGTTCGCGGGCGCCGCGCCGATCGAGGTGCCGGTGTAGTAGTGGGCGAGAATCTGCTGGTAGGACCACCCGTGTTCGGCATAGCCGAGCGCGCCCTGTTGGCTCATCCCGACGCCGTGGCCGAAGCCGCCGCCGGAGACCACGAGGCCGGCCGCCTGGGCGGAGCGCACGGGCCCAGCGGCGCATGCGAGCACGGCCGCGAGCACGGCGAGTCCGATCGCCGGGCGGCGTGAGATGCGGTGGTAGGTTGATCCGATGGCGAGCATCCGTGCTGTAGGTCTCCCACTCGGAGCCGGCCGCGGGCCGCGTGAGGATTGGCGACGGCCGGGGAATATTCGTCCAGGTCGTGCAAGGTTTGGTGCATCCGCCGCGACGGAGAATCCCGCGCGTCGATGAGCGCGCCGCACACGACAGCCGACGTGCCGGCGAGCGTGATCGAGCGCGTGCCGACGCAGCTTTTGATCGGCGGTCGCTGGCGCGACGCCACCGGTGGCGCCACGCTCGCCGTCGAGGACCCGTCGACCGGCGAGTCGCTCGTGCAGGTCGCCGACGCCGAGCCCGACGACGCCCTGGCGGCGCTTGCGGCCGCGGCCGAAGCGCAGGCCGAGTGGGCGGTCCATCCGCCACGCGAGCGCGGCGAGATCCTGCGCCGCGCGTTCGAGGAGATCGTCGCGCGAACTGACGAGCTGGCGCTGCTGATGACGCTCGAGATGGGCAAGTCGGTTGCCGAGTCGCGCGCGGAGATCACCTACGCGGCCGAGTTCTTTCGCTGGTTCTCAGAGGAGGCCTCCCGGATCCACGGCCGCTACATGGTCAACACGACCGGCAAGGGGCGGATCCTGACGATGCGCCAGCCGGTCGGCCCGTGCGTGTTCGTGACGCCGTGGAACTTCCCGACGGCGATGGGCACGCGCAAGATCGCGCCGGCAATCGCCGCCGGCTGCACGATGGTCGTCAAGCCGGCGCAGCAGACGCCGCTGTCGATGCTCGCGCTGGCGCAGATCCTCGAGCACGCCGGGCTGCCGGCGGGCGTGCTCAACGTGATCACCGCCTCGCACTCGGGCGCCGTGATCGAACCGCTGCTGAAGGACCCGCGCACGCGCAAGCTCTCGTTCACGGGCTCGACCGAGGTCGGGCGAACGCTGATCGCCCAGTCGGCCGAGCAGGTCCTGCGCGTGTCGATGGAGCTCGGCGGCAACGCGCCATTTCTTGTCTTCGAGGACGCCGACCTCGATGCGGCCGTCGACGGCGCGATGCTCGCAAAGATGCGCAACGTCGGCGAGGCGTGCACCGCGGCCAACCGCTTCCACGTGCACGAGTCGCTCGCGGACGAGTTCGCGCGACGGATGGCCGAGCGGATGGGGCAGCTGAAGGTCGGCCGCGGCACCGATCCCGACAACGACGTCGGGCCGCTGATCGACGACACGCAGCGTGGCAAGGTCGCTGAGCTCGTCGACGACGCCAGGCAGCGTGGAGCACGCGTGCTGGTCGGCGGCGAGCCCGTAGGCGACCGCGGCTACTTCTACGCGCCGACCGTGCTCAGCGACGTGCCGCCAGACGCGCGGCTGCTCTCCGAGGAGATCTTCGGGCCGGTCGCGCCGATCGCCACATTCGCGACCGACGAGCAGGCGATCGACGCCGCCAACCGCACCGAGTACGGCTTGGTCGCCTACGTCTACACGCGTGACCTCGACCGCGCGTTTCGCGTGTGCGAGGCGATCGAAACCGGCATGGTCGGCCTCAACCAGGGCGTCGTGTCAAACCCGGCCGCTCCGTTCGGCGGCGTCAAGCAGTCCGGCTTCGGTCGCGAGGGCGGGTTCGAGGGGATCGACGAGTACCTCGAGACCAAGTACGTGGCGCTCGCGGTCTAGCGGGGATAGGCGGTACCGGCCGTGCGAACCGAACGCGTTGAACCCAAGCGCACCAGTCCGGCAGGGAACTGCCGATCGACCGCATCGCCGCAGGAGCGAGTGCGTCGCCGAGCGCGAGGCTGCTAGCCGCCCGCCTCGGCTTCCGCAATCCTTCCGGGTTCGCCGCGCTTCTCGACCACGACATAACCGGGGTAGACCTCGACAGTCGACTCGACGGCCGCTTCCTCATGCCCTGGAAGCACGACGAACCGGCGCGGATGGGATCGCACGCTTGCGTACTCCCTGATCGAGAGGTCCAGTAGCCCACCGCAATCCACGCGGACGCACTCGCATATGAAAGTGTCGGCCGAGTCACCATTGCGTGGACGCTGGTGCTCGATCCTGTCGTTTATGCGCCGTGCGAGGGCCTCGTTCTGCGCCATACGGCGCTTGCGTGGATCATCCATTCCGGGGAATCATCCCACTTGAGCGCAACGCTATCGGTACTGATCGATGAGCTGGCGCGCCATTGACTTGCCTCGCCGCGCGGCTTGCGCATCGCCCTCGGCTGCTACGACGATCGAGCCCTGCATGAGGATGTGCCACGAGTGCGCGAACGAATCGGGGTCGCGCAGGCCGGCTTCCTCGGCTAGGCGGCGTACGATCGCGCGGATCTGCTCGAGATGCCGAACGCTGGCGCCGCCTGCGGGATCGTCAAGACCGAGTTCGAGCAGTACCTTGATGAACGAGCCCGCCTCGAAGTCGTCGCGTTGGAACCACTCGTCGAGTACATCGAAGATGGCGAGTAGTCGCTCCTCGGGGTTCGAGCCGCGACGGATGGCCCCGGCTTCAATGAGGTCTTTGGTCCAGCGCTGTTCGCGGAGGTCGAGGAACGCGAGCACGAGCTGATCCTTGGAGGGGAAGTGCCGGTACAGCGTCGCGATCGCGACGCCCGCCCGCTCAGTCACCTCATTGACCCCCACCGCGCGGATTCCGCGGTGCGAGAACAGCTCATATGCGGCATCCAGAATCCGCTCGCGAGCACTTTGCGCCGTCTCTGGCTGTCGGCGGCGGGGTTCGAGCACGCCCGGAAGCTTAGCACTAGACAGAGCGCTCTCTCTATGGTAGAAAGAGCGTTCTCTGCTGCTAGACAGAGCGCTCTCTACGATAGAAAGAGTATTCTCTCTCGCTCCTCGCTCGGTGCTGAGGGGTATTCAACGAAAAGGAGCGTCGTATGGGTCTCATAGAGCTGCTGTTGATTGTCCTAGTCATCGCAGCGATCGTGGGCGGGATCGGCGTAAGCCCGTTGCTTTGGCTGCTGCTGCTGGTAGCCCTCGTGGTCTTCTTGACCGGCGGCGGATTCGGCTATCGCAGAGGCGGGCGGGTCTAGCTATGACCCTCGGAACATCGATTTTCCTCATCGCCACCGCTCGACGGCGAGTAGTCGGCGGACCTTACGAAGAACGGCGCCTCTAGCGTCGTGGTTACTCCCCGTGCGAGCTGCGCCGCAGGGGGAAGGGGCCGTCGCTGCAGCGGTGCCCTGAGCGGAGATCGAGGCCTGAAGAACGGCGGACACGCCGACCAGGCGAAGGGGTCACTGAAGAAAGGCGTAGACCGGGTCACCGAGACGTTGAAGGGACACAACTGAAAGCAACGGGCGCGGGTCGCCGCGGACTCCTTGGCCTTGAGCTCGAGCGGCACCAGGACCCACCGCGCGCCTTCTCGGGCTGGACGTCTTCGAGTCAGCCACAGGAGGGCCCGGGATCCAAACAGAACTAGCTATAGGAGGAACCGTGGACACCGGAACGATCATCGGAATCGCTGTCGGCGCCGTTGTGGTGCTAGTGCTCATCGCCCTCGTCGCTCGGGCCGCGAGCCACAGACGTGACGAGCGTCGTCGCAAGCGGGCGGGCGAGCTTCGCCAGCAGGCCAGAAGCCGTTCGATCCAAGCGGAAAGTGCGCGCGCCTCGGCTGATGAGCAGGCCGCCCAAGCCAAGCGTGCTCAGGCTGAAGCTGAGGAACGCGCCGCTCAAGCGCGGCAGGGACATGCCGCTGCAGAGCGACAGGCCGTTGAGGCTGAGCATTTGACCGAGTCCGCCCGCGATCAGCACGCGCAGGCACGTGCGATCGACCCGGATGCGAGCGACAGCGGCCAAGACGAGGCACTGGCGATCAATGAACGTTCCGGCTGATCAACCCCATAGCGCAGCGAGGCTGCTAAGCGCGACGCCCGGACTCGCGCTCGGGCGTAGGAACGCTTCGGTGGCTGGAGGCAGAGCGGGTCCGCGAGTCGGCGGAGGAGGTTGCGAGCGTGGCCCCGAACCTCAGATGGTCCGCGGCGTGGGGCGGCCCTGCTCGACGCGGCGATTGACTCGCTCGGTTGACGCGTTCGGCGCGGATACGACCTTCTGAGGATTGGTGAGTTAGCGGTGCACCGGGTCTTGCTTCTTGTGCTGCTTGTGCCGGTAGTGGGCCTGGTCAGTGCGTGCGGCCAGGCTCACAAGCCTGGAGTGCGCGCTGGCATTGAAGAGATCGCGTCGATCTCCGCCGAGAGTTCCCTGATGGCGGACGACCTCGCGCGCGGTCGCACCAAGACCACTTATTTTCGGGTCCATGGCGCGGAGCTGAGCGCTCAGGCACAGCATGAGGCGCAAAAGCTCAACGACGACCCCGTCGCGCCGGAGCTAAAGCCTCCGATCCAAGCCGCGATCACCCTTGCGTCGGACATCGGCGGAGCCATTGACGAGATGCGCGTCTCGCCTCAGGATCGCCAGCAGGCAAGAGAAGATCAGGCAAAGCTTCACCAATGGGCCGTAAAGGCCAGAGCGTTGGCGGAATCGCTGTGAAGAAGTTCTTTCAGATCGCGCTCGGCATCATCGCCGCGATTGGCGGATTCGTCGATATCGGGGAGCTCGTGTTCAACACGCAGGCGGGAGCCGACTTTCGCTACACGCTGCTGTGGGCGGTGCCGGTGGGCGTGATCGGGATAGTCGTGTTCGCGGAGATGACCGGCAGGATCGCCACCGTCTCGGGACGGCCGATTTTCGATGTTGTCCGGATGCGCATGGGGCTCAACGTTGCGCTGGTGACGCTCGTGGCCTCGCTGCTGATCAATCTGATCACACTGGCGGCGGAGGTCGGTGGCGCGGCGATCGTCCTACAGCTGTTGTTCGATTTGAACGTCTCCACGCTTATCCTGCTCACCGTCGTAGCGCTCATCCTGATCGTTTACTTCGTGCCGTTCGGCGGGATCGAGCGAATCTTCGGCTATCTCGGCTGCGCGCTGCTCGTCTACGTCGCCGCAGCGATCCATCTGAAACCGAACTGGCACCAGGTGGCGAGTGGCCTGTTGCCAAGCTGGCACTCATCGGCGTTATACGCGTACTTTGTGGTCGGCGTGATCGGTGCCGCGCTCGTTCCATATGAGGTCTACTTCTATTCCTCCGGCGCGATTGAGGATCGCTGGAAGATCAGCGACCTCAATCTCAACCGCGCCAACGCCATCCTGGGCTTCACGCTGGGGGGGATCCTGTCGATTGCCCTGATCGTCGTCGCTGCGGAGGTCTTCTTCGGCCCCCAGGTTCACCCGGGATATCTAGGAACGACGGCGCTAGGCGCACAGCGAGCGTACGGCGAGGCGGGGCTTCTGCTCGCGCTGTTGGGGATGCTGTTCGCCGTGGGCGGAGCCGCAGTCGAGTGCGCGTTCTCCGGCGCCTACACGCTGGCGCAGTTCGCCGGGTGGGAGTGGGGCAAGTATCGCCGCCCGCGCGATGCGCCTCGCTTCACGCTCGCGTGGTTGATCTTCTTCGCGTTGGCGTTTGTGGTCGTTGAGACCGGCGTCGATCCCGTGCTGCTGACCGAGTATGCGGTCATATTGTCGGTTGTCGCGCTGCCGCTGACTTACCTGCCCGCTCTGCTGATCGCTCGCGACAAGACGTTTATGGGCGACCATGCCAACGGCATCCTGGCCAACGTGCTGGGCTGGCTGTACTTCGTGATCATCCTAGTTGTCTCGGTCGCCGCGATTCCTCTGCTTCTAGTCACCGATGGAGGATCAGTCTGATGACTCCCGACAGCATGGACCTCGTTTACCGAATCCTCGACGAGCAACTAGTCGACGTCGATGGCCGTCGCTGCGGGCGAGTCGATGACCTCGAGTTTGACGGTGGTCCCGGTGAGCAGCCGCGACTGTGCGCGATCCTCAGCGGATCGGGCGTGTGGCATCGCCGGATGCCACAGGCATTGCGGACGGTTGGGGCGCGCATTTTCGGCACCGGGGTCTTCGGGGAGGACGTCATCAGAGTGCCGTGGGAGCAGGTCGATGACATCACCAGCGTGATCCGCCTGAAGGCTAAGGCCAGCGAGCTAGGCTTGGCGCAGGGCGACGAAGAGGCCGCTACGTTCGTCCGAAAACTCCCCAAGTCATGATCCGAGCCAGCGACTTGATCGGCTCTCAGCTTCGCACCGAGTCCGGTGAGCGACTTGGCCGCGTCCACGACCTGCGCGCCGAGCGAATCGGCGACCATTGGCGCTTGAGCGGACTTGTCCTCGGCCAGCGTGGCATGTCTGCGCGCCTGGTCGGTACCGGCCCCGACCCTTTGATCGGCGGCGAGGTGATCAGGTGGGACGCCGTCACGCGGTTCGAGGGCGGCTCCATCATTGTCCGGGTGGACGCCGCCTACGCTCAGTGAATCGCCGACCCGCGGTCTAGCTTTCGCCGGCAGCCGACGGCGCCGGTGCAGCGGACGCCGCGACCGGGCTCATCAGCCTGCGTCCGAGCGCCTGCACCTCGGCGGTTCTCTCGACCACCTTCGCCAGGCGGCCGTGCCGTGCGTAGTCGTGCACGTACGCCTCGGCCGTGAGGATCACGGCGGAGCACCCGGCGTCGTCGATCTCGACGTCGACGCCGGCCTCGCGCGCGAGCGTCGCGACGCCCGCGACCGTTCTCATCCAGTTGTTCAGCGCGCGCCCGCGCGCGTCGAGTGCGCGTCGGCCGGCGCAGTGGACCTCGACGACGGTCGTGATCGCGACCTCCGGGTGCTCGGCCATCCAGCGGAAGTACGCGGCGATCCCGGCGTCGAGCTTCTCGTCCCAGCGGTCGACCTTCGCCGCGGCCTCGAGCGAGGCGGCGATCCGCACGCGGGTCATCTGCCGGTAGGTCTCCAAAAAGCACTCCTCCTTGTCGGCGAAGTGCCTGTAGAACGCCGAGCGCGAGGTCCGCGCGAGCCGCACGATGTCGGCGAGCGTCGTGTCGACGTAGCCCTGCTCGCTGACGCACCGTCCCATCGCGCGCAGCAGGCGCTCGCGCTGGCGCGCGTCGACCTCGTCTGGCGAGAGCGTGTGGCGCCCCGGCGGGATCAGAAGATCGTCATCGAGAACATCGTCATCGGGCTTGACAGGGGCCACTGGATTGAGGATAGGATACTCGCGCGTACTCGGAGAGGTACCGGACGGTTCTCACAACCGGCCGGGAAACCACGGAGCAGGGGGGACAAGATGTCGAAGGCGCGGAGGGCAATCCTGTCGGTCGGCGTGCTCGCGGCGGCGCTCGTGGCGCCGGCGGCGGCGAATGCGACGATCGGCTCGGTGTTCGGGACCGTCACGTGCACCGAACAGACGACCGGCGCCACGACCGGGCAGCGGTTCTGCGGCAACTCGGCCGGCACGACGGTCACGAGCTTCGACGGCACGCCGATCGACGTCGCCGTCGGCTTCCCCGTCGCGACGGGCGCTGACAACAACTACCCCGTCGTCGGCATCTACCACGGCTGGGGCGGCAGCAAGATCGCTCCTTCGAGCGCCACCGCGCAACGCTGGCTGACGAAAGGCTACGCCGTCTTCAGCATCACCGACCGCGGCTGGGGGTCCTCCTGCGGCAAACCGTCCTCTCCGGCGAACACGCTCAAGCCGCCGCCGTGCGAACGCGGCTACATCCACCTGCTCAGCCGCCGCTATGAGGTTCGCGACGTGCAGACGCTGCTCGGCAAACTCGCCGACGAAGGCGTCATCAACCCGCAGGCAATCGGCGCCACCGGCGGCAGCTACGGGGGCGGCATGTCGCTCGAGCTCGGATCGCTGAAGGATCGAGTCGAACTCCCGAACGGTGAACTGATCCCGTGGGAAAGCCCGGGGGGCAAAGCGATGAAGATCGCTGCGACCGCGGCCGAATTCCCGTGGACCGACATCGCGCAGGCGCTCCAGCCGAACGGCTCGACGCTCGACTACGTCGAAAACGCGCCGTACAAGGGGATCCTCGGAGACCATCGCTTCGGGATCGAAAAGGACAACTGGAACGCCGGCCTGTTCCTGACCGGTGCGTCGTCCGGCTACTACGCGCCGACGACGGCGAACGATCCGGAAGCGAACATCCAGAACTGGCACGCGTTCAACAACACCGGTGGGCCGTACGACGGGCAGGCGCTGGCGATCCAGCAGGAAGAACAGCTGCCCAACCACAGCGCCTACTACACGAACATGTCCGAGCCGCCGTCACCGGCGATCATGGAGAACGGCTGGAACGACGACCTGTTCCCGGTCGACGAAACGGTCAAGTACTACGACAAGGTCCGCGCTGCGTATCCGAATCAGCCGATGCAGCTGTTCGACTGGGACCTCGGCCACAACCCTCGCTCGGCGCAGACGCTGTCGGCCAGCGACGCCGCCAAGTTCCAGGCGGCCCAGAACGCGTGGTTTGCGTACTACGTGAAAGGCGAAGGCTCAGAACCGGCGAACGCACAGGGCGGTGCGACCGCGATCACGAGCAACTGCCCGCAGGCGGCAGGCAGCTCGGGGACGGAATACAAAGCCGCCAACTGGGCAAGCCTGTCGCCAGGGGAGATCCGTTTCTCCAGCGGCCCCGAACAGACCGTGCTGGCGCCGGGAACGGCGACCGCCAATCCGTTCACGAGCGGGACGATCTGCACGACGCAGTCGGCGGCCAACAACGCCTCGGCGGCTGAGTACAAATTGTCCGAAGCGCCGGCGGGCGGCTTCACTGTGCTCGGCTCGTCGACGGTGATCGCCGAAATCTCGACGCCGGCCGCCAACGATCAGCTGATCGCCCGCCTTTACGACGAAAACGTCGCCGGCGGGACCGAGCAGCTGATCGGACGCCAGGCCTACCGTCCGTTGAATCCGGGCGAAGGGTTTACCAAGCAGGTCTTCCAGCTGCACCCGCAGGCATGGAAGGTCGAAGCGGGCCACGCGCTGAAGCTCGAGCTGATGGTCGCTGACAACACCTCGTGCACGGGCCTGCTGCCCGCCTGCTACGTGCGCCCGTCCTCCTCGCCGCACTCGATCCAGGTGCGCAACCTGGAACTGCGGGTCCCGACGGCCGATGGGCCGGGCAGCGCTGAAGGGCTCGTGAAAACACCGAACGCGCCTTACCTGCCGTCCGGCTACACGCTGGCGCGCAATGAGCGCACCACGGCGCCGGGTCAGCCGCACCTGACCAGCGGCGCGAGCCCGAACGGCACGGGCGTCTTCACGCTGGGGTGGGCACCGTCGGAGGCGGCGACCGCGCTGACGTACACGCTCGAACACCAGAACGCGCTCGGCGGATGGAGCGTCGTCGCGAGCGGCCTGACGAGCCCCGAATACGCGTTCACGGGCGGCAGTCCGGAGGGCGAAGGGACGTGGACATACCGCGTCGCGGCGAGCAACGAAGGGCCGGCGTCGCTGTCTGAAGAATCCGGGCACGTCGTCGTCGACGAGTCGGCGCCGAACGCGCCGACCGCCAGCGCCGACCGCTCGCCCGACTACGCCGGCGGCGGCGGTTGGTACAAGGACAGCGTCACCGTCGCCTTCACCGACAACGGCGATCCGCTGCTGAGCGACGGGAGCGTCGGCTCGGGCGTCAACCCGGGCTCGATCTCGAGCCCGCAGACGTTCACCACCGACGGCTCGCACGTCGCGAGCGGGACGGTCGCCGACAACGTCGGCAACGTCTCCTCGGCCGGCACGTCGACGGTCCAGGTCGACGTTTCGGCGCCGAGCGTCGAAGCGAGCTGCCCGGCGCCGGTCTCGATCGGCGCCAAAGGCGTCAACGCGACGGTCACCGCGTCCGACGGGCAGTCCGGCCTGGCCAAAGACCCGAGCGGGAGCTACCCGATCAACACGAGCACGGGCGGTGTGAAGACGGTCAAAGTCACCGCGATCGACAACGTCGGCCACGAAACGGAAGCGTCGTGCTCGACGCTTGTCGGCTACACGCAGGTGATCACAGGCAACGTCAAAAGCAAACTCGTCGTGAAGGCCGGTCAGGCGATCAAGCTGGCCAGCACGGCGAAAGTGAGCGGACCGGTGACCGTCCAGCCAGGCGGTGCACTGGACGTCGAGGGAGCGACGATCTCGGGGTCACTCTCGGCCAAAGAAGCGACGTTGCTGCGGATCTGCGACGCGACCGTCTCGAGCGCGCTCAAAGCGGTCGGCGGCAGCGGCTCGGTCGTGATCGGCGAAGGCGATGAAGCGTGCGGGTCGAGCAACCTGCACGGAACGAGCACCGTGAAAGGCAACAAAGCGGGCGTCGTGATCGACGAAAACGCGTTCTTCTCGGCGCTCAAAGTGATCGGCAACTCAGGCGGGACGACCGTGACCAACAACACGATCGCCGGCGAATTCATCGTCAAAGGCAATACGGGGACCGTCGTCGACACCCCCAACGAAGCCGAAGGCAAAGTCAAAATCCAGTAGCGCGACGACCACGGGTCGTTGCGATGACGGCGGCGAGAGGGACCCCACGCGCGGGCCCCTCTCGCGCGCCTGTAGCCTTCCCGCTCGATGAGCGCGAGCAGAGCTTGAGATGACGACCGTACGCGACGCCTCGTTCGAGCTGTTCCGCCGTCACGGGATGACGACGATCTTCGGCAACCCGGGATCGACCGAGCTGCCGATGCTCGGGCCGCTGCCCGAGGACTTTCGCTACGTGCTGGGGCTGCAGGAGGCCGTCGCCGTCGGGATGGCCGACGGCTTCGCACAGGCGAGCGGCAACGTCACGCACGTCAACCTGCACACGGCTCCGGGCGTCGGCAACGGAGTCGGCGCGATCTTCAACGCGCGCGCCAACCGCGCCGCGCTGCTAGTGACCGCGGGCCAGCAGGCGCGCTCGCTGATCACGATGCAGGCCAACCTGACCAACCGCGACGCGATCGAGGTGCCAAAGCCGTACGTCAAGTACAGCTATGAGCCGCCGCGCGCGGTGGACGTGCCGTTCGCGCTCGCGCAGGCGATCTACAACGCCACGCTGCCGCCGGCCGGGCCGGCGTTCGTCTCGATCCCGATGGACGACTGGCTGCGCGAGATCGAGCCGGTCGACTACGAGACCCAGATCGCGCGTGGGGTCAGCGGGCGCGCGCAGCCCGCCGCCGATCAGATCTCGGCGCTTGCGCAGCGCCTGCGCGACGCCGAGCGCCCGGTGCTCGTCGCCGGCCCCGACGTCGACGCGTCGGGCGGGTGGGACGCGGCCGTCGAGCTCGCCGAGTCCCAGCGCCTGCCCGTGTGGGCTGCGCCGCCGACGAACGGAAGCAGGATCGGCTTCCCGGAGGACCATCCGTTCTTTCAGGGGCTGCTTCCGCCCGCCGTCGCGCCCCTTGCTCAAGCGCTCGCCGGCCACGACATGGTGCTGGTCGCCGGCTCCTCCGTGTTCCCCTACTACCCGAACATCCCCGGCGACTTCCTCCCCGCCGGCGCCGAGCTCGTCGCGATCACCTCCGACGCCGACGAGGCCGCGCGCGCGCCGATGGGCGACGCGATCGTGGCCGACGTCGCGCTGACGCTGGCGGCGCTCGTGGACGCCGTGGGCAGCGCTGACGGACGCGAGGC
>DASXIJ010000102.1:0-22353 GCA_036498045.1 Solirubrobacteraceae bacterium
AGATCGAGCTGCTGACGTCAGACCAGCCGCTCGCGGCGTTCTTGTGCTGCAGCGTGTACTGCAGCGAGCCGTAGAGCAACGGATCGGCCGACGCCGTCCACGCGAGGCTGAACGCGCCGGTGTTCGGAGTGCTCGAAGCCGCCAGCGCCGGGACGCCGGGGGTCGGGTAGACGATTTCGATCGTGCAGTGTTGGGTGGTGGTGTTGCCCGCGCGATCGACGATCTGCACGGGGTTGTCGAAGGTTCCGGCTTTGGCTGTTTCGATCGGGAACGTCCCATCCGGATCGCTGGCGAAGCCCGACTTGGTGTCGCTGGCTTCGCTGATCGTGTAGGCGGCTGCGCTGTTGAGCAGGATCGGCCCCGATGGGCACGTCAGTTTGAACGACGGTTTGGCTTTGTCGACCTTGACTACGTCGGTCTTCGTTTCGGAGATGTTGCCGTTGGAGTCGACCGAGCGCGCGGTGATCGTCGTTTTTCCTTCTGCCGACACTTTGATCGGCGCTTCGTACTTGATCCAGGGCGTGTTTTCCGAGCCTTCCAGTTTGTAGAAGTACTCGCTGCCGGCGACCGCATCGTTGTTGTCGGTGGCGCTGATCGTCACGGTCACCGGTTCGCGGTACCAGTCTTCGACACCTTCGGCGAGCCGGTCGCGCGAGATAGTCGTGAGCGGCGCGGTCAGGTCGGCGAAGTTCGGCCCGGCCCCGAACTCGGTCGCGGCTGCCTTTGCTTGGCCGTTCGTGTTCGGGTGGAAGTAGTCGAGCGTGCTCACTTCGCTGGACGCGAATTCGACTTTGAAGGCGGCGCCGTTGTCGTAGTGGCAGTGGATGTACGTCGCGCAGACTTCTTGGAGAACGACGTTGAATTCTTCATTTCGTTTTTTCACGTTCAGCCGGCGCGTTTCGTTGGCCGGCGTCGTCGACGTGGGGCTGGCGAGCATCGATTGGCAGATGCCGGCGAGCCCCCACGTGAGCTGTGCGGCCAAGTTCGATTTGAGTACTTTCCAGAGGTTGTAGATATTGGGGATCGACGCGACGTCGATCCGCGCGTTGGGCAGTCCGCTGCTGAGCTTGTTCAGGCCCGCGATGAAGCTCGCGCGGAAGCTCGAGACCGAGGTCATCGTCGCTTCTGAAGAGGTGCAGACGTCGTTGGCGCCCATCAGGACCAGCACCTGGTCGGGTTTCGTCGGAGCGGCGACCGCGTTTTCGGCCTGCCCCAGCAGATTTGCCATTTTCGCGCCGGTCACGGCATCGTTGCCGCCTTCGGTCGAGCTTTTTATCGGCCGCGCGAGGACAACGGCGGGGTTGAGCGCTTTCACTCGCGCGTAGTAGCTGTTCACGCCGACGTTCGTCCCGGTTGCCCACGAGTTGGCGGGGCAGTCGGCGAACGAGCCGCAGCCCGAGCCCTGCGAGTCATAGCCGCGCGTGATCGAGTCGCCGAGGGCGTCGATCGAGCTGGGAGGGCCGACCTTCGCGACTTCGGCCCGTGCGAGGCTCGCGAACAGCAAAAACCCAACTGCAACCACGATCGTAAGCGTTGCGCAAGCACGCGAACGCGACAGAACCCCCGCCATTGTTCCCCCCTCGATAGCTCTCGTCCCGCACGCGCCCACCCGTACAGGTACAGGTCCCTCCGGGCGCGTTCGGTCCCTCCGGCCCACGCTATCCGCGTGGGGGGAGGGTTGTCAACCGCCGTCGCGCGAGCGGTAGCAGCGCGCGCTCACGCGCGCGGGAAAACCTTCGTGAGCTTGCGCAGCGCGAGCGGGTTGCCCTTCGGGCGCAGGCGGCCACGTGCGATCAGGCCCAGCGGGTTGATCCGTTCGCCCACGATGTCGGCCCAGTCCTGATAGGTCAGCTGCAGGCGCAGGTCGGGATTCGGCGCCCTGCCCTCGGCGACCGCGCTCGAGCCGTTGTCGACCGTCAGGTGCCACGGAGGGACGTCCGCATCGGTGAACTCCCACTGAAACGTCGTCGGGCGCGACAGCCCGTGCTGCGGGTTGACCTGACGGCGGATCATGTCGAACATCAGCGCCAGCGTGTCGCCGTCGCGCGCCGACGGGCCTTCGCGCACGCCGATCACACCGGCCTTGGCGAGCGCGCGCCCGCGCTGGGAGAGCTCGAGCGGCGACAGCCCAGGCGGCAGCAGCGGTGGGCCCGGGAGCGTCTCGACCGGCATCCCGGCCGAGCGCAGCTTGGTCGTCATCGACGTCAGCCCCTCGACGCCGACTGCGTCGAGCGTCGAGTTGAAGACCGTCACATACCGTTCGTCCCAGCCCGGCGGCATCAGCACCTGCGCGGTGTAGCGCGTCACGTCGCGCAGGATCGAGGCGACGGCCTTCGGCACTCGCACCGGGTCTTCGCGGTTGAGGTCGGACAGCAGCTTCACGCCGAAGCCGATGTGGCGCTGCTCGTCAGCGGCGATGTTTCCCATCCCCTCGCGAAATGCCGGCAGCTGGTCGCGTTCCTCCAGGTAGCTGCAGATGAAGTGCTGGCCCGGTTGCGCGAGCGCCGCCTCGATCACGACGTGGTACAGCGTCACCGCCGCCGCGAGTTTCGCCGGCGAGCGGTCGGCGCGCAGTTCGTCGGCCATCCGGTCGAGGCGATCGAAGATCTTGCGAAAGCCCGACGTCAGCTGCGGCTTGATCGCGGTCAGGCCGCTCGCCATCGAGCCGTCGCCGACTTCGCACACCTCCTGCATGAAGCGCTTGAAGAACACCGCATGGCGCGCCTCGTCGACCTGCTGAGTGGCCAGGAAGTACTTCTGCTCCTCCAGCGGCGCCGCGTCGATGTACGGCGACAGGTTGTCCGCGACGGCGTCCTCACCCCAGAAGAACAGGCAGTAGTTCCACAGCGCCGCCTGGCGCTCGAACTCGGTGAAGTCCTCACGCCACTGGCGCGCGTCCTCGGTGAAGTCAAGCTCGGTCGCCTTCCAGTTGCCGCGCTCCCAGCGCGCGTACAGGTCGGCGTAGGAGATCGCATCGGTCGGAAGGCTCGCCAGGGTGGAGTCCGGCGCGGTCGAGGTCGGTGTGGCGGTTGCCATGGAGCTGCTCCTATTCCGGGCTGTTCGCGCTTAGCGCGCGCTCGCCTCGCGTTTGCCGTCTCAGTGTGAGCGGCACAGACTGCCGCGTACCTAACCGCCCATCCACAAAACTGATAATAAACGCTATCGCAATAGCGACCGTTCTGTCAAGTAGCATCTCCGACATGAGAACTGCGCAGATCGCCACGGGCGCTCCGACGGACTCCGCACAGGAGGGCGCCCGAATGACTCGCGAGCAGAGCAAGGCGAACACGCGCGAGCGGCTGCTCACCGCCGCCCGCAGCGTGTTTGCCTCGAGCGGCTTTCACGGCGCCTCGGTCGAGGAGATCGCCTCGCACGCCGGCTTCTCCACGGGCGCCCTGTACTCCAACTTCGACGGCAAGGAGGACCTCTTCCTGGTGCTGATGGAGCGCGAGATCGACGACCACGCCCGCGAGATCGCGCAGGCCGTCAGCGTGCGCCAATCGGTTGCCGAGCGCGCCACCGGCGGGGCGCGGCAGTGGATGACGATGATCGAGCGCGAGCCGGAGCTGCTGCTGCTGTTCATGGAGTTCTGGGCCTACGGCGTGCGCGACGCGCAGGTGCGCCCGAAGGTTGCCGCGCGTTTCGCGCAGGTGCGGCGGATGCTCACCAAGCTGGTCGAAGACGGCGTTCGCGAGTTCGATCTGGAGCTGGAGATCCCCGCCGAACAACTGGCCATCGCAATCGACGCGCTCGCCGACGGGATCGCGCGCCAGAAGCTCGCCGACCCGGCGGTAGTCCCCGACGAGCTGATGGGCAGGGTGCTCGCGCTCCTGCTCGCCGGGGCTACGCGGCCGGCCGGCACAGGCAGGCGTAGTGCACGGTGAACAGGCGCCTCGCCAGCGCCGGGGCGACGCGATGAAGGCTGCTGCGCAGCGCCCACTTGACACTCGCCGCGGCGCGCGCGGGCGTCGACTCGGCAAAGAAGCTCTGGACGCTCAGCGGTAGCGCGTCCTCGAGCTCGCAGGCGATCTCCACGCCCGCTCGCGCGACGATCGCTCGCGCTGCGGCGCGGTCGAGCCGCTGCAGGTGCCCGACCTCGGCGGCGTGCTCGCGCTTTGCCGAGCGGCGCGCTGACACGTTGGCCTCGAGTGGCACCTCGACGACCACCGTCCGGCAGACACGAGCGACCTCGGCGAGCAGCGCCGGCGGGTCTCCCACGTGCTCGAGCACGTGGGAGAGGATGCCCAGGTCATACGCACCGTCGCCCTCTGTGAGGTTGACGCCGTCGAACCGAGCGACGGCGTCGATCTCGACCCGCTCGCGTGCGATCGCGACCGCCGCGTCAGTGATCTCGACGCCCGACAGGCGCCCGCCGAACCCGCGCCGGCGCAGCTCGCACAGCAGCGCACCGTCGCCGCAGCCGACGTCCAGGGTGCTGCGGGGCGAGAGGCCGCCGCGCGCGGCCAGGGTCAGCACGTGATCCGCCTTGCCGACGGCACTGAGCGCGCGCCAGCGCCCGTACAGCGCGGCGCTGGTCGGGTCCGATGAGTAGGACTCCTCATAGAACCGCTGGAGGTGCACTGGTTCCGGCACGGCGCGGACTATTGTGGCGCGATGGCCAACAGGGTCGCGGCGCTCCTGCGCCAAGCGCCGGCGACGGTGCCGGCGATGGGGGCGATCGTGCTGCTCGTCGTCGGCGCAGCAAGCCAGGCCGGTTATCCGCTCACGCGCTGGGCGCCGGGCGGGCTGGTTCTCATTGGCCTGCTGGGGGTGAGCTTGGCCGCGGTCGGGGCGCGCAGGCGAGAGATCCCGGTAGCGGTGAAGATCGCCGTTGCCTGCCTGGCCTGCTACACGGCCTTGAGCTTCCTGTCGATCACGTGGGCGGCCGTGCCGGGCGACGCCTGGGAAGGGGCGAACAGGACGCTGCTCTACCTGCTCGTGTTCGTCCTGTTCGCCTGCTTTGGCCAACGTGGCGCCAGCGCGGCTCTGCTGCTCATCACGTGGGTGCTCGCGATCGCCGCACTCGCCGCGTTCGTGGCAGTCCACATCGACGTCGCTTCTGACGCGAGCCTGCAGACGCTGGCCCCGTTCGGACGCCTGATCTACCCCAGTGGCTATGTGAACGCGAACGCGGCGCTATGGCTGATGGCCGCCTGGCCGGCGCTCCTGCTGGCCCGCAGCCCGCGCCTGCCGTGGCCGCTGCGCGGTGCGCTGGCCGGAGCAGCCGTCCTTCTCGGGGAGGTGGCGCTGCTCAGCCAGAGCCGCGGCTCTGTGTATGCGACGGCCGTGATGCTCGTGCTCGCGTTCGCGCTGGTCCCGGGGCGGGTGCGCACGTTCGCGCTGCTGGTGCCGGTGGCCGCCGGGATCGCCGCCGCCGCCCCAGCCATCCTGCATGTGGGCAACCACGTGCACGACGGACGCGTCGACCCCGGCGCCGTCCACGAAGCGGTGCTGGCGATGTTCGCATCCGCCGTGGTGGTTGCGCTGGTGGCCTGCGTGGGATGCGCGATCGAGGCACACCGCCGGTTCTCGCCGATCTTCGCCCGGCGTCTGCATCGATCTCTCGGCGCGCTCGCGGTGACAGTGCTGATCGCGCTGCTGGCCGCCGGCTGGGCGGCTGCCGGCGACCCGGTGACCCGCGTCCGCCACGCCTGGGACACCTTCACGAGCGTGCGCGGCTATGGGGCCAACACGTCCGGTAGTCGCTTGGTCAGCGGTCTTGGCAGCAACCGCTATGACTTCTACCGAGTCGCGCTGAACGAGTTCGTCGCACATCCGCTGGTCGGGATCGGTGCCGACAACTTCCAGCAGCAGTACCTCGTGCACGGTCGCAGCAGCGAGACCCCCCGCTACCCGCACAGCGTCGAGCTGCGCACGCTTACCGATACCGGCACGCTCGGCGCCCTGATCGCGCTGGGCGGATTGGCGGCGGCGCTGTTTGCGGGCGCCCGCGCATCGCGTCGCAGGTCGCGCGGCGAGCTCGATCCGCTCGCGGCGCCCGTCGCCGTGGCAGCGCTCGCAGGGTTCGCCTACTGGCTCGTGCACGGCTCGTTCGACTGGTTCTGGGAGTTCGCCGGGCTGGGCGGGGCCGCTTTCGCGCTGCTCGGGCTCGCGTGCTCGCTATCGCCACGGCCGGTCGCACCGGTCGCGTCCACCGCGACCACAGCCAGCCCCGTCCAGCCCGGCAAAGCCGGGCGCTCGGGCTCGCGCGCGCCGACCGCCAGGCGGCTGCAGATCGCAGCAGCAGTGATCGTGGCACTGGCGGCGTGCGTCTCGCTCGGCGCGCCCTGGCTCAGCCAATTGGAGCTGCAACGAGCAGCGCGGATCTGGCCGCACGCGCCACGCAAGGCGTACTCGACCCTCGAACAAGCCGCGTCGTTGGATCCGCTGGGCGACGAGGCCTATCTGGTCGCCGGCGGCATCGCCGTCCGGTTCGGCGATCTCAGCAGGGCCGACCGCGAATTCGCGCGCGCGCTGGCGCGAACGCCCGGGGACGCCTATGCGACGCTCGAGCGTGGGGCGATCGCCTCCGCCCTGGGAGATCGCGTGCGGGCGACCGCGCTGCTCGAAAAAGCGGTCCGATTGAACCCTCGTGACGCGCTCGCTCGCCGCGCTCTGTCGATCGCCCGAGGCGGCCGCCGGATCGACGTCCAGCAGCTCAATCGCCTGATCCTGCTCGGCGCCGGACGACTTGCGTGATTGTGCCCACACCGGGGTAAAAGCCCACAGATTTCACTCGACAGAATGTGCTTCGTTCGCTAGGGTTCTGCTCGCTCCGTCCGTTTTGGCGTTCTCGGGCAGAGGCACCGGAAAGCGGGGGGGCCCCGACCTTCACGGGCGAACGCACGGAACTCCGGACGGCTTCTCGTTCAGCTTGAGGCCGAAGCAAGGAAGCATGAAAATCAAGAGGGTCATCAGTCGTACAGTCGTCGCCCGTGCCGCTTTCGCAGGCAGCGTCTTGGCGATGGCGTTCCCGACGGCGGCCGTGGCGGGCCCCCTTTTGAGCGGCTATGGCGGTCCTGGCCAAGGTTCGCAGGCGATTCTCGGCTCCACCCTCTTGAACGGCCCCTCCGGCGGAGGCGGCTCATCGGGATCGCAAGCCACGAATCTGAGCTCCGCGTCCCTTGCCTCACGGGCGCCGGCCGGCTCCGACCAAACGCGCGGTTCGCGGGGCCCGCGAGCCGTCGGCGGAGCATCTGTCGGGCAGGGACGCGCGGGGCAGGTCGGCCGCATATCGTCGGGCGATGCGCTGTATCCCGCCCTTGAACCCAGCGCTTCCACCGGCGCGCTCGGCCTCTCCGGCCAGAACCTGCTGCTGATCGCGCTGGCGCTCGCCGGCGTTGCCCTGCTCGCCGCGCTGACCGTCCGGCTGGCGACGGGAACCCCCACGCCGTCCGGGACGGGCGCGAGCGCTCAAGTGATGGGCCGCAACGATCCGACAATGAATGAATAGGCACGCGATCGGGCAGATCCATCGATGAGCATCAACCAGCACTCCAACGTCACCCAACAGACCTCCACCGCGCTCCCCCTCCACGGTGAGCTGGGTCGTCCGGCGCCGGCGCCGCAGTCGGCCTCGCGCGCGGCGCGGTTCGTCGGCCCCCTGCAGTGGGCGCTCGAGGGGCGCGGCTGGCCGCTGGTGCGCCCGGTGCTCGATGTCCTGCTGCTCGCGGTCGCCGTAACCGCGGCGCTCCACGGCGTCGGCAGGACGCTCAACGTGGGCCCCGGCGCCGCACCGCTTCTTGCGCTACCGCTGCTCGTCCCGCTCCTGCTGTTCGTGCGCGGCTTGTATCGCGCCCGAATGCGCACGCTGGTGCTCGACGAGATCCCCCCGGTGATCAGTGGCGTGTCCGTGGCGACGATGGGCGTGGCGATGATCGGTCTGGCCGCGAACGGTCAGATCCCGACCTACCTGTGGGTGCGTGCATGGCTGTTCGGACTGGTGGCAGTCGCCACCGGTCGCGCCGTGCTCTCGCTCGCTCGCAACTGGGCACGGGGACGGCGTCTCGTTGCCAAGCCGGTGCTGATCATGGGCGCCGGCGTGGTGGGCGCGCAGATCGCGCGCCGGCTCGAGACCCATCCCGAGTACGGGCTGGTACCGATCGGCTTCCTCGACGACGATCCGCCGTCGATCGCGGAAGTCGGCGGCCGCGACGTACCGGTCCTGGGGACGATCGAGGACGTCGACCAGGCGGTCGCGCGAGCGGACGTGAAAGGCATCATCGTGGCGTTCTCGTCGGTGACGGACGCGCGGGTTAGTCGGCTGATCCAGCACTGCGTGGCGACCGGGATGGAGGTCTCGGTCGTGCCGCGGATGTTCGACACGATCAACCACCGGGTCGGCTATGAAACGGTCGGTGGGCTGCCGCTGCTCTCGTTCCGAACGGTCGACCCTCGCGGCTTGCAGTTCGCGCTCAAGCACGCGACCGATCGGGTCCTCGCGATGCTGCTCCTGCTGGTCCTATCCCCGGTGCTGCTGCTGACCGCGCTTGCCGTGCGTCTCAGCTCCCCGGGCCGGGCGCTGTTCACCCAGCGTCGTGTCGGGCGCGATGGCAAGGTCTTCGACCTGTACAAGTTCCGCTCGATGCGGATGCCCTCCCACGCCGAGCCGCTCGAGCGGGAGGAGCCTGTGGGGCTGTTCCTCGGTGCCGACACGGCACCGGGCGGCGTCGAGGGGGACGACCGCCGCACGGCCGTCGGACGCCTCATGCGCCGCACGTCGCTCGACGAGTTGCCGCAACTGCTGAACGTCTTGCGCGGCGATATGAGCCTGATCGGTCCCCGGCCCGAGCGTCCCGAGTTCGTCGAGCTGTTCACGCATGACATCAACCGGTATGGCGATCGACACAGGGTGAAGTCTGGGATCACCGGCTGGGCGCAGGTGCACGGCCTTCGAGGGCAGACGTCGCTGGCCGAACGGGTGGAGTGGGACAACTACTACATCGCGCACTGGTCGCTCGGGCTGGATCTGAAGATCCTCGCCCTGACGATCATCGCGCTGTTCCGCAAGGCGGAGTGACCGGCGAACACGCCGCGTCTTGACCCGCTGGGCGTCAGACGCTGCCCTGGGCGCCCGCTCCCGGGCCGGTCCAGAATTGAAAGACGCGCACGAGCAGGCCGTGCGTCCCGAGCACGCTCGGCAGCGTGATCGAGTACCGATCGAAGCGGTCGAGCGTGAAGACGGCGCGGTAACGCAGGACCGAGCCCTGAAACGCTTCCAGCTGCATGTAGTCACCGACCGGACCCGAGCCGCTGGCGACCACCGAAGCGCCTTGTCGGCGCAGCGACAGCGTCACTGGGCTGACGCTGGCGATCGGTGTCGCCAGCGCGCGCGAGAGGAGCGTGAACGCGGGCTTGCGCCGGCCCCACGTGGCGAGCACGCCGAAGCTCTCGCCACCCGAGTTGCGCAGCTCGTAGGAGACCCGTGCGGCGATGTATGGCGTCTGCGCGAGCGCGTGAAACATGTTGGACAGGTTTCGCCCCTGCACGGCGCCGGTCACGCACGCCTGTTCCTCCTGGATCTTGTGACGCGGGTAGCAGCTGCTCCAGCCGAACTCGTCAAGCCACAGGGGCTTCGTGTCGCCGTTGGCGAGCTGCACTTCGTGAACCGCGCGCAGCGACGCGAGCCCAAGGGTGTAGAAGTGCACGGCGAGCCCGTCGTAGTAGCCCTTGATGCCCGCGGCGTAGAGCGAGCGAAGGAAAACGCCGTTGGAGCCCACCAGCGAGCCTGCGATCACGCGCACGGCCGGGTTGGCGAGCTTTATCGCCGGATAGGCGGCGCGGAGCAGCGCGGCATAGCGCCGCGTCTTGTTCGGGCCGGCGAAGTAGAGCTGGTTGGCCTGGTCGGGCTCGTTCCAGATCTCGATCGCCGCGAGCGTCGCGCCGTAGCGGCTTGCCAGGTAGGCGACGAACCGCGCGTAGTCCCCCGGATCGCGAGGCGTCCACGCGTTGGCATAGCTCGGTTGGCTTGCAGAGCAGCGATGTAGCAGCGAGGACGGCGCCGAGGTGGCCCAGCACGGCGTGCTGTCGACCATCATGATGATCTGGATGCCGGCCGCCGCCGCCGATCGGGCGAGCTGATCGGTGAAGGCCAGCGCCCCGTGGTTGATCTCCCCGCGGCGAAGCGGTTCCAGCAGCGACCACGGAATCGCGATTCTCACGACGTTCGCGTGCAGGGCCTTGGCGGCAGCGATCTCGCGCCGGGCCGTGACCGGACCGATGCCGCCGTAGAGGCCGCCGATGTTGACCCCGTTGAGCGACCCGGACGGAGATGCAGGCGCCGCCGTGGCGGCCGGCGCAGGCATCGCAGCCACGCAGCTCGCCAAGCACAAGAAGAGGGCGCCCGCGACGATCCCTCTCACTAGGCGTCCCTCCTGACGCGCGCGTAGGCATCCGGCCATCGCAGCATCATATTTCCGCGCGCGGCAGCGGGCGCCGTTTGCGCAGACGCCGACACCGATCCGTCCGAATCTTCCCGACGCTGAGGCCGCGACCGGCTAGGCTCACGGCGCGTGTCCCCGACCTGGATCTGGATGCAGCTCGCGATCGTCGTGTTCGTCGTGATCGGGATGGTGATCGCGATCACCAAGCTCGCATAGCCGCGCGTCGGCGTTTGAGTATGATCGCCGCATGTTCAACTCGATCGTCGTAGGCACCGACGGATCTGACACCGCAACGCAGGCCGTCCGTCAGGCCGTCGACCTCGCGGGCGCGATCGGAGCGAGGGTCGACCTCGTGAGCGCGTACGCGCCCGTGCCCAGCCAGCGACTGCGCGATGAGCGCCGTGACGCGCCGGAGGATCTGCAGTGGGCGATCAACCCTCGCGAGGATGTCGACGCGATGCTCGGCGACGCTGCCGAGGTGGCGCGCGATGCGGGGGTCGAGACCCGCGTCTACCCGCGCCAGGGAGACCCTGCCGATGCGATCCTCGATGTGGCGGAGGAGACCGACGCCGACCTGATCATCGTCGGGAACAAGGGCATGACCGGAGCAAAGCGCTTCCTGCTCGGCTCCGTTCCGAACAAGGTGTCCCACCACGCCCCTTGCTCCGTGCTGATCATCCGCACGACCTGAGCCGCCACACTGCCGGGCTGTCCGCGCGCTACGCGCGCAGCCGAGCGCTCTTTCAGGTAGTGATGGCTGGTGCGGCCGCTTCGGCGTCCGCGTAGTACGGGGAGTCCGACGGCCGTGTACCGATGACGACGACGCCGACCGGGTCGACGTCCAGGCGGTCGAGCATTTCGCGGAGGTCGATCACGTCTGAGGTCTTCAAGCGGTCCAGGCGCGCGACCAGCAGCAGCTCGTCTGCGAACTGGGCGAACATCTGAGCGTCGGCGACGCCCAGGACCGGCGGCGAGTCGATCAGGACGTAGGTGTACGGACTCTGTCGCAGCGCGGCGAGCAGCGACTGCAGCGCCGGCGTGTGCAGCAGATCCGAGGCATCGCCGCCGCGACGACCGGCAGGAAGGATGTCGAGCTCGCCGCGCGAGGGGGATCCCTCGCTGCCGCTGGTCGGCACGAGCACGTCCTCGATCTCCTCGATCGAGATCGGTTCGCTCGTCCGCGCGTGCGCGAGCAGTTCCCGCAGACCTGGCCGGTTGCCGACGTTGAAGATCTCGTCCAGCCTTGGCCAGCGGAGGTCGCCGGAGATGATCAGCGTACGGTGGCCCGCTTGCGCGAGCATCCTTCCCAGGCGCGTCGTGACCGTCGTCTTGCCTTCGCCGTGTCCCGCGCTGGTGACGAGGATCACATGGGGTGTGTCGCGGGGAGGCAACGCCAGTCGAATCGCGGCCGAGAGCGTCTGGTAGGTCTCGTACTCGGCGCGTGCGTAGCGAGCGCTGACGCGCCGCCCGATCAGCGGAATGCCCGCCAGCACGGGGAGCCTAAGCAGGTGCCCAAGCTCGCGCTGGCTGGCCACACGCGGCGTCAGCTGCTCGCGGCCGAGCGCGACGAGCACGGCGAGGAAGATCGACGCGAAGAACGCGATGACGGCGTTTCGGAAGGGTCTGGGCGAGCTGGCGCTGGATGGAACCTGGGGCGCCTGCGCAAGCTGCAGCTGAGCGCTCGCGCTCGCGCTCGCGGCTTCGAGTTCGGCGGCGCGGGACTGAAGCGCGCTCACCTGCGCGGCCGCGTTCGGGTCGGTCGCTGTCCGGGTGCGAAGCGCCGCGATCTGAGCGTTCAACGCCGCCAGTGCGCTTGCGTTCTGAGCCTTCTGGACTGCCGCATGCTGGTGCAGGAACGCTTGCGCCACATCGCTGGCGAGCCGCGCCGCCCCGACCGCCGTGCCGTAGTGAACCTTGATGTTGATGATGTTTGCTTCTTGCTCGACCGACGCCGACACTCGCTTGGCCAGCCCGGCCCGGGTTTCGCCTGGAAACGAGCTCGCCGCGAGGGCGAGGACGGGCGCCGTCGTCACGAGCGTTGCGGTCGTGGCGAGGTTACGCTGGATCGCCTGTGATTCAGAGCTCCCCAGACCAGGGCTGGTGTTGACGACGATGCTCGCCGTCGCTTCGTAGCTCTTCGGCAGGATCAGCGACGCGGCCAGGGCCGTCGCCGTGATGATCGTGACGATCCAAACGATGTGCCAACGACTGCGTCGCAGCGCCTCGAAATAGCGCCCGACCTCGATCGGATCCTCGCCGGACGCCGACCTACCGCCCTGCCACTGGCCGTTGTCGCTGCTCATTTGATCACGCGGGGGTGGGGTCGACGACAGGGGAGCACACGATTATAGATCGGCACCGGTAGCTCCTGCGTGACCTGCGGATGGAGGTTTGCACGCGTGGGCACGAGTGAACGGCGATGGAGCAGCTGTTCTGCTGGGCTCGCTGGCGCTCACTTGGCGATGGACCCGTGGCGAGGAGCGGACGTGACGCTCGGCGGCGCGTAGATGGCGCGTATGCGGTAGCGCCCTGCGTGCAGCCCGTTCAGCGTGGCGTAGAACAGCCCGCCCGCCCGCAGGGGTCGGCTCAGCGCCCGCGCGCGGACCCAGCGCCCGTGCCGGCGGGTCTGCAGCCGCACTCGCATGCGACCGCCCGTGGCCACGGACAGGTGCCCCCGCACGAACGCCGTGGCGGCACCGCGGCGGACGCGGACCTGGACCGCCAACGCGATCGCCGGTCCCGAGGCGCGAAGCACCTTCGCGCCGTGGTCGCTGCGCGCCAGGCGGAAGCTGATCGACGAGCCGACCGGAGCCGCGACGGCTGCCTTGGCCTGCGCAGGCGCAGCGGCCGGCGGGTTCGCGTAACGAAGCACCGCGCCCTGACCCGCCGCGAGCGTGAGGCTGCTGACCACGGCGCCGGTCGTCGTCAGCATCGGCCTCGGCAGCGCAACGGTGCGGGTCGGGGCCTGCGGTTCGTCGACGAGCACGAGCCCGTTTGAATAGTCGCGGCGCAGCAGTCCCTGCCAGGAGACGCGCTCACCTTCCGCGGCGCCCAGATCGATGTTGAACGCCGACCACCAGTTTTCGGGCGTCATCGACCCGAGGCCGACGCCGTCGCTGCCGGAGGAGATCAAGAAGTACGACGCAAGCGAGTATTCGCGGCCGGCCTGGCTGCTGTCGCCACCGTCGAGGATCACGCCCTTGCCCGCCGCGTGCACGCGATCGATGAACGACAACAGCGCCTGCAGAGACCATTGTCCGGTGCCCCCGGTGAGGCCGGGATCGTTCACCCCTCGCTCGAGGTTGATGTAGTCGGCCGCGGCTATCTCGCGCCTGACGAACTGGTTGCTGTCGCGTTCTGCGCCTCCAGCGAACCAGATCGAGTTGTGCACGATCTCGACCCCGGGTAGCGCACGGCGGATTTCTTCCACGAACGTAGCGACATATTCGCGCCAGATCGGCGACGTCATCGCCAGTCCCGTGCGCGGGTCGATCGGCCCAACTTCGTGTTCGGCGCCATCCCCAACCCGCATTTCCAGGTTGACGTCGTCGATCCACAACCCCGCATAGCCCTTCGCCACTTCCGCCTTGGCGTTCGCGATCCACGCCTGGCGAAAGGATGGGCTGCCGATGTCCGCGGCGTATTGAGGGCACGTGCCGCCCGAGCAGCCGTACGGGATGTAGAGCCGATTGCCGGCTGCGTCACGCAGGATCCATTCGGGGTGACTGGACGCGAACGACGACCCGTTGTAGAGCGCATAGAGATCGCGGTAGGCCCACCCGTGCGGGTACCAAGCCGTCTTGTCGTCGAAGTAGGGGCTGAACACCTCCGCTCGCCAGAAGTTCTGATTCATCCATGCCGTGAACGCGGCCGTCGGGGCCGAGGTGAAGCGGTCGAAAGAGGAGTCCGTGCGCTTGACGAATTTGACGCGGCCTGCTTCGCCAGAGGAGCCTGCGGCCGCCGCGGCGAGGGGGGCGCAGCAGCACGCGCCGAGGAGAACGAACAGAACGCCGATCGTGATCCGGCGTGGGCACTTGCGCATGCTTCCCTGGCTCCTTCGGTAGCGGGGCCGTCATTGCGGGGGATCCCGCGCTTTGCGCTCCCGCGCAACGGGAGACCGCGTCGGTGCGCAGAATGCGCTCCGCCGGGTCTCTCGGCCACCGGTCCATGAGAAGACGCCGAAGCGTCACGCGGCTGGACGAATGTATGAGCGTTCAGGAGCCGACCGGCAGCGCCGGCGCGCGCGGATGCGCGGGCTCGCGCGCCGAGCGCGCGGGACGGCGCACCGGCCGGGAGCCCCGTACTGAGCTGGCCCAGATGAGTGCGGCCACGACCCAGAGGTGACGCCAGTGGAGCGTGTCGACGACCGCGCTGTTGAAGATCAGCCCGCACCAGGCCCCAAGCAGCGCGGCCGAGCCGATCCCGTGGGTGTCCCTGCCGACCACCACGTTGCGTAGCGCGAGAACCAGCGTCACCAACAGCAGAGCAACCCATAGCGCCAGGCCGAAGATGCCCTGCTCGGAGAAGACGCGGATGAACGTCGAATGGCTTTCGACCGGGTAGTGGTACTGAAACTGCCCCGGCCCGATCCCGACCGGGTGCGACCACCCGAGCTCCCAGCCGAAGTGTTGCGCGGCGAAGCGTTGCGAGTCATAGCTCTGCAGCTGGGCACGGTGTTCGAGGAACGAGATCGAGCCGGCCGCGCTCAGCACGACCGCGGCCATCCCGCCGGTCACGAGCAGGACGGCGAGCGCTCGCATCGCACCGCGGGCGCCCGACTTCTTCAGGCTCGATGCGACGAGCATCACGAGCAGCGCGATCGCGTAGTTTCCCCACGCGGCGCGCGAGTAGGAGAAGAGGATTCCCAGCGTTAGTGCGAGCAACGCGAGCCACATCGTCCACGAGCGCATCCGCAGCAGCTTCGGAAATCGCGGGGCGACGCGCTGCTCGAGCAGGATCACGGCAATCGGGATCAGAAACGGGCCGAACACGTTCGGATCCTTGAAGAACCCGTCGGCGCGCTCGCCGCCGTCGACGGTCCCGAGGATGAACGAGCGACCGGGCAGTGGCAGGTTGAGCGCCAGCGAGGAGATCACCGCAGAGATCACGGCGATCACCAGCCACGTCACCACGACCAGGCGCGCGTGGCCGGCCGAGTCGACATAGCCCGTGAGCCACAACGAGAAGATCGCGAGGTATGCGGTGATGAAGAGGAAGCGCAGCGCTTCGGACGTGACGACGACGTCCATCAGCGACAGCACATTGACGACCAGGAGCAGGCCGACGATCCAGCGAATCACGGGCGGCACCCGGCTCAGGCGAAAGCGACCGGTCATCGCGGCGACGGCCATGATCACTGCGAATGCAAGATCCGGTGGCGCCGGCTCGAAGCGGACGACGCCCATCAGCAGCAGGCCGACCGCGACCGCCGTGTCGTAGTGCCTGATCGTCAGCGCCAAGAAGCCGGTGAGCGCGATTCCGCCGGCGATCGCCAGAGCGAGCGAGACGCTTGTCCCTTGGATCAGGTTGACGAACCCGACCGCCAGCAGCCCGAGTGCGAGCAGCGCCGCGACCGATCGACTGCCGGCGCCCATCCGAGAGGCTCGCGGAAGCGCGAGTGCGGTCGCCATCTGGTTCATCGCCAGCTAATGATCGACGCTCGGCGAGCTGAAGTAAAGCTCGGGTATCCTGGCTGACGGTGGCTCGGGGCATCTCGATCGTGACGACGGTGCTGAACGATCGCGACGGGCTCGCCGAGCTGCTGCCGGCGCTCGCCGCCCAGCTGCGGCAGGCCGACGAGGTCGTGATCGTCGACGCCGGCTCGAGCGATGCGACCGACGACATCCTTGAGTACTGGCGTGGTCGCGGTCTTGCTCTGCGTGTCTTGGAGGAGCCCGGCGTGGGCATCTCGGCCGGTCGCAACCGTGGCATCGCCGACGCGCGCAACGAGTGGATCGCGATCACCGACGCGGGCTGTCGCCCCTGCGAGGGCTGGCTCGACTCGCTCACCCGCGAGCTCGAGCGATCCGACTTCGTCGCCGGTACGTACGCCGTCGACCGCGACACCCCATTCGAGCACGCCGTTTCGGTCAGCCTCTACCCCGATGTCGCGGAGGCACGTCACGGCGTAGGTCCGCTCGCGAGCGCCTGGCAGCGGCTGTTCGGCCGCTCGTTTGACGTGGATCGCGCGACGGGTCGTTCGATGGCCTTCACGCGGGCGTGCTGGCGCGCGGTCGGGGGATTTCCAGAGAACGTCAACGCCGGCGAGGACGTGGCCTTCAGCCGCGCCGCGGCCGCCGCGGCCGCGCGGTCGGCGCTCGCGGCCGATGCGACGGTCGCGTGGCGCGGACGCACCTCGTGGCGAGCGAACGCCGCGATGTACTGGAGCTATGCCGAAGGCGACGCGATCGTCGGGATGCAGCCGCGGGCGCTGGCGCGAGGAGCGGCATGGGCGATCGCCTGCGCGCTCGCGCTCGGCGGGGGCCGGCGCGGGCGAATCGCGGTGGCGGCCGGCGCCGGGATCTACTCGTACCTGCCGGCGGCGCGCGCGCAGCGAAGCGGCCTCGCCAAGCGCCACTGGTGGCGGATCCCCGCGCTGCTGGCCATGAAGGACGTGGCGATGCTCGGCGGGAGCGTGTCGGGGCTCCTGGCCAGACCGCCCGGCAGCGGTCGCGACGTGGATGGCGACTCGACGCGGGTTCGCGTTCAGTCCCGCGTGCTCGCACCGGCCAACACGGAGTCGTAGAGCACAGCCGTCTCGGCGACCATCCGAGCGACGGTGAACCGCTCGGCGTGTCGCCGGCGCGAGGCCTCGCTCGCCGTTGACCGGCGGGCGGGATCCGACAACAGCGCGACGATCGCATCGGCGAGAGCCTGTGGGTCGCCCGGCGGAACGAGCGTTCCCGTCGCGGGGGTGACCGCCTCGCGATTGCCGCCGACGTCGCTGACGACCTGCGGAACCCCGCACGCGAGCGCCTCGAGCACTCCGATCGGAAGCGCCTCCCATGCCGAGGGCAGGACGTACACGTCGAGGGCCTGGGTCTGGCGCGAGGCCGGGGCTGTGAACTCCAGGAGCGCAAAGCGCTCGTCGCGGTCGAGGCCCAGCCGCCTCGCCCGCGTCTGCAGCTGCTCGCGCAGCGGTCCGTTGCCGACGATCGCGACTCCGGCGTGGGGAACGCGCGCGAGCACGAGCGGGGTCGCGTCGATCAACGTCTGCAGGCTCTTCTGAGGTCGCAGCGCAGCGACCGCCCCGGCCAGGGGTCCGCGCGCGCGCATCGACGCCATCGTCACGTCAGGCTCTCGCTCGGAGGCGCAGTCCTGAGCCCCGTTGTACACGACATGTATCCGCTCGGGCGATGCGACCCGAACGCGCAACGCGAGCTCGCGCTCGCTCTCACACACACAAAGGATGTCACCGCCGAGGCGACCGAGCAGACGCTCGACGTTGGCGGCGACAGACCGCAGGGGCCAGCCCAACCGGCCGGCGAAGGCAAAGCAGTGGGGGCTGTAAAGCGACGGGGTACGCGTTGTGAAGGCCGCGACGCGAGCGAGGACCCCCGCCTTGGCGGCATGTGAGTGAACAAGGTCGAAGGACCCGTTCCGCAGTAGCGCCGACAGCTTCATGAGCGCCTGAAGGTCCGCGCCGGTCCGACCGTAAGTCCGCTGCAGCGGCAGTCGGTGCACGCGGACACCGGCAGTCTCGAGCTCGTCGTAGATGGATGCGTCCGTGGGGCCGGCGACCTCCGCGTGCCACCCGTGTGCGGTCAGGCCCAGCGCGATCTGAGCGACGTTCTCGGGCACGCCGCCGTCCGGTGGCTCGAATGCGAGCAGCGCACGGCGCATCGACCGCTTCTCACTCCAGCTATCGCGTACGCGCCGGCGACATCTCGGCGCCCATCCTCGCACACCCGCGCCGCGGGACACCGGCGGACGAACTGTATGATGCTGGCCGTGTCGAGTCGGTGGCGACTAGGGACGGTCGTCGGGATCCTCATCCTGGCCGCCCAGGCAGGCAACGTCGTATACGCGCATCTGTCGGGTTCGCGGCGCTACTTCGCGTGGGCGCCGAACGATTACGCGGTCGTCTACACGATCACGACATCTGTCCATGGCCGTTCGCTCACCGCAGCCGAAGTGCAGTCGCGCTACGAGCTGAAGGCGAAAGGGCTGTGGGAGGACCCGCCGCAACGGCTGATCGATTATCTGAAAAGGTATGAGACGACCTACGGCAAGGGAGAACACGCGAAGGTGACGCTGCGTTACAGCCTCGACGGTCACCGGGAGCGCACATGGCAACTGGCGTGAGTTCCGACTTGCCACACGCGGGAGGTACGGCGGACGCGCCTCGCAGTCGCCCCACGCTCAACCCTCTGAGCATTCGCGGAGCAGCGATGCAGCCGAACATCCTGCTGATGGCCAAGCTCGTCGCGCTCGCGTTCATCGTCAGCGGCCAGCTCGGGCTGCTCTCACGCCACTTCGTCCCGTTCGTCGGCTTCGGTTTCGTTCGACACGTGGGCTCGCCGTCGGCTTTCCATTACACGCTCGAGGCTATCTTCCTGATCGCAGCGGCCGCTCTGTTTCTCAATCAATACGTGCGCGTCGCGTCGATCACGCTCGGGCTCGTCGTCATCGTCGGGATCGTCTCTTCGATGTTCTACTACGAGAACAACCGTGAGTACTGCGCGCTGATCCTCGTGCTCGCCGGCCTCGAGAACCCGCGTGGCGCGCCATGGCTGCTTCGCTGGCAGATCGTGTTGCTCTACTTCGCGGCGGGGCTCAACAAGCTCCTGCTTGCGGATTGGCGCGATGGTCACTTCTTCAATGCGTGGATGGAATACCTGCACCACTCGGCATGGGTGAAAGTCTCTAAAGTCATTCCGGGGAGGGTGCTGGGCGCGTTGCTGTCGTGGGCGGCGATCATCACGGAGTTCGGGCTCGCTACCGCCTTCGCGCTGCGTCGTCACATTCCGGTCGTCATCTGGATCGGGATCGCTTATCACACGACGCTCGTCCTGGTGATGAACCGTACCTTCGGCATGTTCTGGGTCGCGGCCCCCGCTTCCTATCTCGCCTATGTCACCTGGCCGACACGGCAGCTGCAAGTTCGCGTCGGCGCGTCGGACAACATATGGTCGCGCCTTGGGCGCGCCGTGCAGCGGATCGACGTGGACCGCACCTTTCGCTTCGAGCCCGGTGGACAGGGCGGCCTGGAGCTCGTCCGCGGCTCGGTCGTTCACCGGGGCTGGAGCGCGATGCTCTGGATCCTGCTGCTCACCCCGCTCACCTATTTCCTGATCGTCGTGGTCGCGATGGTCCCTCAGCCCGAGCCCCGCGTAGCGGCGTTCATCGTCCTGCTGATCCTCGCAGCCGTCGCCGCCAGCGCGGTCGAGGCGCGGCGTTCGGGCGGTCTCGCGATCCGCGCGGTCCCGGGACTGTCACGGTCCTGAGGAGCGCCAGCTCGTGACCGCGCCGCGATCGCTCGACGCCGTCGTCGTCGGTGCGGGGCCGAACGGCCTGAGCGCGGCGATCGCGCTGGCGCGAGCGGGACGCTCGGTGCGAGTGCTGGAGGCCGCGGACACGGTCGGAGGCGGGGCGCGCAGCGCCGCGCTGACGCTGCCAGGCTTCCTCCACGACGTGTGCTCGGCGATCCACCCGATGGCCGTCGGGTCTCCGTTCCTGCGCGAACTGCCGCTCTCAGAGCACGGTCTGGAGTGGATCGACCCGGTCCCGATCGCGCACCCGCTCGACGACGGAAGCGTCGTGCTGCTGGAGCGATCCCTGGACGCCACCGCCGCCGCGCTCGGAGCCGATCGCGAGGCCTACCGCCGCCTGATGCGACCGTTGACGGATTGCGCCGACGCGCTGTTTGAAGAGCTGCTCGCCCCGGCCCACCTGCCGCGCCACCCCCTGCTGCTCGCCCGCTTCGGCTTGTCCGGGCTGCGGCCGGCGACGGGCCTCGCACGTGGCCTGTTCTCGGCCGACGCGGCGCGTGCGCTGTTCGCCGGGATCGCCGCGCACTCGATGCTCCGCCTCGAGCAACGGCCGAGCGCCGCGGTCGGCGTCGTGATGGCGATCGCCGGGCATGCGTACGGCTGGCCGGTTCCGCGCGGGGGCTCACAGCGGATCTCAGACGCCCTGGCCGCCTATCTGCGAGCGATCGGCGGCGAGGTTGTGACCGGGCATCGCGTGTCGTCCTACCGAGAGCTGCCGCCGGCGCGCGCCTATCTCTTCGATCAATCGCCGCGCCAGCTGATCGAAATCGCCGGTGACGAGCTGCCGTCGCGATATCTCGCGCGCCTGGCGCGCTATCGCTACGGCCCCGGCGTGTTCAAGCTCGACTTCGCCCTTTCCCAGCCGATTCCGTGGGACGCCGCGCGCTGCGGGGAGGCGGGAACGGTGCACGTCGGCGGCGATCTCGCCGAGATCGCGGCCGCCGAGCGCACGGTGGCCGACGGCGGCCACTCCGAGCGTCCGTTCGTCCTGGTCGCGCAACCGAGCTTGTTCGATCCCTCGCGGGCTCCAGCCGGCTCCCACACGGCGTGGGCCTACTGCCACGTTCCCAACGGGTCGACGATCGACATGAGCGCCCGCATCGAAGCCCAGATCGAACGATTCGCACCCGGCTTTCGCGACTGTGTCCTTGCGTGCAGCGCGATGGGGCCCGCGGAGCTGGAGGCCTACAACGCCAACTACATCGGTGGCGACATCAACGGCGGCGTGCAGGACCTGCGCCAGCTGTTCACGCGGCCCGTCGCGCGCGTGGACCCCTACTCAACTCCGAACGAGCGGATCTTCTTGTCCTCGGCGTCGACCCCGCCCGGAGGGGGAGTGCATGGGATGAGCGGGTATCACGCCGCTCGCTCCGCTCTACGCGGGCCGCTGCGCTAGGGATCAGCCCGGCACGTACGTCGCGTAGAGCGACGTCTGCTCGTTGTCGGTCGTGACCGTCCCGAACAATTCGGTCGGCCCCGACGTGTACGTGTTCGCGTTGTAGTCGCGTGCCGCGGTGACCGTGTCGTAGCGGAACCCAGCGACTCCGCTGGTCGCGCCGGTGATGATGCCGATCCAGTAGCTCCCGGCCGCGAGATGCGGCTGGGCCGAGAACGTAAGGTCATACCAGCCGGCGGTGTTCGTGCTCTTGAACACGATCTGTTCTGACACCGCCAGCAGCGAGGCCGGCGCGCCCGCGTTGTCTGCGTAGACGATCCCCTTGAGCAACTGCTGGCCCGAGGTGCTCGTCGGCGCGAGGTAGATGCTCAGCTTCGTCAGCGTCCCCGCGGTCGGGAGTGCGTAACGGTTGACCCGCTTGCGATCCGCGAGGAACGTGTCCGGAGAGGCGCCGATGGTGGTCTTGCCGAACGTTGCGGGCGCCGCCAGCACGGCGGCCGTCGCGCTCGAGCTCGCCGGGCCCGAGCTGCCGCCGGCGTTGGAGGCGCTCTCCTGTGCCTTGATCGTGTGTCCGACATCCCCTGTGACCGGTACGTATGTCTGCGCCGTGGCTCCGGCGATCGCGACGCAGTTGGCGCCGGTCGTGTCGCACTGCAGCCACTGATACGTAAAGCCCGTCGGTTCGTTGGTCCAGACGCCGTGGTGCTCGGTCAGCGTCTGGCCCTGCTGGGCGGTCCCGGTGATCGTCGGCGGCGAGGTGTTGGACGGAACGGGCGGGCTCACGGTCGAGGTGGCCGCCGAAGTGGCAGGGCCTGCAGATCCGCCGCCGTTGCTCGCGGTCTCCTGGATCCTCAGCGTGCGGCCGACGTCTTCAGACGCCGCGACGTAGGTCTGCGCGCTCGCGCCGGTGATCGCAACGCAGTTGGCGCCCGTGCTGTCGCAGCGCTGCCACTGATACGTAAAGCCGGTCGGTTCGTTGGTCCAGACGCCGTGGTGCTCGGTCAGCGTCTGGCCCTGCTGGGCGGTCCCGGTGATCGTCGGCGGCGATGAGTTCGCGGGCGGCGGGGGATTGACCGTCGAGGTG
>DASXIJ010000103.1:0-15564 GCA_036498045.1 Solirubrobacteraceae bacterium
GCTGCTGCGCGGGGAGCACGGTGCCCTCGATGTTCAGCCGCGGCAGCACGCGGTCCAGCGCGCCGGGCAACGCCCACGTGCGCCGCCCGATCAGGTGCAGCACCGCCGGCAGCAGCAGGCAGCGCACGACGAGCGCGTCGAGGAACACGGCGCTGGCGAGGCTGAGGCCGAACTCCTTGATCACGCGGTCTTCGCCGAGCATGAACGAGAGGAACACGCAGACCATGATCGCCGCGGCCGCGGTGATCACCCGGCCGGTCAGCGCGAGGCCCTCGGCGACGGCGCGCGAGTTGTCGCCCGTCCGCGCCCAGCGCTCGTGGATCCGCGAGACGAGAAAGACCTCGTAGTCCATCGACAGGCCGAACACGATCGCGAACAGCATCACGGGGATGAACGACTCGATCGGGCCGGCGCTGACGCCGATCACGCTCCCGAGCCAGCCCCACTGGAAGATCGCGACGATCACGCCGAGCGCCGCGCCGATGCTGAGCAGGTTCATCACCGCCGCCTGCAGGGGGATCACCAGCGAGCGGAAGACGATGAGCAGCAGCAGCGCCGAGAGCAGCACGACGACGCCGATGAACAGCGGCAGCTTCTGCCCGAGCGTCTTGGCGAAGTCGACCGAGCCGGCCGTCACGCCGCCGACGTAGACGGTCATACCGGTGCTTGCGGCGACCGGGGGCACGGCGACGTTGCGCAGGTGTTCGACCAGCTGGGTCGTCGCCAAGGCCTGCGGTGACGAGTGCGGGTAGACGGTCACCGTCGCGACGTCGCCTTCGGGGTTCACCTTCGCGGGCGCGACCGAGGCCACATCCGGACTCGCTGCGATCGCGCCGTGCAGGTGGGCGAGCGCGCTCGTTGCGGCCGCCGTGCGGGCACCGGGCACCTTCGCGACGACCAGCAGCGGGCCGTTGAAGCCTTCACCAAAGCCCTGCGCGAGCAGCTCGTAGGCCTTGTGCGTCGTCTGGCCGGCCGGGTCGTTGCCGGCGTCGCTGGAACCGAGACGCAGCGCGATGGCGGGCGCAGCGATCAGCAGCATCACGCTCGTCGCGGCGACGGCGATCGTCCGCGGGCGACGCTCCACGAACATGCTCCAGCGCAGCCACGCTCCGCCGCCGGGCGCCGCCGCGGCCGCCTCGCCGTTGGTCTGCGCCCCCGCCGCGGATGCGCGGGCGGCGCGGCGCCGCGCGCGTCGGCTCGGCCGCGCGAGCCGTGGTCCCAGGCCCGTCAGCAACGCTGGGAGCAGCGTGAGCGACGCGAGCATCACCAGCAGCACTCCGATCGACGCCGAGATCGCGACGCCGTAGAGGAAGTCGACGCCGAGCAGCATCATCCCGAGCAGCGCGATCACGACCGTGCACCCGGCGAACAGGACGGCGCGCCCGGCGGTGTCCATCGCCTGGATGACCGATTCGCGAGCGTCGCCGAACGTCGGGCCCGGGGTCGCGTAGGCCTCGCGAAAGCGCGTCAGGATGAACAGCGCGTAGTCGATCCCGACCCCGAGGCCGATCATCGCGGCGAGCTCGGAGGAGAAGTTCGGCGTGTCGACGACGTGCGTGAACAGCGCGATCACGCCGAGACCGGTGCCAAGCCCGAACAGCGCGGTCACGATCGGCAGGCCCATCGCGGTCAATGAGCCGAACGTGAGCAGCAGGACGACGATCGCCGCGAGCAGCCCGACGGCGGTGGAGATGCCGAAGCCGGTCTGCTCGGTCTGCTCGATCGCCTGGCCGCCGAGCTCGACCTGAAGCCCCGGCCGGTCGGCCGCGCGGGCGACGTCGACGACGCGTTCGGGCGCCGACTTGGGGAGCTTGTTCGCCTTTTCGTCGAACACCACCGTCGCGAACGCGATCTTGCCGTCGGCGGAGATCGAGCGGCCCGACGCGGCGCCGGCGTAGGGGCTGATCACGGCCGATACGTGCGGGAGCTTCGCGACCTTCGCGAACGTCGCGCTCATCCGCGCACGCACCGCCGGGTCGGTGACGCTTCCGGCGCTGACCCGGTAGACGATCGTGTCGCGATCGCCCGCTTGGGCGGGGAAGCTGCGCTGCAGCAGGTTCGACGCGCGCTGCGCGTCTGAGTTGGGCAGCGTGAAGTTGTTGGAGTAGGACGTTCCCGCCGATTGCGCGAGCACGTTGATCGCGACGACGAGGACGATCCAGCCGAGCACGACGTACTTGCGATGGGTGGTCGTCCAGCGGGCGAGCTTCAGCAAGATGGGTCCTCCGGAGTTGCGTGGCCGTGGGAGGGCCGAGCGGGCTTGGCAACGGTAGCCGCCAACGAGCACCGGCGACGAAGTTCGACTGTAGCGCGGCTCGGCCTAGTTGACGCTCGGATCGCGCGGCATCCGCGCGAGCAGCGCGTAGCTGCCGCCCATCCGCGTCAGCGCCTGGCTCCAGAGCTGCTCGCTCGCCTCGGTGAAGACGTCCTCGGGCAAGGCCGGCTGGGCGATCCAGTCGCCGCGCTCGATCTCCTGCTCGAGCTGGCCCTCGCTCCAGCCGGCGAAGCCAGCGAAGGCGCGTACCCGGTCGGTCGCCTGCGCGAGCTCGTCGAGGTCGGCGTCGGGCGCCGGAAAGCCGATCCGCCCGAGCACGAGCACGCCCGCCGGGGCGGGGTCGACGAACTCGGCGAGCAGGACGATCGAGTCCGGCTGCACCGGTCCGCCGACGTAGATCGGCTCGGAGTCGCTGACCGCCCGCTCAAGCTGCGGTGCCGCGACGGCGACGGTGGAGTCCGACGGCCGGTTGAGAACGACGCCCATCGCTCCCTCGACCCCGTGCATCGCGATCAGCACGACGGTGCGCTCGAAGTTCGGATCGAGCAGCGCCGGCGAGGCGAGCAGCAACTGGCCTGCGAGCGATTCGTCCATCGCCTCGGAGGCTACATCGCCCGGGCGCAACAAACCTATACTGGCGGGCCCTTGGCGGATGAGCGTGGGCAATGACTGACGAGACGAAAAGCGTGATGACTCGGGTGCGGGTGCGCGCGCGATGGACTCGTCGCGAGCTGAGCCGCCGGCTGACGCGCAAGCTGATGTTGAATCCGGTGACCGCCCGCTCGTCGACTCGACGGGCCGCGCTGGTCGGCCCACCCGATGAGTGGGCGACACAACGCCGCTTCCAGTTCGAGTTCCTGACGTCGAACGGGCTGCGGCCCGAACACCGCTTGCTCGATATCGGCTGCGGAACCCTCCGCGGTGGCATCCCGCTGATCGAGTACCTGGACGCCGGCAACTACACCGGCGTTGAGGTACGGGCGGCTGTCCTCGAGGAGGCTCGCAAGGAGTTGGCCGAGTCCGGGCTGGCCGACAAGGAGCCGGTCCTGATTCACGCGGAGGATCCGGCGGAAATCCAGTCCGGAGATCCGTTTGACCTCGTCTGGGCTTTCATGGTGCTCATCCACATGCCTGATCAGGTCGTCGATGGGTACCTTCGTCTCGTCTTGCAGCGGATGACCGAGAGCGGCGAGTTCTACGCGAACGTTGCGCTCGGCGACCGCGCAGATGGCGAATGGCAGGGATTCCCGGTCGTCTTCCGACCCCACGAGTTCTACGAACGTACGGCCGCCGCGCACGGGCTGAAGATGGACGAGGTCGGTGCGCTGGGGTCGCTCGGCCCTCACATAACGAGCCACGGTAGCCGGACGATGATGCTCCGATTCACCCACGCGTCGGAGTGACCGACGCCACCGCTGCCGGACGCCTCAGGGAGCCGCGCGCCCATGCGGCAACGCTGCGGATATCCTGCGGACGACATGCCTAAGACCCCGCAGGTGGGCGACCCGGCCCCCGACTTCGAGCTGCCCGGCACCGACGGCACGTTTCGACTCTCAGATCACCATGGCGAGCGCGTGGTGCTGCTGTTCTATCCCGGCGACAACACGATGGTCTGCACGAAACAGTTCTGCTCCTACCGCGACCGCGGCGCGGACTTCGCGTCGCTGAACGCGACCGTCGTCGGCATCTCCTCCCAGGACCTGGCCTCCCACGAGCAGTTCGTCGCCAAGCACGACCTCAACGTCCCGTTGCTGGCCGACGTCGACAAGAGCGTCGCCAAGGCTTACAGCGCGTACTCGTCGACGCTTGGGACGAAGCGGGCAGTGATCGTGATCGACGAGCAGGGCGTCGTGCGCCACCGTCACGACCACCTGCTCGGGCTGGACTACCAGTCGGTCGACGACCTGCAGCAGGCGCTCGGCGCGTTGTGAGCAACTCGCCCGGGCGCGCCGACCGCCCCCCTAACGCGCCGCGCGGCTAGCGCAGAGACCCGCTCGCCTCGCCGGCACGGCCGTGCTCGGCGCCGCGCGCGGCGTAGCGCTCGGCGAGCTCGAGCTGGAGGCTGCGCGGCCGTTCACCCGGCCCGGGAGCGCGCCTGTTCCAGCGTCCTTCGTCGTCGAGCTCCCACGAGTTCTGGTTGTCCGCGAAGGCGCGGTCCAGCGTGTCGAGCAGCTCGGCACGCGCGTCCTCGGACGCGATCGGCACGGCGAGCTCGACGCGATGATCGAGGTTGCGCGGCATCAGGTCGGCCGAGGAGATGTAGATCGTGTGCTCGCCGCCGCGCTCGAACGCGTAGACGCGCGAGTGCTCGAGCAGGCGCCCGACGATCGAGACGACGCGAATGTTCTCCGAGACTCCGGCGACGCCCGGGCGCAGGCAGCAGATCCCGCGCACGTTGAGGTCGATCTGGACGCCGGCCTGCGACGCGCGGTAGAGCGCGCGGATGCAGCGCCCGTCGACGAGCGAGTTCATCTTCATCTCGATCCGCGCCGGCGCCTGCTCGGTGTGGGCGGCGATCGTGCGGTCGATCTGCTCGAGGATCCCGTCGCGCAGCTGGTTGGGCGCGATCAGCACCTTGCGGTAGTGCGTCGGGCGACCGTAGCCGGTGAGGTAGTTGAACATGTCGGCGACGTCGGCGCCGATCTGCTCGTCGGTCGTGAACAGGCCGAAGTCGGTGTACAGGCGCGCGGTCGCCGAGTGGTAGTTGCCCGTCCCGATGTGAACGTAGTTGCGCACGCCGTCGCCCTCGCGGCGCACGACGAGCACGCACTTGGCGTGCGTCTTCAGCGACGGCTGCCCGTAGACGACGTGGACTCCCGCCTCCTCCATCGCCTTCGCCCAGTGGATGTTCATCCCCTCGTCGAAGCGGGCCTTCAGCTCGACCAGCGCGACCGCCTGCTTGCCGCGCTCGGTCGCGTCGATCAGCGCCGGGACCAGCGGCGAGTCGTCGCTCGTGCGATAGACGGTCTGCTTGATCGCGAGCACGTTCGGATCGGCTACGGCCTGCTCGACGAAGCGCTCGACCGACGTCGCGAAGGAGATGTAGGGATGGTGCACGAGCACGTCGCCTTCGCGCATCGCGCCGAGCACGTCCGGGCGCTCATCCTCGTGGCGCAGCAGCCGCGGGTCGGTGATCCCCACGAGCGGCTCCTGGCGCAGCTCGGCGTGGCCGGGCAGGCGCACGAGCTGCCACAGCGCTCCCATGTCGAGCAGCCCGTCGACCGGGTAGACCTCGTGATCGTCGACGCCGAGCAGGCCCGACAGCTCGGCGAGCAGGCGCTCGGAGCAGTCGGCGCCGACCTCGACGCGCACGATCTCGCCAAACCGCCGGCGTCGCAGCTCGTCCTCGACGGCCTGCAGCAGGTCGGCCGCGTCGTCGGAGACCTCGAGGTCGGCGTCGCGCGTGACGCGGAACACGTTGTAGTCGACGATCTCCATGCCCGGGAACAGCGCGTCCAGGTGATGGGCGATCACGTCCTCGAGCGGGACCAGCAGGGTCGGCTCTGCCGCGGACTGACGCAGCGCGACGAACCGCGAGAGGATCTCGGTCGGGACCTTGACGCGCGCGAACACGGTCTGACCGGTGAGCGGGTCGCGCACGAGGACGGCGAGGCTGAGGGAGAGGTTGGAGATGTACGGGAACGGGCGGCCCGGCGCGACGGCGAGCGGCGTCAGCGCCGGGAAGATCTTCTTCTGAAACAGCGCGGCGAGCTCGGCCCGGCGATCCTCGTCGAGCGAGCGCACGTCGACGACCCGGATGTCTGAGTCGGCGAGCTGCGGGCGCAGCTCGCCTTCGAAGCAGTCGGTCAGGCGACGGCCCTGGGCGAGTACGCGCTCGCGGATCAGCGCGAGCGTCTCGCTCGGCGTCCTGCCGTCCTGCGACGGCGTCTCGACGCCGGCCTCGATCTGGTCAAGCAGCCCGGCGACGCGCACTTGGTAGAACTCATCGAGGTTGGTCGTGTAGATCGCGCAGAACTTGACGCGCTCGAGCAGCGGCAGCTGCGCGTCCTCGGCGAGCTGCAGCACGCGGTCGTTGAAGTCCAGCCACGACAGCTCGCGGTTGAGATAGAGCGACGTGTCGTCGAGCGCGAGAAGCGAGTCGTCGAGGAGATCCGGCTGCGGCGCGGGCGCCCCGCGCCCGAGCCCGACGGCTGTCGCCGCGCGCTCGTCGCCATCTTCCTGTCGACCGAGCTCCATGCTCCCATCCACGCTACACGCTCGCGGTCGAGCGCCCGCTGCCGTCCAAGACCATCTTCACAAATCGTTGACTCTGGCGTCTTTGTTGGTGCAGGGGCGGGAAGCATCGCTAGGGTTGGCGCAGGCGATGGGGCGTCAGCTTTGGGTACTACGTCATGCCGAGGCCGAGCCGCACGGAACGCGCTCGGACTCCGAGCGGCGCCTGACCGCACACGGCGAGGAGCAGGCCAGCGCCGCAGGGGTCGCGCTGGCGCGGCTCGACCCCGGCTTCGAGGCGGTGCTGTTCAGCCCGAAGATGCGCGCGCGCCAGACGGCAGAGCTCGCCGCGGCCGAGTGGGGGAAGGGTGGGCGTGCGCTGCTGCGCGAGCACGAGGCGCTCGCGGGCGGCTTCGATGCGCAGCAGGCGCTCGATGCCGTGCGCTCGATCGGCGACGACGGCCGGCTGCTGCTCGTCGGCCACGAGCCCGACCTATCGAGCGTCGTCGCCGACCTCACGGGAGGACGGATCGACCTGAAGAAGGGCGGCCTGGCGGCGGTCAGGCTAGAGGGCGTCGGGGGCGAGCTGGCGGTCCTGATGCGTCCGCGCGAGCTCGCCCTGATCGCGGCCGTCCCAGCCCGCCGGCACTGACGCCGGCACGTCGACGTCGACGCGGTCTGCGTCGAGCGATTCGGCGGCGAAGCGGTAGCCGATTCCGAAGTGCGTGTGGATGTAGCGCCACCGCGGCGAGGCCTTCTCGAGCTTTTGGCGCAGCTTCCGCACGAACACGTCGACCGAGCGGTCGCCTCGCACCATCGTGTAGCCCCACAGCCGCGAGTAGATCTCCTCGCGCTCGAGCACGCGGCCCTCGGCCGCGGCGAGCAGCTCGATCAGCTCGAACTCGCGACGCGTGAGGTCGAGGCTCGCAGCGCCGACGAACGCCTGGAAGCGATCGGAGCGGATCTCGACCTCGCCGGCGGTGACCGGCTTGTTCTCCGCCCGACCGCTCGGCCGACGACGGCGGCGCACGACGCTCTGCACGCGCGCGATCACCTCCTCGGGGTGGCACGGCTTGGTGATCCAGTCGTCGGCACCGAGCCGCAATCCCCGCACGCGCTGAGCGACGGTCGAGGGCCCCGTACAGACGACGATGCCGAGGTCGGGCAGCGCGCCGCACAGGCGCTCGAGCCACTCCCACGCCTGCGGGCCGAGCACGGCGAGATCGACGACCAGCGCGCTCAGGCGCATCGCCACGACGGCGTCCGCGGGAACGGGGCTGGCGAGCACGCGGTGCTCCCACCCGAGCCGATCGAGGCGCTTGCTCAGCACCTGGATGAACCCGCTGTCGCGGTCAAGGACTGCGATCCGCAGCGTCGCTGCGGCGCCCCCCTGGCCCGACGGCGCCGCCACGTCCCCGGCGGTGATGCTGTCCGTCATTGCGCAGGAGTGTACGCCAGCCGGCGGAGCCGGTCACGCCGTGCAATCCATCGTCACAAGATGTTCACAATGCTAACGCGCTAATTGCGGGGCGCCTGCGCGCGCCGCCCTCGCTCAGAACGATTCGGGCGTGGTGTCCGGCGCCGCGTCGGGCGGCACGCCGGCGGGGTGCGAGGAGTCCGAGAACTCGCGGAACAGCCCGGTGACGACGAACGCGACCTGCTCGCCGATGTCGACTGCGTTGTCGCCGACCCGCTCGAGCGCGCGGGCGACGAGGATCATGTGCATCGCCCACTCGCGCGTGTCGGGATCGTCTCCGATCGCGATCGCCATCCGAAAGATCTCGCGGTTGAGCCGGTTGATTTCGCGGTCCTGGCGAACGAGGTCCTCGGCCAGTTCGATGTCGCGCCCGGCGAACGCCGCGCGGCACTGGACGACCTCCGATCGCGCGTGCGCGCCCATCTTCGCGAGCGCGTCGAGGACCTCGGGGCGCACCGGTGGCTCATACCCCGACAGCGGGATCAGCTTGGCGATGTTGACGCACTGGTCGCCCATCCGCTCGATGTGCTTGATCGTGTGCAGCAGCGCCGCGACGAGGCGCAGGTCGCCGGCGACCGGCGCCTGCAGGGCGAGCAGCGAGAGAATCCCCTGGTGGACCTCCAGGTAGCGCCCGTCGACGCGGTCGTCGTCGGCGATCACCATCTGCGCGAGCTCGACGTCCTGATGGCGTAGCGCCTCGAGCACCCGATCGAGCTGCTCGACGATCAGGTCGAGGCCACCGAGCGCGTTCGCTTCTAGCGCCTGCAGCTGCTCCTGGAAGTGGGCGCGCCCGTGCGCCGCGCCCGCCTGCCTCGCGTCGTCGGCCTCGCCTGCGCTCACGCCGCCCGCGCCGGGAGCGTGTCCTTCGCCGGCGGTCGACCGGCTCGAGCGGTCGTCAGCCGAACTTGCCGGTGACATATTCCTCGGTCCGCGGATCGCCGGGCTTGGTGAACATCTCCTCGGTCGGGCCAACCTCGACGAGCTCGCCGCCGAGCATGAACGCCGTGCGATCGGCGACGCGCGCGGCCTGCTGCATGTTGTGCGTGACGATCACGATCGTGACGCGCCGCTTTAGCTCCTCGATCAGCTCCTCGATCTTCAGCGTCGCGATCGGATCGAGCGCCGAGCACGGCTCGTCCATCAGGATCACATCGGGCTCGACGGCGAGCGAGCGCGCGATGCACAGACGCTGCTGCTGGCCACCGGAGAGGCCCGCCCCCGGCTCGTCGAGGCGGTCGGCCACCTCGTCCCACAACGCCGCCCGGCGCAGCGCCGCCTCGACATTCGCGTGCAACTTGGCCTTGCCGCCCCGCGCGCGTGTGGTCGACGAGAGGCGCAGGCCGGCGGCGACGTTGTCGAACACGGACATCGTCGGGAACGGGTTCGGCTTCTGAAAGACCATCCCGATCGCGCGACGCACGGCGACGACGTCGACGTCGGGGTCGTACACGTCCGCGTCGTCGAGCAGCACGCGGCCCTCGGCGTGGGCGCCGGGAATCTCCTCGTGCATCCTGTTGATGCAGCGCACCACCGTCGACTTGCCCGAGCCCGAGGGTCCGATGATCGCGGTGACCTCGTTTGCGCGGACCTCGAGGTCGATGCCCTTGACCTGTTCGGCGTTGCCGTAGAAGGCGCGCAGCCCGTCGAGGGTGACGCTCACCCCCCGCTCGACCAGGGGGGTCGTCGCGGCGTCGACCATCACGGCGCTGTCGGCGGCGGCCGCGGCCGCGTCGGTTGGGGACGCGTTGCGCGCGACCCGCTCGCTCTCGGTTCGGCTGTCGGGGTCCACGTTGGCCGATGCAACGTTAGCTGCCTGAGACGGGCTTGCGTCGCCGCTCATGCCAGGCGGCTCCTGCGCGCGGCGAGGCGGGCGATCACGTTGAGCAGCAGGATCAGCGTGACGAGCGCGAGCGCGGCGCCCCAGGCCCGGTTGACGACCGCCGTCGTCGGCGACGTCACGTCGTTGTAGATCTGGACCGGGAGCGAGTTCATGAAGTGCGACAGGTTGAAGTCGGTGTTGCGCGCCGCCGCCGCGGTGAACAGCAGCGGCGCCGTCTCGCCCGCCGCCCGCGCTACCGCGAGCAGCACGCCGGTCACCAGTCCTGGCAGCGCCGTCGGCAGCACGACCGTCGAGATCACCTTCCAGCGCGGCGCGCCCAGCGCGAGCGCCGACTCGCGCAGCTCGCCTGGGATCAGGAGGAGGATCACCTCGGCCGAGCGGGTCACGACCGGAAGCATCAGGAGCGCCAGCGCCAGCGATCCCTTGTAGCCGGCGTAGGAGCTGCCGGTGCCGACGATCAGCACGATGTAGATGAACAGTCCGAAGACGATCGAGGGGACGCCGGTCATCACGTCGATGAAGAACCGCACGACCTGTGCGAACACACCATCGCGACCGTACTCGACGAGCCACACCGCGACGCCGATCCCGATCGGGATCGCGATCGCCGAGGCGAGCGCGACGATCTCGATCGTCCCGAGCAAGGCGCTCTTGATCCCGCCGATGCTCGACGTCTTGAAGAACGTGTTGCCGGTCGGGTCGGTCGTGAAGAAGCTCCCGCTCCAGGCGCTGAGACCCTTGTGCAGGAGGTAGTAGATGACGAGCACGAGCGGGACGAGCGCGACCGCGGTGCCCGCCGAGATCAGGCCGCGCGCGAGCCGGTCGCGCCGCCGCCGCGCGGGGCTCACGGCAAAACGCGCGAGCGTGGCGTCGGCACCGGGTGCGCCGTGCGTGCTCATGCGCTGGCCGCCGCCCCGGCGATCGACGGCGGCTGGCTTGCCGGGCCCGCGGCCGTCGAGCGCACGCTCACCCGCGACGCGCGGCGGACGAGGACACGCGCGAGCGCGTTGACTAGGAGCGTCAGCACGAACAGCACCAGCGCGGCGGCGAACAGCGCCGAGCGGTGCAGGCCCTGCGCCTCGCCGAACTCGTTGGCGATCACGGCCGCCAGCGTGTAGCCCTGGCCGAAGAGGTGCCGCCCGAGCTGGGGCGCGTCGCCGATCACGATCGTCACCGCGATCGTCTCGCCGATCGCGCGTCCGAGCCCGAGCATCGCCCCGCCGACGATCCCGGACCTGCAGTAGGGCAGCACGGCCGTGCGGATCATCTCCCAGCGTGTCGCGCCGAGGCCGAGCGCGGCCTCCTTCTGGTCTGAGGGCACCGTCGCCATCACCTCCCGCGCGATCGCCGAGACGATCGGCAGGATCATGATCGCGAGGATCAGGCCGGCGACGAAGTAGTTCGGGATCGTCACGGTACCGCCGCCGATGAACGGGATGAACGACAGGCGATCGGAGACCCACTGCTCTGCCGGCTGCAGCTTCGGCGCGAGGAAGAAGATCCCCCACAGGCCGTAGACGACGGACGGCACGGCAGCGAGCAGCTCGACGAGCACGGTCAGCGCCGGGCGTAGGCGCAGCGGGCAGAGCTCGTTTGCATACAGCGCGGTCGCGACCGCCACCGGCACGCCGATCAGCAGGGCGAGGGCGGACGTGATCAGCGTGCCGACGACGAGCGGCAGGGCGCCGAATTCTTCGGCGCTGACGTTCCAGTCGTTACCGAAGATGAAGCCGAAGACGCCCTGGTGCGCGAACGCCGGTTCGGACTCGGCGACGAGCCGGACGAAGAAGTAGACGATCAGCGCGAGGATCAGCGCAGCCAGGGCCGTCAGCCCGTACTTCAGGGCGCGATCGGGCAGCCGCGCGAGCGGCGATCGCTCGAGGATCGAGCGATCGCCGCCTGGCATGGCTGCACTGCTCATGGCCCGGTGTCCATCGGATCACGGGCCATCACGTCGTCCTTAGCCGCCGATCGGCGAGCCGTTGCACTGCAGCGTTTTCGCCGCTTCCTTGGACTTCGTCAGGATCGCCGCTGGCAGCGAGGCGTAGTCGGCCTGGGAGAGGATCGACTGGCCTTCGTTGAGCCCGTAGGTGACGAACTTGACGACGCCCTTGGCGGCGGCTTCGCCACCGGGCACGCCGGCCTTGCAGAGGTCCTTGTTGACGACGATGAACGTCTGTGAGGTGATCGGGTAGGCGGTGGCGCCCGACGGATTGGAGATCTTGATGCCGAGGTTCGCCGGCACCTTCAGTCCGGCCGCCGCCGCCGTCGTCGACGCGAGCGTCGGCGCGACGAACGCCCCGGCCTTGTTCTTGACCGCGGCGTAGGTGAATTTGTGCTGCAGCGCGTAGGCCTGCTCGACGTAGCCGATCGCGCCGCCCGTCTGCTGCACTGCGCCGGCGACGCCGGCGTTGCCCTTAGCGCCGGTCCCGGTCGGCCACTGCACGTCCTTGCCTTCGCCGACCTTGCTCTTGAATTCGGGGTCGGCCGCCGCGAGGAACCCGGTGAAGCCGGCGGTCGTGCCCGACGAGTCCGAGCGGTGGATCACGGTGATCGCCGTGCTCGGCAGCGAGGACCCGGGATTCAGCGCCTTGATCTCGGCGTCGTTCCAGGTCTTGACCTTGCCGAGGTAGATGTCGGAGATCGTCTTCGCGTCGAGCTTCAGCCCCGTCGGAACGCCGGGCAGGTTGTAGGAGACGGTGATCGCTCCGAGGAACATCGGGATCTGGACGGCAGGGCTGCCGTTCTTGGCGATCGCTTCTTCGTCGGCCGGCTTCAGCGGCGGATCGCTGGCGCCGAAGTCGACGGTCTTTGACTCGAGCGACGTGATCCCCGCGCCGGAGCCGACTGCCTGGTAGTTGACGGTGAGACCGGACTGCGCCGACGCCCACTGTTCATACACGGGTGCGGCGAACGTCGACCCCGCGCCCGAGACGGTCGCCGTGCCGCTGCTCGAGGACGTGGAGCCGGCCGCGCTGGTGGACGAGCTGCTGGACGAGCTGGAGCTGCCGCAAGCTGCAAGGCCGAGCGCGAGCAAAGCGACGCTCGCGAGCGCGCCAATCCTGTTCTTGGTCACTACGTCTCCTCTGGCTGGATTACGTGTCGTTCGAGCTGGGCGAGCGCAACTCGCCGCCCGCCGACGATGCCCGCCCAGTCTGTTTAGTCGCCCGGGACCGCGATGTGAACATTTCGTGAAAGCCCGTTCACGTCGCTGGAATCGCCGCCGGCGGCGGCGATCGCACCCGACCCCGCTGCCCGCACGGTCTGCGGTTGGAAGCGGTAGCCGAACCCCGGGTGGGTGTGGATGAAGCGGCGATCGGGCATCGCCGCTTCGAGCTTGCCCCGCAGCTTGCTCACGTAAACGTCGACCGAGCGATCGCCCGGACGCAACGACCCACCCCAGACGGTCGCGAACAGGTCCTCGCGCGTCGCGATCGCGCCGGTTCTGCGGGCCATCGCGACGAGCAGCTCGAACTCCCGGACCGACAGGCGCACGACGCGACCGCCGGCGAGCACGAGCCCGTCGCCGAGACGGATCTCCAGCTCGCCCGCGTACAGCGTGTCCTCACTCTCGGGAAGGCTCGCCACGTTTGCAAGGCTCGCACCCGCGGGCGCCGGTCAAGGTTGCAAACTCGTAATCGGGCGGTAAAAAAAACGTGAACGCCCTTCGCCGCGGGCTGCGGCTGAATATCCTCGCGCGATGAGCTTCCTCTCGCGCCCTCCCGACCCGGTGCTGATGGGCCTCGTCGAGGAGGCGGGCCGTAACGTGCAGCGGTCGGGGCTGCTCCTGCACGACCTGCTCGTGGACTACCCGGAGCACGCGACGCTCGCCCGCGATCTGAAGGTCTGCGAGCAGGAAGGCGACCGGATCACCCACGACATCATCCACCGCCTCGCCGAGGGGCGGGTCCGAGCTCCGTTTCAGACCGGCGACGGCTACGCGCTCGCGACGGCGCTCGACGACATCGTCGACCACTCCGAGCACGCCGCAGCGCAGCTCGGTCTGTATGGGGTGGAAGCGCCGATGGAGCAGGCGGTCGAGTTCTCCAACGTGCTCGTCGGGCAGGGCGAGCAGATCGCCCAGGCGTTGCGCGGACTGCGGACGGGAACCGAGCTCGGGCCTCACCTCGTCGAGATCCACCGCCTGGAGAACGAGGGCGACCGCCTCCAGCGCGACGGCGTCGCCTCGCTGTTCGCCGGCGGCATCGACCCGATGGTCGTGATTCGCTGGAAGGACATCTTCGAGTCGCTCGAGGCCGCGGTCGACGCGTGCGAGACGGTCGCGCACGTGCTCGAGGGGATCACGCTGAAAAAGCGCCGGCGCTCGCGCTAGCGACGGCTCGCCGGCGCCCGCGCACGCGCGCGCTCACCGAAGGTCGGCGGCCGGCGCGAAGATCGAGAGCTGCGCGCCCAGCGGATGCCCGACGAGCGACGCCTGGAACGGGCTCGCGGCGCCGGGCGCGAGCTGCGAGACGATCGCCCGTCCGGCACCGACGATCGCGCCGCCGCGGCGCGCCACCGCGAACACGACGAGGCTCGCCTGCGCGACCTTCGAGCTGTTGGTCACCGTCCCGTCGGCGACGACGCCGTTGGCCGGGTCTTCGGTGATCCGCGCGCCTGTCACGGCGAGCGTCGGTGACTGAGCGGTCGTGCTCGGCCCTTCGCCGACCACGGCGCTCACACTCGCCGGGCTGCCACTGACGGGAAGCTGGTCGTCGACCCAGACGACGGTCGCGTGCGCGGCGATCGAGGGCACCGAGACGAGCGCGCTTTCCAGGCCGGGGCCGTTGTTCTGAAACACCGTCGCGCCACTCGCGCTCTTGACGGTGATCGCGATCGGCACCGCGCGCTGCGTCGTGGCCGAGCGGTTGTGCAGGGTCACGACAGCGGCGGCGCGTTCGGAGTCGCGGACGACGGTCGCGCCGACGATCTGGACCGTCGTGCTCGGACGGCTGATCGAAAGGCCCTTCTCCTGCGCGAGCGTCACCCGCTTGGCCGCACGTTCGAGCTTGGCGCTCTTTTCGGCGGTCGTCTCGCAGCCGCCGAGAACGAGCGGCGCGAGCGCGAGCAAGGCAACGCACGCCGCTCGACGGGCGGTCATCCGAAGGCGCCGCTGACGTAGTCGCGCGTGCGCTGATGCGCCGGTCGCTCGAAGACCTGCTCGCTCGAGCCGTACTCGATCAGCTCGCCGAGGTGCATGAACGCGACGTGGTCGGCGACGCGGAGCGCCTGCTGCAGATTGTGGGTGACGATCACGATCGCGACGCTCTCGCGCAGGCCGACGATCAGCTGCTCGATCGTCGCGGTCGAGATCGGGTCAAGCGCCGAACACGGCTCGTCGAGCAGCAGCACCTCCGGCTCGGCGGCGAGCGCGCGCGCGATGCACAGCCGCTGCTGCTGCCCTCCGGACAGCCGCAGTGCCGAGCGCTCGAGGTCGCCGGCGACCTCCTCGTACAGGCCGGCACGGCGCAATGCGTCTGCCACTGCGCTCTCGAGCTCGGGGGTCCGCCGGCGTCGCCGTCCGGCGCCCGGCCGCTCGGCGAGCGCGTAGGCAACGTTGTCGAAGATGCTCATCGGGAACGGGTTGGGCTGCTGGAAGACCATCGATACCCGACGCCTGAGCGTGTTCACCTCCAGCGCGTGGATGTCCTCGCCGTCGAGCGTGATCCTGCCGCTGCGCACGGCACCCGCGGTGATCTCGGTGAGCCTGTTCAGCGAGCGCAGCAGCGTCGTCTTGCCCGAGCCGGACGCGCCGATCATCGCCAGCACCTCGCCCTGACGGACCGGCAGGCTCACGTC
>DASXIJ010000104.1:0-23848 GCA_036498045.1 Solirubrobacteraceae bacterium
ATGCTTGTCGATGGCTGCAGGGCCGCACATGTGCGGCCTGGTCCGGCCGGCGCATGCGCCGGCGGCGACACCGTGCGTGCACGGTGTCGACTGACTGATGAGACTCAGAACGTCGGCGCGTACTTGCCGAAGACGTCCTGCATCGCGGCGCAGACCTCGCCGATCGAGCAGCGGTCCTTCAGCGCCTGGCGGATCGCCGGCAGGAGGTTGTCCGAGCCGCGCGCGACGTCGCGCAGCTCCTCCAGGCGCAGCGCGACGAGCTCGTGGTCGCGCTCTGCCTTGAACTGCGCGAGCCGGTCGAGCTGTTCGCGCTCGGACTCGGGGTCGACGCGCAGTAGGTCGGGCACTTCGATGTCGTCCTCCTCGTAGCGGTTGACGCCGACGACGATGTCCTGGCCGATCCGGTAGCGCTCCTGGTAGCCCCACGCCGACTCGTCGATCTCGCCGGTGATGAACTCGATCGCGTTGACCGACCCGCCGAGCGCGTCGACCTTCGCGATCAGCTCGTTCGCGCGCGCTTCGATCTCGTCGGTCAGCGACTCGACGAAGAAAGAGCCGGCGAACGGATCGACGCTGTCGGCCGCGCCCGACTCGTGCGCGAGGATCTGCTGCGTGCGCAGCGCGATTTTCGCCGCGCGCTCGGTCGGCAGCGCGAGCGCCTCGTCAAACCCGTTGGTGTGCAGCGACTGCGTGCCGCCGCACACGGCGGCAAAGCCCTGCAGTGCGACGCGCACGATGTTGTTCTCCGGCTGCTGCGCGGTCAGGGTGACGCCGCCCGTCTGCGTGTGAAAGCGCAGCATCGTCGCCTTCGGGTTGGTCGCGCCGAAGCGCTCGCGCATGATGTGCGCCCACATCCGCCGGGCGGCCCGGAACTTCGCGACCTCTTGAAAGACGTTGTTGTGGCCGTTGAAGAAGAACGCCAGGCGCGGCGCGAACTCGTCGACGTTCAGCCCCTTGTCGATCGCCGCCTGCACGTACGCGATGCCCGACGACAGCGTGAACGCGACCTCCTGCACCGCCGAGCAGCCCTTCTCGCGGAAGTGGTAGCCCGAGATCGAGATCGTGTTCCAGCGCGGGACGCGCTCATGGCAGTACTGGAACAGATCTGTCGTCAGCCGCATCGTCGGCTCCGGCGGGTAGATGTAGTTGCCGCGCGCGATGTACTCCTTGAGCACGTCGTTCTGCGTGGTGCCGCGCAGCTTCTCGCTCGGGACGCCCTGCTCCTCACCGACGAGCTCGTAAAGCAGCAGCAGGCATCCTGCCGGCGCGTTGATCGTCATCGACGTCGACACCTGGTCGAGCGGGATCGAGTCGAACGCCGTGCGCATGTCGTCGATCGTGTCGATCGCGACGCCCGTGCGCCCGACCTCGCCGAGGCAGCGCGGGTTGTCGGAGTCCAGGCCGAGTTGCGTCGGCAGGTCGAACGCCATCGACAGCCCCGTCGACCCCTTCGACAGCAGGTAGCGGTAGCGCTCGTTTGACTCCTTCGCCGACGCGTACCCCGCGTACTGGCGCATCGTCCATGTCTGCTTGCGGTACATCTCACGGTGAACGCCGCGCGTGTACGGGAACTGGCCCGGCTCGCCCAGGTCGAGATCGGCCGGCACGTCGGCCTCGGTGTACAGCTCTGACACCTCGATCCCCGAATCGGTGAAGCGGCGTGGATCGTCGGGGCCGACGATCGGCGCGACGGTCAGGTGATCCTCGGTTGAGTCTGTTGAGGCCATGCAGCAGATGATAAGGACACGCTGCGGCTCGCCGGCCCGAGCGTGGCCCGACGGTGACGCCCGCTGCAGGGGTCGACTGAGTATTCTCCGGCGCGATGGCCACCTGTCTCGTCACCGGCGGCGCCGGCTTTCTCGGCTCGCACCTGTGCGACGAGCTGCTCGCGCGCGGGCACCGCGTGATCTGCGTCGACAACTTCGAGACGGGCTCGCTGGCGAACATCGAGCACATCCGCGACCCCGAGCGCTTTCTCTACGTCCAGGCCGACATCATCGAGCCGTACTTCGTCGACGAGCCGGTCGACTTCGTCTACCACCTCGCCTCGCCGGCGTCGCCGATCGACTACCTGCGCCTGCCGCTGCACACGCTGAAGGTCGGCTCCTACGGCACCCACCACACGCTCGGGCTCGCCAAGGCCAAGCGCGCTCGCTTCCTGATCTCCTCGACCAGCGAGGTCTACGGCGATCCGCTCGAGCATCCGCAACGCGAGAGCTACTGGGGTCACGTCAACCCAGTCGGGCCGCGCGGCGTCTATGACGAGGCCAAGCGCTACGCCGAGGCGCTGACGATGGCGTATCACCGCCAGCAGGGCGTCGACACCGCGATCATGCGGATCTTCAACACGTACGGCGCGCGGATGCGGCCCCACGACGGCCGCGCGATCCCGACGTTCCTGCGCCAAGCGCTCGCGAACCGGCCGATCACGGTGTTCGGCGACGGCAGCCAGACGCGCTCCTTCTGCTACGTGTCCGACCTGATCCGCGGCATGATCGCTCTCGCCGAGTCGGGCTATCACGACCCGGTGAACATCGGCAACCCAGACGAGTTCACGCTGCTCGAGCTGGCCGAGACGGTCAAGGAGCTGACCGACTCGAGCTCGGAGATCGTGTATGAGGCGCTCCCGGTCGACGACCCCAAGCAGCGCAAGCCGGACATCACGCTCGCCCGCGAGCTGCTCGGATGGTCGCCCGAAGTGACGCTGCGCGACGGGTTGCAGCGCACGATCGAGCAGTCCGGAGTCGAGCTGCTGGTCGGCGGCACCAGCTGAGCGCGCGGCCGCCGCGGCCCACCGGCCGGTGCCATCAAGCAGTGCGTCTCGCCCGGGCGGTCGCTTGCGAGACGTTCACACGACCGCGACATCTGCGAGGCTGAGGCGTTGTGAGCAGTGAGATGGGACCTCGTTCCACCCGAACGGCCGCTCCGCCCACCTCGCGCCCTCCGTCGGCGCCGGTCGACGCGCGGGCGCCGCTGCCCGGTCCGATCATCAGCGGGAGGCGCTCGCCGAGCGCGCGCGGCGTGTTGTCTGACGTGACCGCGCGCAAGGAGACCTCCGACCGCGACATGCGTCGCAAGCGCCCACCTGCCCTGTCGTTCTTGCTACGAATGTCGACTGCGCGGCGCTTCGCGCGCGTCGTCTCGCTGCTCGTACTCGACTTCGTCGGCGTCGCGCTGGCGATCTTCACCTCGCTCGTGCTCAAGTCGCTCGTGCGCGACGGGCTCGTCCAATCTCAAGCGGCGCTGCACGAAACCGAACGAATCCTGCCGTTCATCTACCTGCTGACAGCGCTGCTGTTCGCTCGTTCTGGCCTGTATGCGTCGCGCTCGCTACGTCCCGGGCTCTCGCGGATCGTCGGTTCGCTGTTCCAGGTCGCATTCGTCGCGCTGCTGTTCGCGATCGTCAGCGGCGAACATTTCTCCTCGTACTACCTGTTCTACGGGTCGCTTGCGCTCGCGCTGCTCTACGTCTCCTCGCTGCGCGCCGGGTATGAGTGGCTGACCGGCGCGATCCTGCGCGCGGCCGGCTACCGCCGGCGCGCGGTGCTCGTCGGAACCGGCAAGCACATCGCCGACGTCGCGCACGCTCTGGCCGACTCGCAGCACTCGCCGATCGAGGTCGTCGGCTTCCTCGCGCCGGCGGCGATGCCCGGCAACGGTCTGAAGGCGCTCGGTGAGCTGGGCGATCTCGACCGGGTCCTCTCCTCAGAGCGGATCGACGAGGTGATAATCGCCGATCCGGAGTTCCCGCAGGTCGAGGCGGTGGAGCTCGTCGACCAGTGCCACCAGCGCGGCGTGCGCGTGCGGCTCGCACCGTCGACGATGGAGATCCTGATCCATCGCGCCGAGTTCGTGCCAGGCCAGTCGGTGCCGCTGTTCGAGCTCGGGCCGCCGGCGTTCGAGGGGATCGACTTCGCGCTGAAGCGTGCCTTCGACCTGGTTGGCGCGGTGCTCTTGCTCCTGCTGCTCAGCCCGCTGCTGGTGACGATCGCGATCGCCGTGCGCCTATCCTCGCGTGGCCCGGTGCTGTTCCACTCGATCCGCCGGGGAATCGGCCAGCGGCCGTTTCCGTGCCTGAAGTTCCGCACGATGCACACCGATGCAGAGGAGCGCCAGGCAGAGCTCGAAGAGCTCAACGAGGCGACCGGAGCGCTGTTCAAGATCCGCCAGGATCCGCGGCTGACGCGAGTCGGCGGCCTGCTGCGGCGCTTCTCGCTCGACGAGCTGCCCCAGCTGATCAACGTCGTCCGCGGCGAGATGTCGCTCGTCGGGCCGCGCCCGCTGCCCCAGCGCGACTACGAGATGCTCGAGGACTGGCACCGCAAGCGGTATCTCGTGCTACCGGGGATCACCGGCCTGTGGCAGGTCTCGGGGCGCTCAGAGCTCGACTTCGACGACCTCGTGCACCTCGACTTCATCTACCTCGAGCACTGGTCGCTCGCGCTCGACCTGACGATCCTGCTGAAGACAATCCCGGCAGTGATTCTGCGCCGCGGCGCCTACTGAGGACCGGCGAGCGCCTGGCCCCGCCCGCCCGGCGCGCGCCGGCGCCGCCGCCGGATCGTCGTCCGCGTGGCCGCGCCTTCGGCGAGCGCGCGCTCGTAGGTCCGCCACGTCGTGCGCGCGGCGTCGTGCCACGTCCAGGCCGGCGGGGCCGGCGGCGTGCGCTCGATCGCCTCGGCCGCCGCGATCAGCGCGCGCGTGTCGCATGCCGGCACGAACGTGACGCGCCCGTCGAGCACCTCGCGCAGCGCCGGGCCCTCGCACGCGACGACCGGGGTGCCGCAAGCCAGCGCCTCGACTGCTGCCAGGCCGAACCCCTCGCCCTCGGAGGCGATCACGAGCGCGTGCGCGCCCGTGTAGAGCGCGGCGAGGTCGTCGTCGCAGACGTGCCCGGTGAGGATCACGCCCGGGAGCTCGTGTGCCCACGGGCTGGTCGGTCCGACGAGCACGAGCGCCAGCTCGCGCGGGGTAGCCGCGAGCTTGCCGATCCGCTTGTCTGGATCGGGATGGCGCAGGCCGCCGACCCACAACAGGTACCGCTCGGGCAGCGCGTACCGAGCCCGCACCGCGGCGACCTGGCGCGCGTCGCGCGGGTACATGCACGCTGCCGGAGCTTCGTGGATCACGTCGATCCGCTCGCGCTCGACGCCAAGCCGCGCGAGCGCCTCGCGGGCGAGCGACTCGGTCGGGACGATCACGCGCGTCGCCCGCTGCACCGCGAGCTGGCGCAGTGCCTGGCGCACGCCCGACCGCAGCAGCTCGCTACGCCGCCGCAGCGCGGTGAGGTCGTGCAGCGTGACGACCATCGGGCACGGGCTGTGCAGCATCGCGCCGTCCATCCACGGGGCGTGGAAGACGTCGGCGCGCTGCGCGTCGTGAGTCTCCTCGATCCGCCGCTCGCCGTCGGCGGTCTCACGCAGCGCGTCGAGCAGGCAGCGCGCCGAGCGCCCCACACCCTCGGGGTCGCGCGCGGGCCGGCTGTCGAACGCGACCCTCACGACGAGCCGATCACGACCACGACCTTGCCACGAGCACGTCGCCAACATATTCCCTTGCGCGGTCAGCCGTAGCGATGAAGCGGAATTTGCGTCGATCGGTTTTCTGCGCGTGATGCGCGACTGGCTTCATCGCGAGCGACGCGCACTGTCTCTAGCGTGTCGCGCGTGGCGTCGCGCAGCTATCACGAGAGTGTCTGGGAGTCGGTGCCCGAGCAAGCGCGGCCGATCGATCTGCGGCTGCGCCTCGCGTTCCTGCTGGAGTGCCTGCGCGACGTGCGGCCGATCGCGGGCGCCGCGGCCGGGGGGGCGGCGGGCGCTGCGGCCGGCGAGGTGGCGCGCGCCCGCGTGCTCGACGTCGGCTGCGGGGCCGGCGAGATCACGAGCGAGATCGCGCGCGCCGGCTTCGACGTCGTCGGGATCGACGTCGCCGAGGAGCCGCTGCGGCGAGCGCGCGCGCGTGATCCTGGGCTGGACGTGCGCCTCGTCGCAGCCGAGGGCGAGTGGCCGCTCCAGGACGCGAGCTTCGACGCCGTGTGGGCGGGCGAGACGCTCGAGCACGTGCTCGACACGACCGCCTGGCTCTCGCAGGTCCGACGGATGCTGCGCTCCGGCGGGACGCTCGTGCTCAGCACACCCGCGCACGACAGGCTTGGCCTGCTCGTCCTCGCGCTGTCGGCGCGACGGTTTGATGAGCACTTCGACCCGCGCTCGGACCACGTCCGCTTCTACACGCGCCGTACGCTCGCGCGGCTGCTCGCCGACTTCGGCTTCGAGCAGGTCGAAGTGCGCGGCGCCGGCGGCGCACCGGCGGCCCGGCGGACGCTGCTCGCGTCTGCCGTGCGCTCGCGGTTCTAGCGCCTGCCGGTCGCGCGCAGCGCCCGCACGTAGGCGTTCTCGATCGAGATCGCTTCGGGGTTGCCCTGCGCGATCGCTTCCGGCGAGACCGACTCGGGGTTCAGGTAGATCGCCGCGCCCAGCTCGCTCACCGCGGCCGCCGGGTTGCCGCTGAGGTCGTACTCGCCGAGCGCCGTCCACGTCTGCGGGTTGGACGGCTGCAGGCGCACCGCGCGCTGGAGCGTCGCCCGCGCGCGCGGGCGTTCCCCGTTTGCCTGCTCGACGGCCGCCAGCGTGAACAGCGCCTGGGCGGAGAGCGGGTCGCCTGAGACAGCCGTCCGGGCGCTCGCCAGCGCGCCGCGGGGGTCACGCGCGAGCTGTCCGAGCGCTTCCTGGGAGGCGTCGGCCGAGCGCAGCGGCTGCCACTGCGTCCACGCCGCCAGGAGCGCGCCGACGATCGCTGCGGTCGCGATCGCGATCCGAACCGGCCCGAGCGACCGCGGTTGCAGGCGCGCGCGCAGCTCACGCGGATCGGGCAGCCACAGCCCCGATCGCGGGCGCTCGCCGCCGAGCGGGTCGCGCGAGCCGGCCGGCGCCTCCGAGGCGGCGCCGACGGCCGCGAAGGAGATCGTGTCCTGCGCGCCTGCGGTCGCGCCCGCCGCGAGCGGGCCGCGACCGGCCAGCCAGCCGGCGCACAGCAACGCGACGCATGCGTCGCCCGGCACGTACCACGTCCAGTCGGCCAGCGAATGGATCCCGAACACGACGACGATGCAGAGCATCGCGAGCATCCCGATCCGCTCGGCCGAGTACGGCGCGGGACGCCCGTCGATCGTCAGCCGTCGCCACCCCGGCGCCGCAGCGGTCCGCGGGCGGCGCAGCCAGCTCCCCGCTGTCGGCCAGTCGCTCCAGCGCCTGTTGAACGGGTGCGTGCTGCGTCCGGCCGCGGCCATCCAAGCGAGCAGCAGCGCGAGCGCCAGCGCGAGCCCGACGATCCCGAGGTCGGCGAGCGTCTGGACGATGAAGCCGTGGGCGTGGCGCACGTCGAGCGTCTCGGTGCGGTAGCGCAGGCGCGCCGTCGCGTAGCCTTCGGCGCCGGCGCCGAAGACTGGATGGGCCTTGAACACCTTCAGCGCCTCGTTCCAGTAGCGAGCCCTGACGCTGCCGACCGCCGTCAGGCGGCCGGGTCCGTTCGACGGCACCGGCGCGTGGGGGTCGGTGACCGAGTGAACCGCGTGCGAGATCGTTCCGGTGAACCCGCGATGGCTGACCGCGAGCGCGCCCGCGAACGCGAGGATCACCACCGCGAGCAGGCTGAGGAGCAGCGTCCCCGCCCGCCGGCGGCTGACCGGTGAGGGCGCCTGGCGGCTGGTGTAGAAGCCGAACGCGACGCCGACGACGCTCAGCAACAGCACCATCGCGAGCAGCAGGACGCCGAGCTGATGACCCGCGTGCGCACGGGCCGCGATCGCGACGTTGTCGTCGTCGAGCGCCGGCGTGGAGAAGTCCCACACGACGACGACCGCGGCGACGATCGCGCTGCTCAGCAGGATCGCCGCGCTGCGCAGGCGCAGTGGGACGATGCAGAACCACAGCGCGAGGCCGAGCACGAGCGCGACGAGCGCGCCGCGCGAGTAGGCGAGCAGCACGGTCACGAGCATCAGCCCCATCGCCGGGTAGGCCAGCGCGCTGAGCAACGCGTGGCCGGAGCGCCGTGCCGCCAACCAGAGGCAGCCGATCGCGCCCATCGCCGCGGTCAGCCCGATCGCGTTCCAGTAGTTGTACGGCGCACGCAGTCGTGCGTAGACATCGCCCGCGTCGAGATGCGAGGGGAACACCTTCGTCAGCAGCGCGTACACGCAGACGATCACCGCCGCGAGCACGATGCCGCCGAGGATCGCCGGCCAGCGCGCGGGAACCGTGCGCGCGAGCATCACCGCGGCGCCGAAGTACGCCGCGTAGGAGAGCATCCGGCCGGCGTCCTTGAAGCTGTCGTCGGGCTGCACAGACCAGACGACCGATAGCGCCGTCAGCGCGGCGAACGCGAGCAGCAACCCGACGGACCAGGCGCCCCACGCGCGCTCGCGCCGCACTCCGAACAGCGCCGCCGCGGCGACGATCAGCGCCGAGCCGAGCGTCAACGCGATCTCGACGGTCGTCGTCTGGCCGAGATTGAGCCCACCGCCGGCGACGAACGTCGCGAAGCAGATCACGCCCGCGACGAGCAGCGTCGGCCACCACGCGAGCGCGCGCGCCGGCCAGCCGGCGGGCCCCTCGTCGCGACGGCGCGCGACGTCGGCGACCGCCCGTTCGAGCAGCCGCTCGTCGAGCGTCTGACCGTTGGGCGGCCTCGCCGCGAATCCGGTCGTCACCGAAGGCGGCGCCGGCTCAAGGGGCGCGACGGGCAATCACTCTCCTCGTGACCGCGCGGGCGCCGACCGCCAGGACGCAGGCGAGCAGGAAGGCAAGCAGCGCCAGCAGCGGATCGGGCAGCGAGCTGAGGGCGGACGCGACGTTGGGGTGCACGACGCCCGGCTGGACGAGCTTGCCGCCCACGCGCAGCGGCGCCGCGCCCGTCTTCGGCACCCCGAGCAGCGCCCGCCGCTCGCTGCTCGTCAACGGCGTCGCCACGAGCGGCCCGCCTGCGCCCGAGCCACCCTGGCCTCCGGCGGCGGCGAGCTGAGCGCGGCGGATCAGGTTCGCGCAGTCGGAATACTCTTCGACTTCGGTCGGCAGCTCCTGCAGGGCGCGGCGGTAGGCCTGCTGGCTGAAGCCGCTGATGCTCTGGCCGTGCGTGCAGCGTTCGATGATCTTTTCGCCGACGTCGGCGTGCGCGGCGCCCGTCAGCAGGGCGAGCCACGCGAGCGCCAGCACGAGCACCACGCCGGTTCGACTGCCGACCGCTCCGCGGCGGCGCCCGACGCCCGCTGGCCGATCTGCCGCCGCTCGGCTGTGAGAGAGCGCGATTGCCATGGATGAGCGACGCAACGCTACCAACGCCCGCGGGAGAGTCCGAGGCTGGACAGTGCCTGAGAGAAGCCGTCCGCCCACGCCTCGTCGCTGTAAGCGGCGACGTCGCTGGCGCCCTGCTGCCCCAGCCGCGCGCGCAGCTCGGGATCCTCGGCAAGTCGCTTTAGCGCCTGCGCGAGCGCGCGGTCGTCGCCGGCCGGAACGACCAGCCCGTTGACGCCGTCACGCACGAGCCCGCCGGCGACCGCTCCGACTTCGTCGCTGGCGATCACCGGCAGCGACCGGTTCATCGCCTCGTTGACGACAAGCCCCCACGGCTCGCGAAACGTGCGCGTGCGAAGCGAGGGCAGCACGAGCGCGTCCGACGCCGCGTATGCGTCACGCAGCGCCCGCGCCGAGAGCCGTCCGAGCGCGACGATTCCGCTCTCGCCGGATGGCCTTGCCGCTGCGGTCCCGCGGCCATCCGGATCGACGCCCGCGAGCGCGAGCGCCGCGGCCGGCGGTCGCAGGCCGGCGGCCAGCCATGCCCGGACGAGCACGCCGATGCCCTTCTCGGGCGCGTCGCGCCCGACGAACAGGAAGCGCACGCTCGCCCGCGCCGGCCAGCCGGGCTGCACGGGCGCGATGTCCGGCGCGCCCCAGAACGCGTTGTCGACCGACTGCGGCGCGACGTGGACGTTGCGCGCGCCGCGCGCGAGCACGTAGGCGCTCACGTGCGGGCCGTACGTGACGACGGCATCTGCCGATCGGTAGAGGCGACGCAACGGCAGATAGCTGAGCAGGTGTGCGCCGCTGCGCGGATGCGCCCACAGCGACGCCCACAGGATCAGCGGGACGCGCGCCCTCCGCGCGCCGGCCCACGTCGCGAGCGGCGCCACTCGCCCGCCGGTCGGGCAGACGACGGCCCGGTACGCGCCGCTCGCGGCGAGCCGCGCGAGCTCGCGGGGGCGTACGGATCGGTGCGGAACGGGCATCTCCCCCTCGAACACCTCGCCGCCGTGCTTGGAGCGCCCGCCGAACAGCGCCAGCTCGATGCCCTCGCGATCGTTCAGACGCGCGAGCGCCCCGACCCGATGGGCCGGGGCGTGCCCGGTGACGAACAGCACCGGCCTGCCGGTGTTGTGGTGAGCCGTCGTCACCGTAGCGCGTGCTCGTAGGCGGCGAGCGTCTGTTCACCGCAGCGCTCCCACGTGAAGCTCGCCGCGACCGTCGCTCGCGCCCGCTGGCCCGCCTCGCGCAGGCGGTGGGGGTCCGACAGCAGCTCGTCGATCCGCTGGGTCAGGCGCTCGATGTCGCCCGGCGGCACGAGCACGAGCCCGTCCCCGGCGGCGGCGATCTCCTCCGGACCCGGCTCGCCGCGGCAGCCGATCGCGGGGACGCCGCCGGCCATCGCCTCGACATAGGCCACGCCGAACGCCTCCTCGGTCGACGGCATCACGAACAGCGTGCAGCCTCGCGCCTGCGCGACGGCCTCCGCGGGCGCGAGCTGTCCGGCGAACTCGACCCGCTCGCGCACGCCGAGTCGCTGCGCGAGCGCTTCCAGCGCCGCGCGCTCGGGCCCGTCACCGACGATCTCATAGCGCATGCTCGGGTGGCGGGGGGTCAGCACCGCCAGCGCACGAAGCACGTCGGCCTGGCGCTTGCGCGCGACCAGATGGGCGACGGTCACGAGGGTAGGCGGCCCCGCGCGGCGGGCGGGTCGCGCCGCGGGCACGTCGGTGCCGAGGTGGACCACTCGAGTCTCGCGCGCGCCCTGCGCCTGCGCGAGCTCGGCGATTCCCTCGCTGTTGGCGAGTACCAGGCGAGCCGCGCCGAGCGCGCGGCGCACGGCTCGCTCGCCGTCACGGACGCGCGTTGACGTGTACATGACGTCGCCGCCGTGGACCGACACGACCAGGGGCGCGCGCAGCGGCGCGAGGACCCCGGCGCGGCGCGCGGCGTCGCCGCTCGGCACGGCGTTGTGCGCGTGGATCACGTCGAACCGGAACGACCTGCGGATCCGCGCGATCGTCGCCGCCAGCGTCGGCGCCGCCCATGCGCCCCATTTCGCGTAGTTGCGGCCGCGCTCGGGCGAGACGTACGGGACATAGGAGATCTCGAGGCCGTCGCGAGTCTGCGTGTGCGGCTCGCGCACGAGCTCGGCGACGCTTCGCGCGGCGGCTCCCGGCCCGGCAGCGAGCGCGGCGCGCGGCGGGACGAGGCGGTGAAGGACGAGCACGCGCACGTCTGCGCCGGCGTCGCGCGCGGCGAGCGTCTGGCGGTGCGCCCAGATCCCGAGCACTGGGTCGTGCCGGCTGGGGTAGAACTCGGCGACGACGAGCGCCTTCACCGGCGCGCCACCAGGCGGCGGTGCGTCGCGAGCGTGCGCTTGGCGTCCTCTGCACGCACGTACGGGCGGTCGGCCAGGAAGCCGCGCGCCTCGTCGATCGCCGCCGACCGTGAGTACTCGTCGGCCGCGGGGGCGGCGCGGTGGGCGATCGCGACCGCGTCGGTCACGCCGCAGCGCCAGCCGTTCGCGAGGGCGAGCGCGCCCCAGTGCGCGTCCAGGCCCCAGCCCATCCGCAGCGCCGGGAACGGCAGGAGCGTCGCGAACGTCGCGCGCGCGAACGCCGTCACCGGGCCGATCTCCACGAAGCGTGTCTCGCGGACCACGCTCCCGGCGCGGCGTCGCGTCTGCGGCCAGGCCGCATGCGACGCCAGCCGGTGCGCGGGCTGGGCGAGCTGCAGCGTGAAGCCCTCGCACAGGAACACGAAGCGGTCGAGGAACCCGCGTGGCAACACGACGTCATCGTCGACCACGAGCAGCCAGTCGGCTTCGTCGTACGCGCGCGACCCGCGCTCGGCGAGCAGCCGGTTGAGGTTCTCGAACTTCCCGTTGCCGCCCGGCGCGCCGACGCGGATCTCGACGTCGTGGCGCGAGCGCGCGAGCTCGTTTCTGGCGCGCGCGGCGAGCTCGCGACGGTGTGGGCGCTCGATCTGCAGCACGAGGACACGACGGGGGGGCGGCTCGCGGCGCGCGGCGAGCGCGAGTCGCAGCCTGCGCCCGCTCGCGATCTCCCACGCATCGACACCTGCGTCGGCAATCCCGCGCATGACGCCGTGCGCCCCCGCGACCGTTCCGCTCGTGCCCGACAGGAAGTCGTCGTGAGCGGCCGCGCCGGCCGGATCCCGTGGCGGGCGCGGCGGATTCGGGGAGCCCGCCCAAGCGCGTCGCTCGCGCAGGGCCTCGCGCACGCGCCCGGCGCTGTGGGCGACCATCGTCAGCCCCGCGGGGCAGCGACGGCGCGCCACGTGCGCGGCGCACGCGCCGAGCGTCAGCGCCTCGCGCGCGAGCGACGGCGCGTGTCCGTCGCGGGAGTCAAAGCGCCGCGCGGCCCGACCGCGCACGTACTGCGCGCGCGCGAGCGATCGCAGCCGCGCGTCGGCGCCGGCGCGCCGGTGCTCGACCCCCGCGCGGGCGACGTACAGCACGCGAGCGGCGCCCCCGGGCGACTCGGCGCGGAGGCGGTCCTGCCACTCCTGCTCGTCGCCGCCGTGCTCGAGCGACTCGTCGAACGGTCCGACGCGTTCGAGCGCGCCGCGGCGGATCGCCATGTTCGCCCCCCACGCGTAAGGCGCGTCGACGTCGCGCTCGCCGAGGTCGAGTGAGGTGATCGGCGCCGCCTCGCGCCCGCACGAGCGGGGCGCGCGGCCCTCGAGCACCGGTCGGATCGGCCCGGTGAACACCTCGACATCGGGGTGTGCTAGGGCGGCGCCGAGCAATGCCTCCAGCCATCCCGGCTCAGCGCGGACGTCGTCGTCGACGAACACGACGAGCTCGCCGCGCGCCCCGCTCCTGCGGGCGCGCCGCGCGCCGGTGTTGCGCGCGACGTTGAGACCGCGCGGCCGATCGTGCGGCTCATAGCGCGCCCCGAAACGGTCGGCCAGCGCGCGCGCCGGCGCGGAGGCGCCGGCGTCGTCGACGACGACGATCTCGGCGCCGGCGGCCGTGGCCTGCGGTGCGATCGACGCGAGCGCCACCTCGAGGTATGACAGCCGGGCGCGCGTCGGGATCACGATCGAGGCGGGGGTCATCGTGCGACAGTCTAGGTTTGCAGGGGTTTCCGCCGCCGTTGGGGGGCTAGGCTCCCGCGCACGTGGTCCTGTTCGTGCACAACCGCTATCGAACGACCGGCGGCGAGGAGCGAGCGGTCGACGAGCTCGCTTGGGTCGTGCGCGAGCGACTCGGCGAGCCGGTCCAGCTGCTGGCGAGCGACTCGCGCGAGCTCGGCCGGGCCGGCGCAGCGCTCGCGCTGCTGCGCGGCGGCAACGACCCGGACGCCGTCGCGAGCGCCGTGCGCAGCTCCGGCGCGCGGGTCGTGCACGCGCACAACGTGCTTCCTACGTTCGGCTGGCGCGCGCTCGCTGCCGCGCGTGCCGCCGGCGCACGGGTCGTGCTGCACCTGCATCAGTACCGGCTGGTCTGCGCAATCGGCGTCTGCTACACGCGTGGCGCCGACTGCACTCGGTGCCACGGGCACAACACATCTGCGGGCGTGCGCCTGAACTGTCGTGGCAACGTCGCCGAGGCGGCCGCGTACGGCGTGTCGCTCGCGCTGTGGCAACAGCAGCTCGTGCGTCAGGCGGATGCGATCGTCGTTCCGAGCGTGTTCGCGCGCGAGCGTCTGCGCGCGCTCGGCGCGCCGCTGCCGTGGGAGCGCGTGCACGTGCTCGCGCCGCCGTTGCGCGCGCTCGAACGGGAGATGCCGCCCCGTCCGGGGGCGGCATCCGCGGCCTCGGGTGAGGAGCAGTACGCGCTCGTCGTCTCTCGGCTCGCGCAGGAGAAGGGCGTCGACGTCGCGATCGACGCGTGCCGCGCCGCGGGCATGGCGCTGGTCATCGCCGGCGACGGTCCCGAGCGCGCGCCGCTGGAAGCGCGCGCGGCGGCGACAGGCGCAGAGCGCTCGCCGATCCGCTTCGCCGGTCGCGTCGACGACGCCGAGCTCGCGCGGCTGCGCGAGGGTGCGGCGATCGCGCTCGTTCCGTCGCGCGCTGCCGAGACGTTCGGCCTCGCTGCCGCCGAGGCGATGGCCGCAGGGGTGCCGGTGGCAGCCAGCCGGGTCGGCGCGCTTTCAGATCTGGTCGACGAGCGCGGGCTCGTTCGGCCGGGCGACGCCGCCGCGCTGGCCGCCGCGATCGGGCGGCTCGCCGGCGACCGCGAAGCTGGCGCGCGGGGGCGCGAGCGCGTCGCGGCGCTGTGCGCGCCGGCGGTCGTCGCGGGCGCTTTGGCGAAGGTGTATGCCGGGTAGGGCATAAGCTGCCGCCGTGCCGACCGAGCCAACCGCGCTGATCACCGGGCTGACCGGCCAGGACGGGTCCTTCCTGGCCGAGCTGCTGCTCGACAAAGGCTACGCCGTTACGGGTCTGGTGCGGGGTGAGCCCGGCGAATCGCTCGGTGCCTCCGAGCACCTGCGCGGGCGCGTCGGGCTGGCCTACGGCGACCTGCTCGATCCGTACACGCTGCGCGCTGCCGTCGCGAGCTTCGGGGGCGGCGAGATCTACCATCTCGCGGCGCCGTCGTTCGTGCCCGCGTCGTGGCGGCAGCCGGCCGAGACGATCTCCGCGATCGCCGGTTCGACGGCGGCGATCCTCGAAGCGATGCGTGACCTCGACGCGGACGCGCGCCTGTACGTCGCGTCCTCGGGCGCGATCTTCGGCGACGCGCCGGAGAGCCCGCAGCGCGAGGACACGCCGGTTCATCCGACGAACCCCTACGCGGTGAGCAAGCTCGCGGCGTACGAGCTGGCCGGCGCGCTGCGCGAGCACGACGGGATCCACGCGAGCGTGGGGATCGCGTTCAACCACGAGTCCGAGCGCCGGCCGCAGCAGTTCGTCACCCGCCGGATCAGCCGGGGCGTGGCGGAGATCGCGCTCGGGCGGCAGACCGAGCTGACGCTCGGCTCACTCGACGCCGTTCGCGACTGGTCGTTCGCCGGTGACATCGTCGAAGCTGCGTGGCTGATGCTGCAGCAAGAGTTGGCCGACGACTACGTGCTCGCCAGCGGCGTCGGGCACACGGTCGCGCAGCTCGCCGACGTGGCGTTCGCGTGCGTCGACCTCGACGCCGAGCGCTACGTGCGCGTAGACGAGTCGCTCGAGCGTCCGCCCGAGCGCTCGCCGAGCGTCGGCGACCCCAGCAAGGCGCGCGAGCGTCTCGGATGGCGGCCGCGCGTGAGCTTCGAGCAGCTCGTCGAGCGGATGGTGCGCCATGACCTGCGCGAGCTCGAAGGCGCAACGACACCCTAGACTGCGCTCGAATGAAGACCGTCGGCGTCATCGGACTCGGCTATGTCGGCCTGCCGTTGGTCGTCGCGTTTGCGCAGGAGGGCTGCGACGTGATCGCGGTTGACGTCGACGCTCGCAAGATCGAGGCGATCGAGGCGGGTGAGTCATACATCGAGGACGTCCCGGGAGAGCTGCTGCGCGAGCACCGGGGGCGAATCCAGGCGACGACGCGTTACGCGCGGCTGGCCAAAGCGGACGCCGTGCTGATCTGCGTGCCGACGCCGCTGACGCGCAATCGCGAGCCGGATCTCGGACCCCTGATCGACACCTCGCGATCGCTCGCCGAGGTACTCCAGCCAGGCCAGCTCGTGGTGCTCGAGTCGACCACGTATCCGGGCACGACCCGCGAGCGCGTCGCTCCGCTGCTGGAGGAGTCCGGTCTCGCGGCCGGTCGCGACTTCAACCTCGCGTTCTCGCCCGAGCGCGTCGATCCAGGGCGCACCGACTACACCCTGCGCAACACGCCGAAGGTCCTCGGCGGGCTGACCGATGCGTGCCTCAAACGCGCCGAAGAGCTGTACGCGCTCGTCTGCGAGACGCTCGTGAGCGTCTCGAGCCCGGAGGCGGCGGAGTTGACGAAGCTGCTCGAGAACATCTTCCGCTCGGTCAACATCGCGCTCGTCAACGAGCTCGCGATGCTCACCGACCGAATGGGAATCGACATCTGGGAGGTCGTCGACGCCGCGGCGACCAAGCCCTACGGGTTCATGCGCTTTGAGCCGGGACCTGGCATGGGTGGCCACTGCCTCCCGGTCGACCCGTTCTATCTCAGCTGGCGTGCGCGCGAGTTCGACATGTCCACCGAGTTCATCGAGCTCGCGGGCAAGGTCAATCAGCAGATGCCCTACCACTGCGTCGAGAAGGCCCAGCGCGCGCTCAACCGCGCCGGCATGTCGGTCAAAGGCGCTCGTGTCGGCCTGCTGGGGGTGAGCTACAAGCCCGGCGTCGGCGACACGCGCGAGTCGCCGGCGCTGAAGATCATCGAGCTGCTCAAAGGGCTCGGCGCCGACGTCTCCTATCACGACCCGCACGTCGCGAGCCTGAGCGACTTCGCCCTGCAGAGCACGTCGCTCGAGAATGCCGTGAGCGAGACCGACCTGACGTTGATCGTCACCACGCATCCGGGCATCGACTACGACGAGGTCGCGCGGCGCGCCCGCCTGGTGGTCGACCTCCGCGGCGTGACGCGAGCATCCAGCGCAGCGAGCGTCGTTCGCCTGTGAGCGTCCGGCGCGAGCCGTCGCCGGCCGGCCGAGGACGGCCGTTGACCCGCGAGGGCCGGCCGTGCTGAAGCCCGACGGTCGCGCGCCCGGCCTGCTGCTCGGCGAGGACGTGCAGATCGGCGACGGGGTCGTCTTCGGCGCCCACGTCGTCGTCCACGGTGAAACCGTGATCGGCGACGGCTGCGTGATCGAGGATCACGTCGTGCTCGGCAAGCCGCCGCGCCTGGCCCGCCGCTCGGCCGCGCACGGGGACGTTGACCGGCTGCGCCTCGGCACGAGGGTGACGGTATGCGCGGGCAGCATCGTCCTCGCCGGCGCGAGCATCGGCGACGGCGCTCTGCTCGGCGACCAGTCGTTCGTGCGCGAGCGCTCGAGGATTGGAGCCGAGTCGATCGTCGGACGCGGCAGCGTCGTCGACAACGACGTCTCGCTCGGCAATCGCGTGCGCGTGCAGACGAGCGTCTACCTCACCGCGTTCAGCCTCGTCGAGGACGACGTCTTCGTGGGGCCGTGCGCAGTCACCACGAACGACGACACGATCGGCCGGCGGCCGCCGGGCGAGCCGCTGCGCGGGGCGACGCTCCGCCGGGCGTGCCGGATCGGTGGCGGAGCCGTGCTGACGCCGGGCGTCGAGATCGGCGAGGAGGCGTTCGTCGCAGCTGCCGCCCTCGTGACCCACGACGTACCGCCGCGCGTCGTCGTGATGGGCGCGCCGGCGCGCGTCGTTCGCGACGTGCCCGCCGAGGATCTGCTCGGCGGCTAGACCGACGCGCCGCGCACCGCGCCGACGACCTCGTCGACCTGCTCGCGGCTCAGCACCGGGCTCATCGGGATCGCCAGGTGGCGGGCTGCCGCTTGCTCGGTGCCGGGCAGCTCGGCGGACGGCGCCCACTCGCGCATCGGCGGCTGGCGGTGGACCGGCGTGCGGTAGTAGGCCTTGAAGCCGATCGACGCGTCGGCCAGCGCCGCTTCCAAGCGCTGAGGGTTGGGATCGCTGACGACGTAGAGGTGCCAGGCAGGGGAGGCGCCGGCGACCGGGCTGGGCAGCGCAACGAGCGCGCCCAGGCCCGCGTCCTCGTAGTGGCGTGCGGCGGCGCGGCGGCCGTCCGACCACGCGTCGAGGTGCGGCAGCTGCACGCGCAGGATCGCCGCCTGCAGCTCGTCCAGGCGCGAGTTGTAGCCGAGCTGCTCGTAGTCGACCTTGTCGCGCGAGCCGTGGAAGCGCAGGATCCGCGCCTGCTCGTCGATCCGCGCGTCGGAGGTCAGGATCATCCCCCCGTCGCCGAACGCGCCGAGGTTCTTCGACGGGTAGAACGAAACGGTCGCCGCCGTCCCGAGCGACCCCGGCCGCCCGGCGTCCGAGCGCGACCCGAGCGCCTGCGCGGCGTCCTCGAGCACCGGCACGCCGAGGGTCTCGATCTGTGCGACGGGTGCGACGTTGCCGAACAGGTGCACGACGACGACCGCCTTCGTGCGCGGCGACAGCACGGCGCCCACGGTCTCGGGCGTGACGCAGAACGTCGCCGGGTCGATGTCGCAGAACACGGGCGTCGCCCCGGTGGGTGGGATCGCCTCGGCCGACGCGTAGAAGGTGAACGACGGCACGACGACCTCGTCTCCCGGCCCCACGCCCATGGCGCGTAGCGCGATCGTGATCGCGTCGGTCCCGTTGGCGACGCCGACGCCGTGCGACACGCCTGTGTACGCGGCGAGCTCGCGCTCGAACGACTCGACCTCGGGGCCGAGGACGAAGCGTTCGGAGTCGAGCACCCGCTCGATCGCCGTGCGCAGCTCGCCGTGCAGCGGCGAGAGCGCCGTGGCGGTGTCGAACAGGCCGACGGCCATCGCAGCTCAGCGCGGGGCGAGCAGCTCGATGTCGGCGCGCGTCATCAGCCGGATCAGCTCCTCGAACGACGTCTGTGGCCGCCAGCCGAGGTCGCGCTCGGCCTTCGCCGGCGAGCCGATCAGGTGGTCGACCTCGGCCGGACGCACGAACGACGGATCGATCGTCACGTACTGCTCGAAGTTCCCAAGGCCGGTCTCGTCGAAAGCAACCTCGCAGCACTCGCGAACGGAGTGGGCCTCGCCAGTCGCGATCACGTAGTCCTCCGGCGTGTCCCGCTGCAGCATCAACCACATCGCCTCGACGTAGTCCTTGGCGTAGCCCCAGTCGCGTTCGGCGTCGAGGTTGCCGAGGCGAACCTCCTTCATCAGGCCGTGCCTGATCGCGGCGGCGTGCCAGGTGATCTTGCGGGTGACGAACTCCAGGCCGCGGCGGGGACTCTCGTGGTTGAAAAGTATCCCCGACGTCGCATGCAGGTCATACGACTCGCGGTAGTTGACCGTGATGAAGTGGCCGTAGGCCTTTGCGACGCCGTACGGCGAGCGGGGATAGAACGGCGTCGTCTCGGTCTGCGGGACCTCGAGCACCTTGCCGAACATCTCGCTCGATGACGCCTGGTAGAAGCGCGCATCGGGACACACTTCGCGCATCGCCTCGAGCATCCGCGTGACGCCGACGCCGGTGAACTCGGCCGTCAGCGTCGGCTGGATCCACGAGACGGCGACGAACGACATCGCCGCGAGGTTGTAGATCTCGGTCGGCTTCGCAGCGCGCAACGCGTCGACGAGCGAGCGCTGGTCGAGCAGGTCGCCCTGGTGCAGCGTGATCTGGTCGCGGATGTGCTCGATCCGGTCGAACTTCTCGGTCGACGCGCGGCGGACCATCCCGTGGACGTCGTAGCCCTTCTCGAGCAGGAGCTCGGCAAGGTAGGAGCCGTCCTGGCCGGTGATTCCGGTGACTAGCGCTGAGCGGCGGTCTCCCATGAGCGGCAGAAGCCTATATAGGCACGCCGACACGCCCGTGCCTCGCCTGGGCGAGCGAGCGAGCCGTTCGCACGAGGCCGTCCTCGAGCGCGACGCGCGCCTCCCAGCCGAGCACGTCGAGCGCCTTCTGCGCCGAGGGCCAGCTGCGCGGCGGGTCGGGCGGGTCGTTCTCGTCGTCGCCCGCGCTCGCCTTCAGCTCGAACGCGGCCGGGTCGGCGCCGGCGGCGTCGCACGCGAGGAGCGCAAGCTCTGCGAGCGTCAGCTCGCGCGGGCCGGCGAAATTGAAGTCCTCGTTCAGCGCCCCCGGCGAGCTCAGCGCGAGCACGATCCCGTCGGCGACGTCCTCCACATGTGTCGGCGTCAGCGTCCGCGCTGGTGTCCCGATCAGCTCGAACGAGCGCTCGCCCGCGAGCGCGGCCACCACCAGCTCGCCGATCAGCGGCTCGACCCCCGGTTCGCCCACGCCAGGCAGGCCACCGGGGGCGGCACCGGCCGACGTGACCGCGCCGTACACGGCCGACGGCCGGCAGATCGTCGCGGCCAGTCCATGCTGCTCGCGCGCAGCCACGCAGTAGCGCTCACCCGACAGCCGTGCGAACGCGCGCGACGAGCGCGGCGTCGGACAGTCGCGGATTTCGATCTCGGGCGTCGGCAGCCGCTCGGCGCGCTCGATCACCGCGGCGCTGGAGACGAAGACGAGACGCTCGACGCCCTGATCGACGGCGGCGCCGATGACCGCAGCGTGAATGGCGTTCTCATGCTCGATCACCGAATACGGCTGCGCGTCCGCAACGACGCCGCCCGGCGCGTGCGTGGCGAGATGGACGACCACCGAGCAGCCGTTGGTCGCCGTGTGCGCCTCCGCCGGCGAGCGCAGGTCGCCGGCGCGGATCTCACACCCCTCGCGCATCCACTGCGGGGTCGGTCGATCGTCGAAGACGCGCACGTCGTAGCGCGGGTCGGCGAGCAGACGCCGCGCGATCGCGGCACCGGTCGCGCCCGCGCCGCCCGTCAACAGGACCCGGCTCATCCTTCTCCGCCGCCCGCGGCCGGCCCGTCTCGCGAGCGACGGGTACGCACGTGGCGCGCGTACTGAGCCGCGAACGCGGCGACGAATCGGGGGTTGTAACGTGCGTAGCGCCGCCACAGGCGGCGGGGCTCGCGCGAGAGACGGTAGGACCACTCCAGCCCGTTGCGCTGCATCCACGGTGGCGCCTGCTTGACGAGACCGGCGTGGAAGTCGAACGCGGCGCCGACGCCGACCAGCAGCGGCGGGGTCAGAAGCGGGCGCATCTCGTGCATCCAGCGCTCCTGTCTGGGCTGGCCGGTGCCGACCCACACGACGGCCGCCCCCGACGAGTTGATCAGCTCGATCTCGTGCGAGTCCTCGGCGGGCGTCAAGGCCCGGAACGGCGGGGAGGAGGAGCCGGCGATCAGAAGTCCCGGAAACCGCGCCCGCAACCGCCTGGCCAGCAGCTCGCGCGCCGCGTCGTCGCTGCGTCCGCCGTACAGGTAAACGGGGGTACCGGCAAGCGCGGCGCGCTCGCAGTACAGCGCCATCAGGTCCGGGCCGTAGATCCGTGTCGCGCGTGCATGCCCGAGCGCTCGCAGCGACCAGACGAGCGGCTGACCGTCGGGCACCGCGAGCGTCGCACCCAGCACCGCGGCGAGCGTCTCCGGCTGCTCGCGCGCCGACATCACGAGGTTCACCGCCGCCGCCGTCACGTAGCCGCGCGCGTCGGCCGCGATCATCGCGTCCATCCACTCCAGCACCTCGTCGTAGTCGGAGACGGCCAGCGGGATCCCGAGTACCTCCGCCGTCGGCGGCGGCTGGGGCATCGTCGTCGTGGCTGCGGCGGGAGTCGCGATTGCGTGACGATACCCGTGGCCGACGCGATCGATTCCCTCGCCTGGACGCAGCGAGAGGGCTGAGGGGCGCCCGCGCCGGATTCACCGGAGGCTGGCTCTCGCCGGCGGCCGTCGGAGACACCAGGACGCGCGCCGACGCGCTGACGCCGCTTCGATCAAATAACAGGATTCGCCCAGTTGACAGGATCCGTACTCTTCCCGCATGAGCCCGCTGACGCTGCGTCGCTACCGCGCCGACCGGCTGCTGCGGGCCGAGTTCGAGCGGATGCGCGGCAGTGTCGTCGGCGGGGTCTCCCAGCGGCTGCGCGCGGTTGGCGTCCAGCTCGACGCCGGCGATCTCGATGCTTGCTACGCCCAGGCGTGGCAGGGGCTGTACGCCTCGATTCTCGCCGGATCTCAGATCGACAGCCCGGAGGCGTGGCTCGCGCGGGTCACCTACCGCCGCGCGATCGACGAGCACCGCGCGCGCCGGCGGATCAAGCGCGCGGTGCCCGGCCGCGAGCGTCCCACCGCCTCCCCCACCGGCTCCCGCAATGGCGCAACCGACGCGGAGCTCGCCGGCCTCGCCCAGGGCGAACAGCGCGATCTCGCCGAGCGGCTCGACGACCGCGAGCGCCTGCGCCAGCTGTTCGAGGCGCTGCGCTGTCGGCTCAGCACGCGCGAGCGGCAGGCCGCCACCCTCTGCTACCTGCACGGGCTCACGCGCGGTGAGGCGGCCGCGCGGATGGGCGTCAGCGAGCGGCGCATGCAAAAGCTGATGGACGGTCGCGGCGGTGGCGATCTCGGCGTCGCGCAGAAGGTCGGCGCGCTCGTCGAGACGATCGCCGCCGGCCGCTGGTGTGACGAGCAGGGCTCGCTGATGCGCGGCTTCGCCTACGGCCTCCTCGACCCGGACGGCGAGCGCTACCGGTTGGCCGACGCCCACCGAGCGGCGTGTCCTGCGTGCCGTGCGTACGTGGTCTCGCTGCGCGGCCTCGCCGCCGTGCTGCCGCCCGTGCCATCGCTGCTGCACGTGCTCCTCGCCCCCGGCGCGGCGGCCGGCGGTGGAGCCGTCGCGGCCGGGACGAGCGCCGCGAGCGGGTCTGGCGGCGCAGGCGCGGCGGGCGGCACTGCCGCGGCCGGCGCGGCCAGCGCCGGCTCGGGCGCGACCGCGCTCGCAGGATCGACCGCGTCGTCGGGTTCGATGCTCGGCGCGCTCTCGGCCTCCGGCGGCGCCGGCGGGTCGTGGTGGCTCGCCAGCGGGGTCGGCGTGAAGCTCGCCGCCGGCTGCGTACTCGCGCTGGGGGTCGGTGCCGGCTGCGTCGCGCTCGGCGGCGGCGCCGCGTCGCTCCAGGACCATCCACGCCAGCGCCACGCGACGATGCGGCGTACGGTCGACCGTCCGAGCCGCGCTGCGAGCGCCGCGCAGACGCTCGCAGCTACTGCCTCGGAGCTTGCGCCGAGCTCGGCGGCGGGGTCGCCCGCGTCAAGCAACGCGAACAGGGCGAGCGGCGCTTCGCCGGCGCGTCAGGCCGCGCGCGAGTTCGGACCCGAGCAGTCGATCACCGCCGGCGGCACGTCGGGTCCGACGGCCGCCGCCGCCGCGCCGGTCGCGCGCGCGGCGTCGGTCCCCACGCCGAGCGCTGCGCCGCAAGCGGCGGCGGGCTCTGAAGCCGGCGGCGGCCAGAGCGCCGGCGTCTGGGCGGCGCAGCGCGAGTTCGCGCCGGGCTAGCCATGTCGGCGTGACTACTTCAGTGAGATTCGCTGGACGTAGCTGTTGCCGTCGTCGAGGGTCACCTTCAGGCTCCAGGTGCCTTTGCTCAGTTCCTTTGTGCCGAGGTTGAAGATGTACTGCTGACCCGACGGGTCGTAGCGGAACAGCGTGCCGGTCGTCGCCGCCGAGGTCGACGTCGCCTCGACGTAGGTCCCGTCGATTTCGTTGGTCACCTTCGCGACCGTGAGGTTGGCGACGGCGGCCGGCTGCACGACGCCGCTCGAGTCGGTGAGGCCGAACTTCACCGGGACCGTGCTGCCGAGCTTGAAGATGCTCGACCCGTCCGGGTTGACCGGTTGCAGGATCCCGCTGAATGCGTAGCCGACGACGGTCGTGCATGACCTGGTCGTGCCGTGTCCGACGTTGTCGGTCGCCGTGCGCGTCGTCGTCTTGGCCCCGACGGTCGCCGTGTTCACGCTGACGCTGCCGCTCGGGTCGCTGGCCAGGCCCGACTGACCGTCGGACGCGGTGACGGTCGCGCTGGCTTTGCCGTTGAGCAGCACGCTGCTCGGGCAGGTCACGCTGAGGCTCGGCGGCGTGGCGTCGAC
>DASXIJ010000105.1:0-4171 GCA_036498045.1 Solirubrobacteraceae bacterium
CTCCGAGAACTCCGAGTACGACGACGCCAAGAACGAGCAGGCGATGCTCGAGAGCCGGATCGCGCAGCTGCAGGAGAAGCTGCGGATGGCGAGCGTGATCGAGACGAAGGACCTGTCGACCGACGTCGTGCAGATCGGCTCCGTCGTGCACGTCAAAGACGAAAAGACCGGCAAGTCGGTCAAGTACACGATCGTCGGGTCGGCCGAGGCAAAGCCCGAGGAGCAGAAGCTCTCCAACGAGTCGCCCGTCGGCCGTGCGCTGATCGGGCGCAAGCGCAACGAGACGGTCGCGGTCAAGGTGCCGCGCGGTCCGGCGCGAAAGCTGAAGATCACCAAGATCGACGTCGGGCTGAAGTAGTCTCGCCGCGATGAGCGGCCCCGACGATCGCGAGCCAGCCGAGCACACCAAACACGGCCTCCCCGAGCTGATCGCCGAGCGCCGAGCCAAGGGCGAGCGGCTGCGCGAGTCCGACCCGACGGCGTTCCCGTACACCTACCAGCACGTCGAGCCGATCGCCGACGTGCTGGGCGCGTACGAGGATCTGCAACCGGGCGAGGAGACCGAGGACAAACACCGCGTCGCCGGTCGCCTCGCGGCGCGCCGCGGCTCGGGCGGCGCCGCGTTTCTGGACGTCGTCGACCGGACGGGCAAGATCCAGCTGCACGCGCGCCGCGACGTCCTTGGCGAGGAGGCGTTCGCGCGGCTGACGTCGCTGGACATCGGCGACGTGATCGGCGTCGATGGAGCGGCGCTGCGCTCCAAGCGGGGTGAGATCTCGCTGCGCGTCGACGACTTCGCGCTGCTGGCCAAGGCGCTGCGCCCGCCGCCCGACAAACGTGGCGGGCTGCACGACGTGGAGACGCGCTATCGCCGGCGCGAGCTCGACCTGATCGCCAGCGACGAGGTTCGCGGCGTGTTCGTCGACCGCGCCAAGATCGTCTCGGCGGTGCGTGGCTATCTCGACCGCGAGGGCTTCGTCGAGGTCGAGACGCCGGTGCTGCAGCCGCTGTACGGCGGCGCGCTCGCCCGCCCGTTCACCACTCACCACAACGAGCTCGACCGCACGCTTTACCTGCGGATCGCCACCGAGCTGTACCTCAAGCGCCTGCTCGTGGGGGGCCTCGAGCGCGTCTACGAGCTAGGCAAGGACTTTCGCAACGAGGGCGTCTCGACGAAGCACAACCCGGAGTTCACGATGGTCGAGTTCTACGAGGCCTACGCCGACTACGTGGTCGAGGCCGAGCGCCTGGAAGCGCTCGTGCGCGCGGCCGCCGACGCGATCGGCTACGCCGGCGAGCTCGACTTCGCCTCCCCGTGGCAGCGTGTCCGCTTCATCGACGCGATCGCCGCGGAGACCGGGATCGACCTCGCGGCGCATGCCGACGCCGACTCATTGCGCGCCGAGATCGAGCGCCGCGGCCTGGAGATCCAGACGCGCGATGCAAGTTGGGCGCAGATGGCAGACGACCTGCTGTCCAAGCACGTCGAGCCGACGCTCGTGCAGCCGACGTTCGTGCTCGACTACCCCGTCGAGTTGTCGCCGTTCGCACGCGAGCACCGCTCGACGGCGGGACTGGTCGAGCGCTGGGAGGCGTTCGCCGGCGGGGTCGAGATCGCAAACGCCTTCTCCGAGCTCAACGACGCCGACGCCCAACGGGCGCGCTTCGAGGCCCAACGCCGCGCCGCCGAGACGGGCGACGAGGAGACCCAGCCTTACGACGAGCTGTTCATCGCCGCGCTCGAGCAGGGAATGCCGCCGGCCGGGGGCGTCGGCCTCGGAATCGACCGACTCGTAATGCTGCTGACGGGGCGCGAGTCGATCCGCGAGGTCGTCCTGTTCCCGGCGCTGCGCGACTGATTCAAGGAAAGCCCTGCACGCGTGGGCCAAGCCGCGTTCCCGTCCTCAAGCTGGGCGCTCGCGGTGACGATTGAGCCCGAAGGGGACGCGGAACCGGTTGGTAGACTGCCGTGGAGGCGTCCACCCCCGAAAGACCAGACCACATAGCTCTCTCAGAGGCACCGTCCTCGCAGGAAGGAAGCAAGCATGTTCGAGCGATTTACAGAACGGGCCCGGCAGGTGGTCGTTCTCGCGCAGGAGGAGGCGCGGACGCTCAAGCACAACTACATCGGCACCGAGCACATCCTGCTCGGCCTGCTCCGCGAGGAGGAGGGCCTCGCGGCGCGCGTGCTGGAGAGCCTGGACATCACCGTCGAGCGTGTCCGTGCGCAGGTCGTGCGGATCGTCGGCTCCGGTGAGGAGGTCACGTCGGGCCAGATCCCGTTCACGCCGCGCGCGAAGAAGGTCCTCGAGCTGGCGCTGCGCGAGGCGCTGAGTCTCGGCCACAACTACATCGGCACCGAGCACATCCTGCTCGGGCTCGTCCGCGAGAACGAGGGCGTCGCCGCCCGGATCCTGCTCGACTTTGACGCCGACTCCGAGAAGATCCGCAACGAGGTCATCCGGATGCTGTCGGGCCCCGGCGGTCGCCGTCAGGGACAGTCCGGTGGCTCTGGCTCTGGCTCTGGCGCGGCGCCGGGCGAGGGCAAGAAGTCCTCCAAGCTGCTCGACCAGTTCGGGCGCAACCTGACCAAGCTCGCCGCCGAAGGCAAGCTCGACCCATGCGTCGGGCGCGAGACCGAGATCGAGCGGATCATGCAGATCCTCTCGCGTCGCACGAAGAACAACCCGGTGCTCGTCGGCGAGCCGGGCGTCGGCAAGACGGCCGTCGTCGAGGGCCTGGCCCAGCGGATCACGAGCTCAGACGTGCCCGAGCTGCTGCGCAACAAGCAGATCTACACGCTCGACCTGGCGGCGCTCGTCGCCGGCTCGAAGTACCGCGGCGAGTTCGAGGAGCGGTTGAAGAAGGTGATGAAGGAGATCACCCAGCGCGGCGACATCATCCTGTTCATCGACGAGCTTCACAACCTCGTCGGCGCCGGCGCGGCCGAGGGCGCGATCGACGCCGCGTCGATCCTCAAGCCGGCGCTCGCGCGGGGCGAACTGCAGACGATCGGAGCGACGACGCTCGAGGAGTACCGCAAGTACCTCGAGCGCGACTCGGCGCTCGAGCGGCGCTTCCAGCAGATCCGCGTCGACGAGCCGACGGTCGACCAGACGGTCGAAATCCTCAAGGGCCTGCGCGACCGCTACGAGCAGCACCACAAGGTGCAGATCACCGACGAGGCCCTGCGCGCCGCGGGTGAACTCGCCAGCCGCTACATCTCCGACCGCTTCCTTCCCGACAAGGCGATCGACCTGATCGACGAGGCCGCCTCGCGGATGCGGATCAAGTCGATGACCTCGCCGCCGGCCAACCGCGAGCTCGAGGGCGAGGTCGAGACGACCCGCCGTGAGAAGGAGGCCGCGATCGAGGCTCAGGAGTTCGAGAAGGCCGCGGCGCTGCGCGACACCGAGCGCAAGCTGACGAACAAGAAACGCGAGCTCGAGCAGGAGTGGGAATCGGGCGAGTCGGGCGACCGCCCGTCGATCGGCGAAGAGGAGATCGCGGACATCGTCTCGATGTGGACCGGCATCCCGGTGTTCAAGCTGACCGAGGCCGAGACGCAGAAGCTGATGCGGATGGAGGACGAACTGCACAAGCGCGTGATCGGCCAGCACCCAGCGATCGAGGTCATCTCGAAGGCGATCCGCCGGTCGCGCGCGGGGCTGAAGGATCCCAAGCGGCCGACGGGCTCGTTCATCTTCCTTGGCCCCTCCGGCGTCGGCAAGACCGAGCTCGCGCGGACGCTCGCCGAGTTCCTGTTCGGCGACGACGACGCGATGATCCGGATCGACATGTCCGAGTACATGGAGAAGCACGCGGTCTCGCGCCTGGTCGGGTCGCCTCCCGGCTACATCGGCTACGACGAGGGCGGCCAGCTGACCGAGGCCGTGCGCCGCAAGCCGTACAGCGTGCTGCTGCTCGACGAGATCGAGAAGGCGCACCCGGACGTCTTCAACATCCTGCTGCAGATCCTCGAGGACGGACGGCTGACCGACGCGCAGGGGCGGACGGTCGACTTCCGCCACGCGATCGTGATCATGACGTCGAACATCGGAGCGTCGGAGATCGCGCGCAACACGCCGCTCGGCTTCGCCGTGTCAGAGGATGAGACGGGAATCACCTACGACGACATGAAGTCGCGGATCATGGGCGAGCTGAAGAAGGT